>NZ_JAMNXL010000067.1 GCF_023653175.1 Erythrobacter sp. | reverse complement strand
GTAGTTCTGCAGCACCTTGCCGCGCAATTGCGGGAAGTTCGAGGCGTTGAGATCGCGCGGCCGCCAGCCCGTCACCCAGGTATCGAGCGTCACCACCAGCGCGCTGTAGCCCGCCTCCTCGGCCCGGCGGATCAGGCTTTCGGCGAGTTCGCGGTTCTTGGGCGTGTAAAGTTGGAACCACGCGGGCGTGTCCCCGCAGGCCTGCTTGACGTCCTCGAGCGGATCATTGGCGAGCGTCGAGGCACAGAACGGCACCCCGGTCAGTGCCGATGCGCGCGCGGCGGCCATGTCGCCGTGACGGTCCTGCGAAGCCTCGCCGTTAAGGCCGATGGGAGCCATGAACAGCGGGGTCGGGTAGCGGTGGCCGAACAGCTCGATCGACAGGTCGCGCGTGCTGCAATCGACCATCATCCGCGGCACCATGCCCCAATGGTGGAAGGCGGCGGCGTTCTGATCCTGCGTGTGTTCATCCCCGCAGCCGCCCGCGACGTAGTTGGTGAGCATCGGGCCGAGCGCCTCGTGCGCGCGCTTTTCAAGCGTGGCGAAATCGACCGGGTAGGTGGGCAGGATGCCCTTGAGGCCGGCGTTGTAGATCTCGTTCTGCATCGCGCCGAAATAGGTCATGGCGGCGGTTCTCTCCCTTTGTGTTTGGCCGGGAGATCAGCCGATGCGCCGCCCGAGGGCAAGCGGTTTCTAGGCGAAGAAGCGTTGCAGGCGCGGGCGCAGGCGCAGGAAGCGGATGTAGAGCGCCTCGAGCAACTTGAGCACTGCGGGCGAGCGCGCTGCAAGGCCGAGCGGGCGCAGCAAGGGAATCGCGCGCCACATCGCGGCAAAGGCCGCGGCGCCATCGTGGATCACCCCGTCCTCCTCGGCATGGAAGCGGGCGAGGAGCTGCGCGCGGTCGACCGGGCAGGAAGGGTCGCTCCCTTGCGCGACATCGATGAAGGCGATGCGCCCGCGCCGGTCGAGCCGCCGCATCAGCGCGATCTCGCGCAGGCACAGCGGGCAAGCACCGTCATACCAGACCTTGACCGGGGCGCTCACGGCGCAATCCACAGGCGGATGATGTAAGCGACCGCACCCAACACCGCGACGCTCGCCGCCCAGATGCCCAGCATCCACAAGAGACGCTGCCAAAGCGGCCCCTCGGGCGGTTGCTCGGGGGGCATCAGCATGTTTGCTGTCCTACCGCTGCGCTACTTAAGGACATCAGTGATACCCCTCGTCCGCCACCTTGCCACGGAACACCCAATAGGCCCAGGCGGTGTAGCCGATGATCAGCGGCATGGTGATCGCGACGCCGACCAGCATGAAGATTTGGCTGCGTTCGGGCGCGGCGGCGTCCCAGATCGTCAGGCCGGGGGGCACGACATAGGGCCAGATCGTCACCCCGAGCCCGCTCATCCCGAGGAAAAACAGCGCGATGGCGAGCCAGAAGGGCTTGGAATTGCGGTCGCGCGTGATCGCACGCACCATCGAGACCGCAATGATCGCGGTCACCAACGGCACCGGCGCGACCCAGTAGATCTGCGGCGCGGTGAGCCAGTGGGCGGCATATTCGGCGTTGAGCGTGACGTTGTAGAGGCTCACCGCGCCCATCAGCACGATGGTGGCGATGGCAGCGCGCACCGCGAGCTTTCTCGCATGGGCCTGTTCCTCGCCGTCGAGCTTCCAGATCAGCCAGGTGCTCCCCAGCAGCGCATAGCCCGCGACCGTGCCGAGGCCGGTCAGCAGCGTGTACGGCGTGAGCCAATCCCACCAACTGCCTGCATACGACCTGTCGACCACCTCGATACCCTGCAGCAACGCCCCCAGCGTCATGCCTTGGGCGAGCGCGGCGACGAAGCTGCCGCCGGTGAAGGCCATGTCCCAGAACTTCTGGTGGCCCGGATCACGCCAGCGGTACTCGAAGGCGACCCCGCGGAACACCAGCCCCAGCAGCATCGCGATGATCAGCGGATAGGTCGCGGGCAGGATCACCGCATAGGCGAGCGGGAAGGCGGCAAACAGCCCCCCTCCCCCCAGCACCAGCCAGGTCTCGTTCCCGTCCCACACCGGCGCAATCGAGTTCATCGCCCGGTCGCGCTCCCGCCCGGCCTTGAAGGTCGGGAAGAGGATGCCGATGCCGAGGTCGAAGCCGTCCATCACCACATAGGCGAAGACCGCAAAGGCGATGATGAAGGCCCAGACGACGGTGAGGTCCATCACACCGGCTCCTTTTCGCCCGGCGCCTCGGTGGGGAGCGTCTCCTCGCCGCCGGGGTTCTGCGTCGGTCCGGGCGTAATCCCGGCGGTGCGGATCGGGCCGACATCGCCGCGCTTCACGCCATATTCGCCCGCGTGCGGCGGCTTGCTCATGAGCTTGAGCACATACCACACACCGATCCCGAAGACGGTGAAGTAGACCACGATGAACGCAAGCAGCGACGCCGCGACCGCAGGCGCATCGAGCGGGCTTGCCGCATCGGCAGTGCGCAGCAGGCCGTATATGACGAAAGGCTGGCGCCCGACCTCGGTGGTGATCCATCCGGCCAGCACAGCGGCAAAGCCCGAAGGGCCCATCAGCACGGCGGCGCGGTGAAGCCAGGGCATGTCGTAAAGCTTGCCCCTCATCCGCCCCCACAGGCTCCACAACCCGATCCCGAGCATCGCAAAGCCGATGCCGACCATGATGCGGAAGCTCCAGAACAGCATCCCCACCGGGGGCTCCCGATCATCCGGGATGGTGTCGAGGCCCGCGAGCGGCGCGTCGAGATCGTGCTTCAGGATCAGCGACGACATCTTGGGGATCTCGATCGCATAGCGCACCGTCTTCGCTTCGCTGTCGGGAATGCCGAACAGGATCAGTGGCGCGCCCTCGGGATGGCTCTGGTAGTGCCCTTCCATCGCCATCACCTTGGCCGGCTGATGCTCGAGCGTGTTCAATCCGTGCATGTCGCCCGCGAAGATCTGCGCCGGGGTGACGATCGCCGCCATCCACATCGCCATCGAAAACATCTTGCGGGCATGCGGGTTGGCGCGGTCCTTGAGCAGATGCCACGCGCCGACCGCGCCGACCACGAAGGCGGTGGTGAGGTAGGCCGCCATCACGGTGTGGACGAGCCGGTAGGGGAAGCTCGGGTTGAAGACGATGTCCCACCAGCTTGGCCCTGGCAGGAACTGGCCGTTCGCGCCGATCTCGTAACCGGTGGGGGTCTGCATCCAGCTGTTGACGCTGAGGATCCAGAAAGCCGAGACGAAGGTGCCCAGCGCCACCATGAAGGTCGCGAAGAAGTGCAGCTTCTTGCCGACCTTGTTCATCCCGAACAGCATCACGCCGAGGAAGCCTGCTTCAAGGAAGAAGGCGGTCAGCACCTCGTAGGCCATCAGCGGGCCGATCACCGGCCCCGCCTTGTCGGAGAACACCGACCAGTTGGTGCCGAACTGGTAGGACATCACGATCCCCGAGACGACGCCCATCGCAAAGGCGATCGCGAAGATCTTGAGCCAGTATTTGAACAGGTCGAGATAGACCGACTTGCCAGTCTTGAGCCACAGCCCCTCGAGCACCATGAGGTAGCTTGCGAGCCCGATCGAGAAGGCCGGGAAGAAGAAATGGAAGCTCACCGTGAAGGCGAACTGGATCCGTGCGAGCAGCAGGGCGTCGAGGTTTTCGAACATGGTGTGCAGCTAATCCCTTGCCGGCGGCGATCAATTGCTTTTGCCGCAACCGAGATACGCTTTGAAGCCGAAAGGGTTGCAGGGGCCACCCGAAAGCCCCCGCGAGAACGCGCGCCTGTGGCCCACAGCATTCGTCCGCTGCGGTAGAGATTGTAGCTTGCTAGGGCTTCGTGCGCCTGTCTTAAGCGGCGGGCGGCGGGCCTGCCAGAGCAGCGCGGAGGCGGCGGCGCACAAGGAATGGCTCGAGCCAGCGGCCGACCAGATAGATCGCCGCAAAGATGCCCGCCAGCACATAGCCCTCGTCGGGCGAATGGCGGCCCTCGTCCTTCTTCTCGTCCTTCTTCTTCTTGCTCGGATCTTCAGGCGCGGGCGCGCCGAGGAACTCGTCGACCGGGTTCAATTTCTTGACCGGCTTGGGCTTTTCTTCCTTCTTCTCGGCCTTCTCGCTGGCTTCGGCCCCGGCCGCTTCCCAGGCGTTGATCGCGATCGCCATTTGCGCAAAGCCGAGGAACAGCAGCGGGGTGAGGAAGCACAAGAGCAGCGCGTGGCTGAACAGGTCGAAGCGCAGCACCGCGCCGGCGCCCGCCTGCTCGATCCACATCCGCCCGCGGGTGAAGGTCGCCAGCTTGTCCTGCGCGGCCGGATTGCGCTTGGTGTAGGTCAGCACCCCGCCCTCCTCCGCCAGGGTGGTTCCGGGGGTGCGCAGCAGCGGATCGATCCGCGCGAAGGCCTCGGCAGAAGACATGCCCGCATCGACCGGCACTTCGCCGCGCACGCGCCAGATGTGGTCGATCAGCGGCAGGCTGAGCCCGGGCATGGCGCGGCGCGGCGTTTCGAGGGTTCCGGCTGCCGCGCTCACTCCGCGGGTTCCAGCTGGGGCTGCATTGCGCCCCCGCTACCGCCGCCAAAGCGCTTGGCGAACCACGCCTTGGTATCGCGCCACCCTTCGCGGAAGGGGAAGACCATCGTCTCGCCGATGTCCATCCGCCGCCCGCCTTCCATGCCGAGCACTTCGGCCTCGCCGTCGACACAGGTGCCGAAGATCCGGTCCCAGATGATCCAGGTGCCCGAATAATTGCTGCGGGTCGCCTCGTAATCCTGCGAGTGGTGGACCGAGTGGTGCTCGACGGTGTTGAAGATGAAGCGCCACCAGGCGGGCGTGTTGAAGCGCACGTTGATGTGCTGATAGACCGACACCGTCATCCCGATCGCACCCGCCAGCAGGAAGGCGCGCGGCAGGAAGTCGAAGAAGCCGCCGATCCCCAGCCCGATCAGGAACAGCTCGATCGGATTACCGACCGCGCCCTTCTGGACGTTGAGCTGGGTGATGTAGTGGTGCGGCGCATGGGTCAGCCACAGCGGGTGCCAGTTATGCATCGCGCGGTGCATCCAGTACTGCCCGAAGTCGAAGATCATCGAGATGATCACCGCCTGCACGAGCAGCGGCAGGCCGGTGAACCAGTTGAACTTCTCCCAATCGAAGGCGCCCTGCACCGCCTTGATGATCGCGCCGTCGCCGATATAGGCATCGACCATCCCGAGGAAGGTCATGCCGAGCCCGACATAGAAGGCGTCGGTGGCGAATTCCTTCCAGGTCAGCTGCCAGCTTTCGTAGCGCGGATTGACCCATTCGAGCACCAGCAGCAGCACCGTCCAGCCCAGCCGGATCGCGATCGCGGTCGAGGCGACGGCGAGCCAGTTGGGCGCGTAGTACCAGAAGGCAATCGCGGCGAAGAGCATGAAGGGCTGGAACCAGGTGAAGACGAACCGCTTGATCGGCCCGCCTTCGACCTTGCCGATATTCTCCCAGCCAACGGTCACGGGCGCATCGGCCCCGATGATCCGCTTGCCCACCTGAACTCCGGCCATGACGCACCCCTGCTTGAGAATTGTCGCATTCTTGCCCTGCCAGCCATGGCAACCTCGCGCGCGCGAGGAAGTGGGCAAATGACGTAGAACTGTGCGAACCCGAAGCAAGTAACTGTAATTGGACAGTCGAGCCGATCAGTCAGACATTAGTCTCACCGCAATCGCCGTCGCTGCCGCGCGGGTTTCCACCCCCAGTTTGCGAAACACCTGTTCGAGGTGCTTGTTGACCGTGCGCGGGCTTATACCAAGGATCTCGCTGATCGTCTTGTTGGTTTTGCCATAGCTCACCCACAGGAGCACTTCGGCCTCGCGCCGGGTCAGACCGGCCTGCTTCTGGAGCGCGGCGATCTTGCCGTCCTCGCGCACTTCGGTGAGCTTGACCAGCACCTCGCCCGGCCGGTCGCTTTCGAGCAGCACGAGATCGATCTCCATGCCGCGCACGCTGGCGCGGCTGGTGGCGGCGGGCTGCACTGCTTCGCCCGCGATGAGCGCGGCCACCGCCTCGCCGAGCGCTTCGGGGAGCCGCGCGGTTTCGGGCGTCCAGGCCGGATCGATCGCCAGAAACAGGCTATCTGCCTGCGGGGTCGACCAGGCGAGCGCGCCGTCCGTCCCCAGCGCGGCAAGGCTGCGACCGGCAAAGCCCAGCGCCACGCGCGAGCGGTGCGCCACGCGCGCATTGGCAAGGTGCACGCGAATGCGCGCCAGCAGCTCCTCGACGATGATCGGCTTCCTCACGTAATCCACTCCGCCCGTGCCGAGCGCGGCGACGACGTGTTCGGGATCGTTGAGGCCGGTCAGGAAGATCACCGGGATATGCGCAGTCTTCGGCGCGCGCTTGATGGCTTGAGTCGTCTCGATCCCGCTGATCCCGGGCATCACCGCGTCCATCAGGATGAGATCGGGCAGGGCCTCGCCAAGCAGTTCCAGCGTCGCCTCGCCGCTGCGTGCTATCAGCACGGTCATGCCCTCGGCATCGAGAGTGTCGACCAGGAACCGGAGCGAGTCCGGGTTGTCGTCAACGACGAGGATGGTGTCCTTATGCGGCATCGGCCTGCAGTGCTTTGGCAAGACCCGCGAGGGCCTTCAAGTCGAAGCTGTCGAGCGCAGCGCGCATCCGTTCGGCGAGCGGCGCGGCTTCGGGGGCGAGCGCGGCGATGGCGTCGATCTCGGCCTCGATCGCGCGGACATGGCCGATCCGCACCAGCCGCTCGATCTCGGCACAATGCGCGGCCGCGACCGGCGCGATGACCACCGGGAGCGCGGGCATGGCCGGCGCTCCGGGCGCGGCCGCGCGCGGCTCGCCGGCGGCGCGCACCCATTCGACGCCGAGCTGGTCGGCGACACAATCGAGCAGCGTGCCAAAGGCAAAGGGCTTCATGATGAAGGAGTCGTGATCGGCGCCGGGGCCCTCGGCCAGCGGAGCCTCGCCCGAGAGCATCACGATCCGCAAGGCAGCGCCATGGCGGCGGCGCAGATGGGCGGCGATCTGCCAGCCGTTATCCGCCCCCAGCGCCACGTCGCACAGCACCAGATCGGGCTGGAACTGCGCGGCCAGCGCGAGCGCGGTTTCGCCGTCGCTGGCGGTGCGCACCTGGAAGCCCAATGGCTCGAGCAGACCGCGCACAACTGCCAGCTGCGCTGCGTCATCGTCGATCAGCAGCACCCAGCGCTCGCGCCCGATATAGCCCGTCACCGCGCCGGCCTCGGGCGCAGGCTCGCTAGGCGGGGTGAGCGGCTGCGAGAGCATCAGCCGCACGGTGAAGCGCGATCCTTCGCCCGGCACGCTGTCGAGCCGGATCTCGCCGCCCATGATGTGCACCAGCGCCTGGGTGATGGCGAGGCCGAGCCCAACGCCGGGGCGCTCGGCCGCCGGGCCGCCGACCCGCTCGAAGGGGGCGAAGATGCGGGCCGCATCCTCGGCTGCGATGCCGATGCCGGTGTCGATCACGGTAAAGGTGGCCAGCTCGTTGCGGTACTCGACCTTGAGCGTCACCGCGCCTGCGTCGGTGAACTTGATGGCGTTGGTCATCAGGTTGATCAGCACCTGCCGCAGGCGCTTGGGATCGGCGTGGACGAACTCGGGCAGGCGCTCGGGCCGCTCAAGCACCAGCGCGAGGCCTTTCGCCTGCGCCTGAAGGTCGAGCATCGCCACCAGCTGGTCGAGGAACTCGGGAAAGCGGATCGCCTCGCGCGAGAGCGTCATCGCCCCGCCTTCGACCTGGGCGATGTCGAGCAGGCCTTCCACAAGATGCGCAAGGTGCTCGGCGCTGCGGCGGATCACGCGGGCGGCGGCGAGCTGGTCCTTGCCTTGCCCGCGCTCGATCAGCTGGGCGTAACCGTAGATCGCGTTGAGGGGCGAGCGGATCTCGTGGGCGACGCTGGCGAGAAAGCGGGTCTTGGCCTCGTTGGCAGCCTCGGCGGCGTCGCGTGCGGCGGCAAGGCGCGCGAATGCCTCCGCCTCGGCGGGCGCGGGCTCGCCCCCCTCGCGCTTCAGCCAGTCAAGGATCCGCCCCGCCATGCGCTCTACCGGGACGCGATGTAGGCGCGCCAGCCGCCCAGATGGGTGATGTCCTCCGCGCCGCTGAGCGCGCGCGGCTCGGCGACGAAGCCCTTGACGCTGCTTCCGTCCGCCAACGTCACGGTGCCGATCGCGAGCGGCGGCGGAACCTCGGCGACGAAGCTGCCGAAGCTGGCAAGGTCAAGCTCGTAGACCTCGAGCGCAATTCCGGCACCCTCCTCGCTGTGCACCAGCGCCGGCTTGGGCGGCACGCTGTCGGCCATGGCATAGAGCCGGTAGTTGGGCGCGGTGGTGGCCGCGCCGACGAAGCTCGCGCCCCGGCTGGTAAGCTGCCAATGCAGCGGCATGCCTTCGAGGTGGGCGCCGACGACGGCGAGTTTGACGGTGTCCATGTGGTCTCCAAGGTCCAGTGGTGGTGGGGGCTTCAGGGCGGCTACGGACAGATAGGCCTGCGCGAGGGCGATCAATGCCTTGTCGCTATGGGCCGGGGCGATCAGGGTGATCCCGAAGCCGGTATTGTTGGACCTTGCGCCCGCCGGGACGGCGATTGCGGCCATGTCCAAGAGATTGACGAAATTGGTGTAGCGCCCAAGGTTGCTGTTCAAGGCCACCGGCGCCTCGAGCAGCTCGGCCACGCGGTAGATCGTGCCGGTGGTGGGGAAGGCGAGCGCATCGACCTTGCCCCACAAGGCCTCTGCCCCGCGGGCGAGCTCCGCCAGCCGGTAGATCCCGTTCCACAACTCGGTCGCGAGAATGGTGCTGCCGGGCTCGATCACCTCGCGCACCACGGGGTCGATGGCGAGCGGGTTGCTTTCCAGCAGCGGCAGGATCGCGGCAGTGCGCTCGGCCACCCAGGGGCCGCCGTAAAGCAGCTGCGCAGCTTCGAGCAGCGGGGCGATGTCGATCTCGACCAGCTCCGCCTCTTGCGCGAGCGCGGCGAGCGCGCCCTCGTAAAGATATTCCGCCTGCACATCGCCGAAGAACTGGCGCTGGTCGCGGCGCGGCACGCCGATCCGGCGCAAGCCTGCCAGCGGCACATCGCGCGCCGGGCGCGACCATGCGTCCTCGGCGTCGAACCCCGCCAGCACCTCGTCGACCAGCGCCGCATCGCCGAGCGCGTCGGTGAACACCGTGATGCAATCGAGGCTCCGGCAGGCTGGCACCAGCCCGCGCGTGCTCCAGCGGCCCTTACTAGGCTTGAGGCCCACCAGATGGTTGAACGCCGCAGGCACCCGCCCCGACCCCGCCGTATCGGTGCCAAGCGCGAAGGCCACCAGCCCCACCGCCACTGCCACCGCCGAGCCCGAACTCGATCCTCCGCTAACATAGTCGCGGTTATAGGCGTTGCGCGGAATTCCGTAGGGACTGCGCGTGCCGACCAGCCCGGTCGCGAACTGGTCGAGATTGGTCTTGCCGACGCAAATCGCCCCTGCCGCCTCGAGCCGCTCGATCACCGTCGCCGAGCGCTCCGGCTGGTAGGCAAAGGCGGGGCAGGCGGCGGTGGTCTCGAACCCGGCCACGTCGATATTGTCCTTCGCCGCATAGGGCACGCCCGCCAGCGGCAGGCGCTCGCCAGCCGCGACGCGCGCATCGATGGCGCGGGCGGCCGCGCGCAAGGTCTGCGGGTCGGCGCGGGCAATCCACAGCTGCGGCTGCTGCGCATCATAGGCGGCGATCCGCGCGAGCGTTTCCTCCATCACCGCCAGCGCGGAGGTCGCGCCGCTGCGCACGCCTTGCGCAATGACGCCGGCGCTGAGGCGGGTGAAGGCGCTCATGAGGCCCTCCTGAGGGCCAGCATCGGCGCGCCGGGATGGAGCGACTGGCCTTGCGCGATATAGACCGCCTCGACCGTGCCGCTCGCAGGGGCCTCGAAGGGACATTCCATCTTCATCGCCTCGATCACCGCAATCACCGCGCCTTCGGCCACGGTGTCGCCCGGGCTGACAAGCAGCTTCCACACGCTCCCGCCAAACGGGGCCTCGATGAGTTCTGCGCCTTCGGGCACCTCGACCGCCGCCGCATCGCCCGCGCCAGCGTCCGCGCCGAGCAACGCGCTGACGCGGTCGAACTCGCCCGAGGCTTCCCACGCAGCGCGCTCGGCATCGAAGGCGGCCTGACGGGTGGCTTCAAAGGCGGCGATGCTGGCGGCATTGTCAGCGAGGAAGGCGCGGTAATCGGCGAGGCGAAAGGTGGTCTCCTCGATGGTGATCGAGCGCCGCCCATGCGGAAAGTCGCGCCGCCAATCGGCGAGTTCCTCCGCGCTGACGGGAAAGAAGCGGATCTGGTCGAAGAACCTGAGCAGCCACGGCTTGCCGCCGACGAAGGCGTCCGTCTGCCGATGCGTGTTCCACACCTGAATGGTGCGCCCGAACAGCTGGTAGCCGCCCGGCCCCTCCATCCCGTAGATGCACATGTAAGCGCCGCCGATCCCCACCACATTGGGCGGCGTCCAGGTGCGCGCGGGGTTGTATTTGGTGGTGACCAGCCGGTGGCGCGGATCGAGCGGGGTGGCCACGGGGGCACCGAGGTAGACGTCGCCGAGGCCGAGAACCAGATAGCTCGCATCGAAGATCAGGTCCTCGACTGCCCCGGCGTCGGGAAGGCCGTTGATGCGGCGGATGAACTCGATGTTGTCGGGGCACCACGGCGCATCGTCGCGCACGGCGGCGATGTATTTGTCGATGGTCTCCTGCGTCGCCGGATCACGCCAGCTCAGCGGCAGGTGGACGATGCGCGAGGGGGCCTCAAAGTCGGCAAGGTCGCCCATCGCCTCCTCGGCTGTCATCAGCGCAGCGAGCGCCCCTGCCTGATCGAGCGCGGCGCCGTCGAAATGGAGTTGCAGCGAGCGGATGCCCGGGGTGATGTCGATCACGCCTGGCAACGCCATCGCCTCCAGCGCCTGCATCAATGCATGGATGCGGATGCGCAGTTCGATATCGAGGACGATTTCGCCGTATTCGACGAGGATGTTGCGATCCCCCTGCTGGCGGTAGGTGGTGCGCGGGCGGGTGGCGGTGGCGGGCAGCTCGGCGAGGATCGGCGACAGGTCGGCGATGGCGCGGGGCGCTGCGGTGTCGGCGATGCTCACCGGCACGAAGCGCACCCGATCGTCGGGGCTCAGTTGCCCGATCTTCCAGCGGTCTGCCGCGATCACGGTGAAGGGGCAGACGAAGCCGCCCAGCGAGGGCCCGTCGGGGCCAAGGATGATCGGCATGTCCCCGGTGAAGTCGACCGCGCCGATGGCATAGGGGTTGTCGTGGATATTGGAGGGGTGCAAGCCCGCCTCGCCCCCGTCGCGCCGCGCCCATTCGGGCTTGGGGCCGACAAGGCGCACCCCGGTGCGGTTGGAATTGTAGTGCACCTGCCATTCGGCGTCGAGGAAGGCGGCGATGTCCCCGTCGGTGAAGAAATCGGGCGCGCCGTGAGGGCCGTAGAGGACGCGCAAGGCCCATTCGCGGCCCAGCGGCGGGAGCGGCGCGGGCGCGGGTTCGCCGGTCGGCGCGTCGCCGAGATGCAGCACGTCGCCCGCCACCAGCGCACGCGCGGCCGGGCCACCGAACTGGCCGAGGGTGAAGGTGCTTGAGCTGCCGAGATAGGGCACCACGTCGAGCCCGCCCGCGATCAGGATATAACCGCGCATCCCCCCGCCCGAAGCGCGGCCCATCGCAAGGGTCTGCCCGGCGGCGATGGCGAGAGGTGCCCCGCGCGGCACAGCAACACCGTCCAGCGCCGCGCCGAAATCGGCGCCGGTGAGGCAGATGGTCGCGGGCGCCTCGAACAGCAGGGTCGGGCCGCTGGCGGTGACTTCGAGCCCGGCCGTGCCCTCGGGATTGCCGAGGATGCGGTTGCCGAGACGGAAGCTCTTGTCGTCCATCGGGCCCGAGGGCGGCACGCCGACATTCCACAGCCCGAGCCGCCCTGGCCAGTCCTGTACCGAAGTGGCGGTGCCCCCGCCGATCACGCGGAGCGCGCGGCGCTGGTAGGTGACGCCCTCAAGCAGTTTCGTGGAGACTTGCCCCGAGGTGAAGCCCTCGTGCCGCACCACCTCGCGCAGCCAGCGAAGATTGGTCTCGATCCCGTCGACGCGGGCTTCATCGAGCGCGGTCTGCATGGCTGCGATCGCCTCCTCGCGGGTCTGCCCCCGCGTGATCAGCTTCGCCAGCATCGGATCGTAAAAGGCGCTGACCTCGCTGCCCGCCATCACCCAGGTCTCGGCGCGGATATTGTCCGGGAATTGGACATTGGTGAGCGTGCCGACGGTCGGGCGGTAGTCTTGTCCCGGGTCTTCGGCATAGAGCCGCACCTGCACCGAGTGGCCACGCGTGACCGGCGCAGGCGCGTCGAGCATCGCGAAATCGCCCGCCGCACCGCGGATCATCCATTCCACCAGATCGATCCCGGTCACCTCCTCGGTGACGCCGTGTTCGACCTGGAGGCGGGTGTTCATTTCGAGGAAGAAGAAATCCTCCCGCGCCGCATCGTAGAGGAACTCGACCGTCCCTGCCGAGAGATAGCCTGCGGCCTCGCCCAGCTTGACAGCGGCGCCGATTAGTTCGGCGCGCTTGGCGTCCGAGAGGCACGGTGCAGGGGCCTCCTCGACGACCTTCTGGTTCCTGCGCTGGAGCGAGCAATCGCGCTCGCCCAGGGCCATGACGCGGCCCTGCCCGTCGCCAAAGATCTGCACCTCGAGGTGGCGCGCGCGGGGCACGTAGCGTTCAAGGAAGACGCCTGCATCGCCGAAGCTCGCCTCGCCTTGGCGCACCACGGCGGCAAAGCCCTCGCGCACGGCGACCTCGCTCTCGCA
The DNA here is from genome assembly GCF_023653175.1 of Erythrobacter sp. Taxonomy (GTDB): domain Bacteria; phylum Pseudomonadota; class Alphaproteobacteria; order Sphingomonadales; family Sphingomonadaceae; genus Erythrobacter. Next base: position 4,688 of record NZ_JAMNXL010000067.1, on the reverse strand, counting down.
CACCCGCATGCCGATGCCGCCGCCGCCTGCGGTCGCCTTGAGGATGACGGGATAACCGATCCGCGCCGCCGCTTCCGCCGCTTCGTCCTCGCCCGTTAGCAACCCGGTGCCGGGGGCGAGCGGCAGCCCGTGGGCCTCGGCCAGCGCGCGGGCGGAGTGCTTGAGGCCGAAGGTGCGGATGTTGTCCGGCGTCGGCCCGATGAAGGCGATGCCTGCCGCCGCGCAGCTTTCCGCGAACTCGGCATTTTCGGCGAGGAAGCCATAGCCTGGGTGGATCGCCCCTGCTCCGGTCGCCTTCGCGGCCGCAAGGATCGCCTCCACGTTCAGATAGGACTGCGCCGCCGGGCCCGGCCCGATGCACACTGCTGTGTCCGCCGCGCTGACATGCAGCGAGCCTGCATCCGCGTCCGAATAGACCGCCACCGTCCGCAGCCCCATCGCGCGCGCGGTGCGGATGATCCGCGTCGCGATCGCGCCCCGGTTGGCGATGAGGACGGTGTCGAAGCTCATCCCGCCGCGACGATCATGCGCACCGGCGTCGGGTTGAAGCCGTTGCAGGGGTTGTTGATCTGCGGGCAGTTGGAGACGACCACGATCACGTCCATCTCGGCGCGCAGATCCACCGTCAGGCCCGGCGCCGAGATGCCGTCGACGATGCCGAGGGTGCCGTCTTCTTCGACCGGCACGTTCATGAAGAAGTTTATGTTGGAAACGATGTCGCGCTTGCCGCGACCTTGGCGAAGGTTCGCCTCGAGGAAATTGTCGACGCAGGCATGCTGATGCCGCGTGTGATGACCGTAGCGCAAGGTGTTGCTTTCGCACGAACAGGCGCCGCCAATGGTGTCGTGATATTCGACGGCGGAATCGACGATGGTCATAAGCGGATTGCCCTCGTTCGAGAGCAGCACGGTGCCGGTCCTGAGGAACAGGTTGCCTTGCGCCGCGACCGTGTCCTGCGCCGAATAGCGTTCGGCATCGTCGGCGGCGGAATAGATCAAGAAATCGACCGCCTGGTTGCCCTCGACATCGACGATCCGCAGAACCTGTCCGCTGCGCACATGATGCAGCCACGGCGCGCGCGCGGGCACGATCTCGTCGTGGATGATGGTGCCGGTAAGGCCGGAGAGGGCCGGATCGCTGGTCATGTTCTGGTGCTTCCGGAGGAGGTTAGCGGCGGTAGTAGTCTTCGGTGTTGAGGAAGGCGCGCAGGCCCTCGGGCGTGGCATTGCGCACAGGGTCTTCCGCGGGGGGCACAGGCCCGCGCCACGCGGTGATGCGCAGCGCAGTCGAGGCATATTCGGAGCGCGGGTCGAGGACGTGGGGGCAGTTGGCAATCACCACGATCACCTCCATCTCGGCGCGCAGCAACACCGCGCGCCCGCCCGCGAAGGGGCCGACGACGGGCGTGATGCTGCCATCGGCCTCGATCCGGGTGCCCTTGAACAGGTTCACCGCCGGGTGGACATCGCGGCGGGTGAGCCCGTGCTTGGCCGCGCCCAGGATCAGCCGGTCGCGCCCGTTGGGATAAGCGCCGGAGTTCCTCCCCTCGCCATATTTCGTGAGGTTACCGGCTGCATTGGAGACGCCGCAGAAGGTGTCATGCGTCCCCGCGCCATCCTCCACGATGCTCGCCAGCACACGGCCCATGTCGCTCAGCAGCAGCTTGCCTGCGCCCAGATAGGCGTTCCATTGCACCTTGACCGTATCGGCGACATTCAGCCGCTCGGTCGGCAGTTCGGCGTTGAAGATGTTGACGCTGGCGCAGGCATCGCCCGCCTTGTCGATCAGCCGCAGCCGTGTGCCGCGCGCAAGGCGGCGCGAGGTATAGCCGCCCGGCGCGACGGTCTCTTCCCACACGAGGTCGCTGGCCGCGACGCCTGCGGGCAGATCATCGGCCACCGGCGGAAGGATCGGCATGGTCTCGACCCGCGTGCCGCCTTGGGCGCGGGCGTGCTCGCGGGCTGCCTTTGGGTCACCAAGGGCTTGATCGGCGGTTCCGCTCATTCGGCGGCCTCCTTGACCGGAACGGTGTCCTGTTCGTGGAGCGGCGGCAGCAGCGCGGTGGTGGTGACCAGCTGCAATTGCTGGACACCCCGGATGGCCCGCAAGGCATCGCACAATTGCTTGAGCCGCACCGCCGGGCCCTGCACCAGCAGCACTTCGAGCGACTGATCCTCCTCGAGGAAGACATGCTGCGAGGAGATCACTTCCTTGAGATAATCCACCTGCGTTTCGGCAAGCTGCTGGCGCACCCGCCCGGCCCCGCCCGCGTAGACGATGGTGATGGTGCCGGCGAGCATGTCCTCGGGCCGGGTCAGCGCCTCATGCTCGGCGAGCGCATGGCGGATCAGCTCGGCGATCAGCTGTGAGCGCGAAGGTAGCCCGCGCTCCTCCACCATCATGTCGAGCTGGCGGAACAGCTCGGCCGGCAGGCTCATGCTGAGGCGCGCCAATCGTGCAGGTTCGGGCCGGGACGGTTCGGGGGAGCTCATGCGGCGAACATTTCAGTTATTAACTTTCGTGTCAATCGTAATACCAAGCGCCTCGTCTGCCGCTTCGGCGGCCTGCTTCTCCGCCTGCTTGCGGGTCAGTTCGAGGTCATAGACCACGCCTGCCCCATAGCGCTGCGGGGCGTGCGGATCGTGGCGGCGCTTGTCGAGCGTAAGCACGCGGGTGCCGAGCCCGAAGGCCTCCTTGATGTCATGGGTGACCATGATGATGGTCAGGCCGTGCTCGCGCCACAGCCGTGTGATGAGCGCGTGCATGTCGCCCCGGATGCCCGGATCGAGCGCGCCGAAAGGCTCGTCGAGCAGCAGGATGCGCGGCCGCTTGATCAGCGCCTGGGCGATCGCGAGACGCTGCTGCATCCCGCCCGACATCTGCGCGGGGTAGAGGTGGCGACTGTCGGCCAGCCCGACCTGTTCGAGCATCGCCTCGGCCTCGGCCACCGCCGCCCGGCGGGCACTGCCGAACAGGCGCGCGGTGAGCGGCGAGGCGGCGAATTCGAGCCCGAGCAGGGTGTTGCCGAGCACCGTCAGATGGGGGAAGACCGAATAGCGCTGGAACACCACGCCGCGGTCCGGCCCGCATTCGGTGGGGAGCAAACCGCCGTCGAGGGTGATGCGCCCCCGCGTCGGCTGCTCCTGCCCGAGGATGACGCGCAGCAGGCTGCTCTTGCCCGCCCCCGAGGGGCCGATGATCGAGACGAAGGACTTCTCCGCAATCTCGAGCGAGATGCGCTCGAGCACGACCTTGTCGCCATATTCGACCCAGACGTTGCGCAGGGACAGCATGGCTCAGCGCGCCCCCAGGTGGGCCCAGCCGAACAGCCGCCGGCTGCCGCGGGAGAGCGCGAGGTCCATCACCACCGCCAGCAGCGCGATCCACGCGACATAGGGGATGATCACGTCCATCGCGAGATAGCGCCGCACGAGGAAGATGCGGTAACCGAGGCCCACGTCAGCCGCGATCGCCTCGGCCGAGATCAGGAACACCCAGGCGGGGCCGAGGGACAGGCGCAGGCCCTCGAACAGCCGGGGCAGCGCCTGCGGCAACGCGACGCGCAGGATCACGCCCCACGAGTTCGCACCGAGCGTCAGCGCCTTGACCACCTGTTCGCGCGGCAAGGCACCGATGTGGCCCGCGACATCGCGGATCATGAAAGGCGCAACGCCGATGACGATCAGCGCCACCTTGGCGGTCTCGCCGAGGCCGAAGACGATGAACAGGATGGGGAGCAGCGCGACCGGCGGGATCACCGCGATTCCCGTGACCAGCGGACCGAGGGTGCTGCGGACCGGCGGCAGGGCACCCAGCGCCAGCCCGACCAGCAGCGCGGAGAGTGTCGCGATCCCCAGCCCCGCACCGAGCCGCCACAGGCTGGCAATGGTATCGGCCCAGAACAGGTACTGGCCCGAAAGCTGGTCGGGCTCGAACAAGAGCCCCGCCATCGCCGACGCCATCGCCCCGGGCAGGGGCAGGATCTTGTCGGCGGGGTTGTCGGCGTGACGCGCGGCGGCGGCGATGATATAGGCCAGCGCCAGCACCAGCAGCGGGGCCGCGCCGAGCAGCAGGCTGCCGCGCCGCCCGGGATTGGCGGTCACCCAGCGCATGCGCTTACAACTTCCCGTCCGCAGCCATCTGCATATAGGTCGGATCGAAGCGCAGCGTGATCGCAGACTTGTCTCCGAGGGTCTTGCCGCCGGGGAACTCCATCCCCACCGCATCGGCCGATTGCGCGCCCTGCCCGAACAGGCCTTGGGCAAAGGAGAAATCGCGCACCCGGGTCATGGTGGTGATGAGGTCGCCCGAGGCCATCGCCGCCACCGCCGCCTTGGGGTCGGTGTAGAGGACGGTGGTCGCCAGCTGGCCCTCGAAGGCCGCCGCATCGGTGCCCGCCAGCTTCGCCATCGCCGCGCGCGCGGCGGCGCCCTCGGCGTCCTGCTTCGCCATCAGTGCCATGGTCTCGAACCAGATCCCGGCAAGCGCCTTGCCGAGGTTGGGGTTGGCCTTGAGCGTGGCGGTGTCGACCACCATCAGGTCGAGGATCTCACCGGGAATATCGGCCGAGGTGAACACCGCCTTGGTGCCCGCGATGCCCTTCATGGTGGTGACCTGCGGGTTCCACGCCACCGCCGCGTTGACCTCGGGCGAGGAGAAGGCGGCGGCGATGTCGGCATCCGAGGTGT
>NZ_JAMNXL010000066.1 GCF_023653175.1 Erythrobacter sp. | reverse complement strand
GCGCCGGGCTCGATCCGCAGCACCCGCCGAGGATGTTGACCTGGCCGTGGTCGGCCCAGTCCTTGACCAGCCCGGCGGTGGTGTCCGGCAGCTCGTCATACTCGCCCAGCTCGTTGGGCAGGCCCGCATTGGGGTAGACCATCAGCAGCGTATCGGCGATCTGCGAGAGCACCTTGACATGCGGTCGCAGCTGCTCGGCGCCGAAGCTGCAATTGAGGCCGATGGTAATCGGCTTGGCGTGGCGCACCGCATACCAGAAGGCCTCGACCGTGTGCCCTGAGAGGTTGCGCCCCGAAAGGTCGGTGAGCGTCATCGAGATCATCACCGGCACCTCGCGGCCCAGATCGCGCTCCAGCTGCTTGACCGCCATGATCCCGGCCTTGGCGTTGAGGGTGTCGAACACGGTCTCGATCAGGATGAAGTCCACCCCGCCCTCGACCAGCGCGGCGGCCTGTTCCTTGTAGACAGCGACGAGCTCGTCGAAGTCGATCTCACGGTAGCCCGGGTCTTCGACGTCGGGGCTCAATGACAGCGTCTTGTTGGTCGGGCCGATCGCGCCAGCGACGAAGCGGGGGCGGCCGTCCTTTGCCGCATATTCATCCGCCAGCGCGCGGGCGATCTTGCCGCTCGCGAGGTTGATGTCGCGCACCATGGCCTCGGCGGCATAGTCGGCTTGCGAAATGCGGTTGGCCGAGAAGGTGTTGGTCGAAACCACGTCCGATCCCGCATCGAGATAGGCGCGGGTGATGTCGCCGATCACATCCGGGCGGGTCAGCGCGAGGATATCATTATTGCCCTTCTGGTCGGCAGGCAGGCCGAGGTCGCCCGCGTAATCCGCCTCGGTCAGCTTGCGGTTCTGGATCTGCGTCCCGAACGCGCCGTCGAAGATCAGCACGCGTTCCTTGGCTGCGGCCTGGAGTTGCTGGCGGGCGCTCATGCGGCGTTCTCCGTGACGGGGCGTTTGCCGAGCATGTGGCAGATCGCGTAAGCCAGTTCGGGGCGGTTGAGCGTGTAGAAGTGGAAGTCGCGCACGCCGCCCGCATAGAGCCGGCGGCACAGTTCGGCGGCTACGGTCGCGGCGACCAGCTGGCGCGCGGCGGGCTTTTCGTCGAGACCTTCGAACAGACCATCCATCCACGCCGGGATCGCCGCCCCGCAAGCGGCTGCGAACTTCTTCGCCTGCGCCACATTGGTGACGGGCAGGATGCCGGGGAGGATCGGCGCGTCGATCCCGGACGCCGCACAGGCATCGCGGAAGCGGAAGAAGGCTTCGGGCGAGAAGAAGAACTGGCTGATCGCGCGGGTCGCCCCGGCATCAAGCTTGCGCTTGAGGTTGTCGATATCGTCCTGCGGCGAGAGCGCGTCGGGGTGCGTCTCGGGATAGGCCGCGACCGAAACCTCGAACGGGGCGATCGCCTTGAGGCCGCTCACCAGCTCGGCGGCGCTGGCATAGCCTTCGGGGTGCGGGGTGAAGGGCGCGCCGGGCTCGCCCGCATCGCCGCGCAGCGCGACGATGTGGCGCACGCCCGCTTCCCAATATTGCTCGGCAACCTCGTGGATTTCCGCCTTGCTCGCCGCCACGCAGGTTAGGTGCGCGGCCGCCGGCAGCTTCGCCTCGCCGATGATCCGCGCGACCGTCGCATGGGTGCGCTCGCGGGTCGATCCGCCCGCGCCATAAGTGACCGAAACGAAGCTCGGCCCCAGCGGCTTCAATTGCGTCACCGCGTCCCACAGCTGCTCTTCCATCTTCTCGTTCTTGGGCGGGAAGAATTCGAAGCTTACCGCAACATCGCCCGGTAGCCCCGAGAACAGCGGCATGTCGGTGGCGGTGCGATATTCGTGGAGCTGGTTCAAGGTCGGGGTCATTGCGCGGTTTCCAGGGCGGGGGTCTTGAGGGAAGCGGGAGTGGCTCGGCGCTTGGCGGTCCAGATCTTGACCACCAGCGCCCCGCCTTCAAGCGCGGTCGGGGCGCTGGCGACAAAGCCTGCTGCGCGCAGCAGTTCGGCCATCTGGCGGTCCGAGAAGCCGAGGCGCACGTGCTGGTGGCGGGTGCGCAGCTCCTCGTGATCGTGGCTGGCGAAATCGACGATCGCGATCCGGCCCCCGGCGCGCAGCACCCGCGCGGCCTCGGCGAGCGCAGGGGCGGGATCGGGGGCGAAGTGCAGCACCTGGTGGAGGATCACCGTGTCGAAACTGGCGGCGGGGAACGGCAGGTCGGCGAAATCGCCCTGCACCAGCTCGACACGTTGTGCGGGCAGGTGCTGGAGCTTGGCGCGCGCGACGCGCAGCATCTCGAGGTTCTTGTCGAGCGCTACGACCCGCTCGGCATGATCGGCGAAGACTTCGGCGATGCGGCCCGTGCCGGTTCCGATGTCGAGCAGCGCGCCCAGCGGCGCATCGGCCAGGGCCTGGGCGAGGCGGGTCTCGACATCCGCATCGGCGCTGTGGAGCGCGCGCAATTCGTCCCATTCGCTGGCGTGGCGGGCAAAATAGGTCTCCGCCGCCGCCTCGCGCGCGTGGCGGATCGCGGCAAGCTTCTTGCGGTCGGCCTGGCACAGGGCGGCGAAGGCGGGTTCCTGCTCTTCGGCAAGCGCGAGCAGCGCCTGCACCGCCTCGATCACCCCCGAGCCCGATTCGCTCTGGCGCAGGAACACCCAGCTGCCCTCGCGGCGGCGCTCGGCAAGGCCCGCATCGCAAAGGATGCCGACATGGCGCGAGACGCGCGGCTGGCTTTGGCCGAGCACCTGAGCGAGTTCGCCCACGGCAAGCTCCATCGTGCCGAGCAGGCGGGCGATGCGCAGCCGGGTGGGATCGCCCAGCGCCTTGAAGATGTCCTCGATAACCATTGCGACGGGAAGCATATAAAGATATTTTTATATGTGTAAATCATCCGCGAAGGTGCCCGCCGCAAAAAACGCGCGCGCCCAGAGCCAAGTGGGGCCAGACGGTTGAGGCCGCTCACTCGAGCAGGATCGGCGCCGCCCCGCTGGTCGGCCGGAACACCTCTGCCCGCGCGGGCAGATCGGCCTCGCCATTGTAGCGCCCGATCGCCTCGTCGATTGCCCTCCCCGCCTCATGCGCGGCGACCGCGACGAGGCACCCGCCGAAGCCCGCGCCGGTCAGCCTGACCCCGCCCGCATCGCCCAGCGCCTCGGCGACCAACTGCGCCAGCCGGTCGATCGGCGGGAGCGAAACGTCGAAATCTTCCGAAAGCGAGAGGTGCGCCTCACGCATCACTTGGGCAAGCACCGCGGTCTGGCCCTTGGCGAGTGCAACGCCGATCGGCTCGACCCGCTCCATCTCGGTCACCACGTGGCGCGCGCGGCGAAACAGCGTGGGATCGAGTTCGGTTTGGGCGAGCAGCAGCTTGCCGCCGTCGATGTCGCGCAGCGCCGTGACGCCGAAGTGCTGCGCCACCGCCTCGCACTCGGCGCGGCGCTGGTTGAAGGCGCTTTCGGTGAGGCTGCGGCGCAGGCCGGTGTCGATCACGGTGATCGCGAGGCTCTTGTGGATCGGCACCGCCATGTGTTCGAGGCTGCGGCAATCGAGCAGCAGCGCGTGATCGGCGACGCTGGCGGCGGCGGCCATCTGGTCCATGATGCCGCAGGCGCAGCCGACGAAATCGTTCTCAGCGAGTTGCGCGACCTTGGCGAGTATTTCGGGCGTTAGATCGAGCCCTGAAAAGTCCGAGCACGCCAGCGCCACCGCCACGCCGAACGCTGCCGAGGAGGACAGCCCCGCGCCGATCGGCACGTCGCCCGCGATCGCTATGCGCATCGGGCGGACGCGGTAGCCGTATCGGCCCAGCGACTGCACCACCCCGCGCACGTGGTTCTGCCAGTTGTTCTCCCCCGGACAAATCGGCACGAGCAGATCGAACTTGTCGCGCGCGCTGGCCATGTCGCCCATGTCGAGCGCGACCGCCTCGAACAGCTTCTCCTTGCTCTGCGGCGCGGGTGGCCCGGCGGCGACGATCGTCTCGCGGTCGATCGCGCAGGGGAGCACGAAGCCGTCATTGTAATCGACATGCTCGCCGATCAGGTTGACGCGGCCGGGCGCGGCGTAGAACCGCGTCGGCTCCACGCCATAGGCCAGCCGGTAGCCCTGCCGGGCGCGGGCAATAAGTCTTTCGCGGCGATCCATGTGAAGCGAATATCCCTTGATTAATCGCGATAATGCACCAAGCCGCTGACAGAACGCAACATCTCTGCAGCACGCTCGGGGGTGAGATCGCGCTGCGGCTCGCCGAGCATCTCGTAGCCGACCATGAACTTGCGCACCGAGGCCGAGCGCAGCAGCGGTGGGTAGAAGTGGGCGTGGAGCTGCCAGTGGCCCGCGTCCGGCATGCCGAAGGGGGCCTGATGCCAGCCCATCGAATAGGGGAAGCTGGTCCGAAACAGGTTATCATAGCGAGTGGCGAGCGCCTTGAGGATGGCTGCAAGGCTATCGCGCTGGCCGTCGGTCAACTGCGGCATCCGCTGGACGGCGAAGCGCGGCAGCAGCAGGGTCTCGAACGGCCATGCCGCCCAGAAGGGGACGACGGCAAGCCAGTCGTCGTTGCTCTCCACCACGCGCTCGCTTGTCGTCGCCTCGCGGCTCGCTGCATCGAGCAGCATCGGCCTGCCATGCTCGGCGAAATATTCGCGCTGGCGCTCGTCCTCGCTGGCGACCTCCTGAGGGAGGTGCGCTGTCGCCCACACCTGCCCATGCGGGTGCGGGTTGGAGCAGCCCATCATCGCGCCCTTGTTCTCGAACACCTGCACATTGGCGAAGCGAGCCCCGAGTTCGGCGGTCTGGTCGGCCCATGTGTCGATCACGCTGCGCAATTGCTGCGGGGTCTGCAAGGGGAGCGACTTGCCGTGATCGGGCGAGAAGCAGATCACCCGGCACACGCCTGCTGAAGCTTCGGCGCGGAACAGGGGATCGTGATCTACCTCGGCCGGCTGATCCTCGGCCAGCGCGGGGAAGTCGTTGTCGAACACATATACGCCCTCATAGGCCGGGTTCGCCTCACCACCCACCCGCGCATTGCCGGGGCACAGGTAGCAGGCCGGATCATAGGGCGGCGGCGGCGGATCGGGCTCGCTCAGCTCGCCCTGCCACGGCCGCCCCATGCGCTGCGGGGAGACCTGCACCCAGCCGCCGGTCAGCGGATTGTAGCGCCGCTGCGGGCGCAGCGGATCGAGAGTCATCCGAACCCCTCTTCCTCGGAGCGCCTGGCCAGCCCGGCGAAAACCTCGCGCGGGGCGAAGCGCGCCCGCCCGCCGAGAGCAAAGCGGTTGAAGGCAAGCGCGGCAATCACGCTCGTCGCCAGCGTCACCACCATGAAGTCGATGTAATGCAGGGTGATCAGCCCCGCAGGCTCGAGCGCGAAGCTGTAGAGCGCATAGAGCGCAAAGCCCCACACCACGCCGACGATCGCCGCGCGGCTCTCGACGCCTGTAAACAGCAGCCCGACGATGAAGGCCGAAAGGATCGGCATCGAGCTGAGGCCGTTCAATTGCTGGAGCAGGTTGATGATGCTCTTGGCGTTATCGAACACCGGCACCAGCGCCACCGCAGCAACCGTCAGCACCACAGTGACGATCCCCGACAGGCGCCAGTGGTTCTCGACCTTGCCCACGAACTTCTCGTGGAAGTCGACCGCATAGAGCCCGACCGCCGCGTTCATCACGGCGGCAGTGTGGGCGATCACCGCGGCGGCGATGGCGGCGGCGAAGACGCCCGAAAGCCACGGCGGCAGAACCTCGCCCACCAGCCGGCCATAGGCGGCATCGTCGATATCGCCGAACAGCTGGAAGGCGACCACGCCCGGGATCACCACGATTCCCGGGATGATCAGGATGCGCACCACCGCTGCGGCGAGCACGCCCTTCTGCGCCTCCTTGACCGAAGGCGCGGCCATGGCCTTCTGGGTGATCGGCTGGTTGGTCGACCAGTAGTAGATCTGGATGAAGATCATGCCGGTGAACAGGGTGTGGAACGGGATCGGCGAATCCGCCGCGCCGACCATCGTGAGGCGCTCGGGCGGCACCCCGCGGGCAATGTCCCAGTCGACCGCGTTCAGCGCCAGCACCACCACCAGCACCGCGATGGCGAGCACGCCGATGCCGGAATAGGTCTCCATCACCGCCACCGCTCTGAGGCCGCCCGCCATGGTATAGGCCGCCGCGACCACGCCGAGGAAGCCCGCCAGCACCAGCAGGTCGAAGTCGATCCCCGCCGTCTTGAGGAACAGCGCGCCCGAATAGAGCCCGGCGGGCAGGTAGATCAGCACCATCCCGAACAGGAACAGCGCCGACACCAACGTGCGGATGCCGCCGCCGCCATAGCGCTGTTCGAGAAGCTCGGTCACGGTCGTGACTCTCGCCCGGTAATAGATCGGCACAAACACATAGGCGAGGATCAAGAGGCCGACGAAACCGCTGATCTCCCACCAGGCGAGCAGCAGCATCTGGTTGCCGTTCATGCCGACGAGCTGATCGGTGGAAAGGTTGGTGAGCGTGATCGCGCCCGCCACGAACAGCCAGCTGAGCTTGCCGCCCGCGAGGTAGACGTCCTTCTTCGACCCGTCATGCCCCTCGCGCCGCAGCGTCAGCCACGTCGCCAGCGCAATCACCAGCGTCAGGCCAAGGCACACGGCGATCTGCGTCGGGTCGCCCCCGGTAGTGACTTGTGGCATTTGCGCGCTTTCCCCTCTCGTTGGCGGCGGTTACAGCGCAATGGCGGGCAAGCGGCAAGCCCGCAGGCGCCGGTCATCACCGGCACTCGGAGACGGGAGCGCATAGCCAGTGGATTTCGTGAGGCTCGATGGCGAGCGGCTGACGCTGGTGTTTGCGCTGGAAGCGGGCGGGACGGCGGACTGCGTGTATCTCGGCGCGCGCCTGCCGGAGGGCGAGGATCTGGCGATGATCGCCGCCGCCGCCGCGCGCGGGCGGCACGAGAACCAGCCCGATGTGCCGCCGGTGCCAGGGCTGCTGCCAGAGGGCAAGGCCGGATGGAGCGGGACGCCTGCGGTGCGGCTGCGCCAATACGGCGATCACACCTGTAAGGAATGCGCCACCGATTTCCGCCTCGCCGCGTGGGAGGAATATCCAAGCGAGGTGATCCTGCACTTCCGCGACACCCAGCTTGATCTCGATATCGAACAGGCTTGGCGGATCGAGAGGGCAGAGATAGTCACGACCCAGGCATCGATCTGGAACCCGGGCAACCGCAAGCTGGCTCTCGACCGGCTGAGCGCGCTCGTCTTGCCCATCCCCCGCCGCTTCACCCACTTCACCAGCTTCGCCGGACGTTGGGCCGGGGAGATGCGCGAGGCGAGCTGCTCGATCGCGCCCGAGGGCTTCGCCCGCACGTCGACGGGCGGCAAGCCGGGCTTTGGCGGGGGCAATTGGCTAATCCTCGAAGACCCCACCTCAGGCGAGGTGCTGGGCGCGCATCTCTCGTGGAGCGGCGATCACGACACCCGGATCGACGTCGACTTGGTGGGAAGCGCCGACGGGCGCGCGGTGTTCCAGATGGGCGCAGGCTGGGACAGCGGCGCAATCGATCTCGCGCATGACGGCAGCCATCACACCCCGGTGGCAATGATCGGGCTCGCTTCCGACCGCTCGGCCCTCGCCCAGCGGTTTCACGCCCATGCCCGCACCACGGTGCTGCCCGCCCGCAAGGATTGGGGCCCGCGCAAGGTCCACCTCAATTCGTGGGAGGCGCTCGGCTTCAATCTCTCGGAAGCAGGGCTGATCGCGCTCGCCGAGGACGCGGCGGCGCTGGGGATCGAACGTTTCGTGCTCGACGACGGGTGGTTCGGCGGACGGCGGAACGATCAGACCAGCCTTGGCGATTGGTTCGTCTCGCCCGATGTGTTCCCGAAAGGCCTCGCCCCGCTGATCGCGCGCGTCCACGACCTCGGCATGGATTTCGGCCTGTGGGTCGAGCCCGAGATGGTCTCGCCCGACAGCGATCTTTACCGCGCCCATCCCGACTGGTGCCTGCACACGCAAGGTCGCGACCGCCCGACGATGCGCGGCCAGCTGGCGCTCGACTTGGGGCGCGCGGAGGTGCGGGATTACCTGTTCGAATGCCTCGATGCGCTGCTGCGCGAGCACGCCATCGCCTACTTCAAGTGGGATCACAACCGCGACCTCTTCCCCTCGGCCCCGCGTCAGACCGAGGGCTTCTACGCCCTCCTCGACCACCTGCGCGCCACCCATCCCCATATCGAAATCGAAAGCTGTTCGAGCGGCGGGGGACGGATCGACTACGGGGTGCTTCAGCGCGTCCACCGGGTCTGGCCGAGCGACAACAACGACGCGATCGAGCGCCTGCGCATCATCCCCGCGTGGAGCCAGTTCCTGCCGCTCGAAGTGCTCGGCAGCCATGTCGGCCCCTCGCCCAATCCGATCACGGGGCGGCGGCTCGCGATGGACTTCCGCGCCAAGGTGGCGGTGTTCGGGCACATGGGGGTGGAGGCTGACCCTGCCCGCATGACCGACAAGGAGCGCAAGTGCCTCGCCGCGCACATCGCGCTCTACAAGGCGTGGCGCGGCGTGCTGCATGAGGGTGCGCTGCACCGTCTCACCCACCCTGACGCGAACATTACCGGCATGATGGTGACGCACGCGGACAAGGCGCTGGCGCTGGTTGCCCAGACCGCCTTCTCGCCGGTGTTCGACGCCGCCCCCGTGCGCCTCGCGGGGCTGGAGCCCGAGGCGCGTTACCGCGTCACCCTGCCGGAGCCATGGCCGCCGCGTGCCAAGCATTACCTCGCCAATCCGGACGTGTGGCGCGAGGGCCTCGTCCTGTCCGGCACCGCCCTGATGACGCAAGGCCTCGCGCTGCCCCTCACCCACCCCGAAACCGCGTGGCTGGTCGCGCTGGAGAGATTGCCGCAATGAAACTCGGCTGCTGCTATTATCCCGAACACTGGCCCGAGGACATGTGGGCCGAGGACGCGCGGCGGATGGCGGAGATGGGTCTCAGCCTCGTGCGCATCGGCGAATTCGCCTGGAGCCGGATCGAGCCCGAGCCGGGCCAATACGATTGGGGCTGGCTCGACCGCGCCATCGACACGCTCCACGCCGCCGGCCTCAAGGTTATCCTCGGCACGCCAACCGCGACCCCGCCCAAGTGGCTGGTGGACCGCATGCCCGACATGGTCGCCATCGACGAACAGGGCCGCCCGCGCGGCTTCGGATCGCGGCGGCACTATTGCTTCAGCCACGAGGGTTATCGTCAGGAGTGCCGCCGGATCGTGACCGCTTTGGCGGAGCGCTACGGCAAGCACCCCGCCATCGCCATCTGGCAGACCGACAATGAATATGGCTGCCATGACACGGTGCTGTCCTTCTCTGCCGCCGCCGTGAGCGCCTTTCGTGGCTGGCTCGCCGCGCGCTACGGCACGCCCGAGGCGCTCAACGAAGCCTGGGGCAATGTCTTCTGGAGCATGGAATACCGCTCCTTCGCCGAGGTGGATGCCCCTCACCTGACCGTCACCGAGGCAAACCCCGCGCACTGGCTCGACTACCGCCGCTTCGCCTCGGATCAGGTGGCGAGCTTCAACCGCGAACAGGTGGACATCATCCGCGCCCATTCACCCGGCGTGGACATCACCCACAACTTCATGGGCTTCTTCACCGAGTTCGATCACCACGATGTGGGCCGCGACATCGATGTGGCGACGTGGGATTCCTATCCGCTCGGGTTTCTGGAGCAGTTCTGGTGCTCCTCGGATGAGAAGGCCGCCTACATGCGGCAGGGCCACCCCGATATCGCCGCCTTCCACCATGACTTGTATCGCGGGTGCTCCAAGGGCCGCTGGGGGGTGATGGAGCAGCAGCCCGGCCCGGTGAACTGGGCGCGCTTCAACCCTGCTCCGCTGCCGGGGATGGTGATGCTGTGGACGCTGGAAGCCTGCGCGCACGGGGCCGAATTCACCTCCTATTTCCGCTGGCGGCAGGCCCCCTTCGCACAGGAGCAGATGCACGCCGGCCTGCTGCGCCCAGACAGCAGCGAGGCCGAAGCCGCCGACGAAGTGCGGGACGCGGCGGCGGTGGCGGCCGCTATCGGTCCGCAGACGACCGCGCAGGCGCCGGTGGCGCTGGTGTTCTCCTACGAAGCGGCGTGGACCATCGGCATCCAGCCGCAGGGCCAGTCGTTCCGCTATCTCGAGCTGGTGTTCGAAGCCTATTCCGCGCTGCGCCAGCGGGGGCTGAATGTCGACATCCTTGCGCCCTCGGCCGCGCTTGCGGGCTACAAAATGGTGGTGGTGCCAACGCTTCCCATCATCCCCGAGGGGTTTGCGGAAAAACTGGCGGCGCTCTCCTGCCCCGTGCTCCTCGGGCCCCGCTCGGGCAGCAAGACCGAAAGCTTCTCCATCCCCGAGGGCCTTGCGCCGGGCGACTTGCGTGAGGCGATCCCGCTCACCGTCACCCGCGTCGAGAGCCTGCGCGACGGGGTGGCGGAGGAAGTGGCAGGCTTCACCGTCACCCGTTGGCGCGAGGATGTGGCGTCGGACCTCGCCCCCGAACTGTCGGACGGGGCGGGACGCGGGGTGGTCTACCGTCACGGCACCATGCGCTACTGCGCGATCTGGCCCGACCGCGCGCTGCTTGCGCTACTGGTGGAGCGGATGGCGGACGAGGCGGGTGTCGCCTTGCTCGACCTGCCCGAAGGCATTCGCGAGAGGCGCACGGCGAGCCATGTCTTCACCTTCAACTACGCGGCCGAGCCGGTGTTCGTGCCGCACATCGGTGAACTGCTCGCGCCCGCCAGCTGGCACATCGCCCCGCGCTAGGTTTCGGCGAGCAACCGCCGGTAGTGGCCCTCCAGCGTCTCACTCCCGTATTCGGGGGTCAGATCGGCGGAATATTCGCCGCTCGCCGGGTCGAGCACCAGCATGCTTTCGGTCGCGTAATAGCGCGCGATGCGGGCATATTCGGCCTTCTCTGCGAACCACCCCGAAAACGGCGCGCCGAGGCCCAGCACCCGCTCGGCGAGGGTGAACATGCCGGGCGACACCGAGCGGAAGCGCGGCTCCTGCCCCGTCAGCGCGAACAGCAGCTCGCCCTGTTGCCTCAATGAAATCGGCGGCCCCGGGCCGCCGATGGGGAGCACCTTGCCCCAGGCCTCGGGGTTGCCGATGCACCCGGCGATGAAGCGCGCGAGATCATCATCGCTGATCGGCTTACAGCGGGTGAGGAGGCCGTCGCCGAAGATCAGGAAGGGCTTGCCCGCCTTGACGCGGCTGACCTGCCCCGAGAGCGACTTGAAGAAGGCCGTGGGCCGGATGATGGTGTAGCCGATCCCGCTCGCCGCCAGCTCGGCCTCGAACCTGAGCTTGGCGTGCTGGAAGGCGAGGCGAGGCTTCTGCACACAGATCGCCGAGAGCAGGATGAAATGCTCCGCCCCCGCCCCGCGCGCCGCTGCCAGCAGGCGGGCATTGGCCGCGTAATCGACAGCCTCGGCATCCCTCGGCGCGCCCGAGCGCGAGGCGATGCAGGAGATCACGACCTCGCAGCCCCGCTCGGCCAGCGCCTGCGCCAGCGCGCGGGGCTCGGCGAGGTTCGCGCGCGGGAGGACGGCGACCTCAAGCCCCTCGTCCTGCAATCGCCGCAGCACCGCCGCGCCGATCGTTCCGCTTGCGCCGGCAAGCGCGATGCGGCGCGGGGATGGAGGGGCCTCGGTCATGCCCCACCCTAGCGCGGCGCGCCCAAGCGCAAAAGTGCGAGTTGCCGCACCCCCTTGCCCGCCCCAGCATCCCAGCGCATCATCCCCGCGGGAAGAGGAGAGCAGCGATGGCAGCCGATTATGATCTGGTGATCCGCGGCGGTACGATTGCCGACGGGACGGGCGGCGATCTTGCCGAGGGCGACGTCGCCATTGCCGGCGGGCGCATCGCCGCCATCGGCAGCATCACCGGAAGCGGGACGCAAGAAATTGATGCAAAAGGCAAATTCGTCACCCCCGGCTTCATCGACGTCCACACCCATTACGACGGCCAATGCATCTGGGCCGAGGAGCTCTCCCCCTCCTCCTCGCACGGGGTGACCACCGCGGTGATGGGCAATTGCGGGGTCGGCTTCGCGCCCTGCCGCAAGGCCGATCACGATATGCTCATCAACGTCATGGAGGGGGTCGAGGACATTCCCGGCGTGGTCATGACCGAGGGGCTGGACTGGGACTGGGAGACCTTCCCCGAATATCTCGACAAGGTCGCTGCCGGAAGGCGCGATATCGACATTGCCGCCTACCTCCCCCACTCCCCCTTGCGGGTCTATGCGATGGGCGAAAGGGGCGCAAAGCGCGAGCCGGCAACCGATGACGACCTTGCGACGATGCGACAACTGACCGCCGACGCCATGCGCGCGGGCGCGATCGGCTTTGCCACCTCGCGCCTGTCGATCCACAAGACCGCCGATGGCGAGGCCATACCCACCTTTGACACCGACATTGCCGAGCTTGAAGCGATCACCGGCGGCATGAAGGATGCAGGCGCGGGCACGTTCCAGGTGGTGCTCGATGCCTTTGTCGGGTGGGACAAGGAATATCGCGTGATCGAGCGGGTGATCGCCGCCAGCGGCCGCCCGGCAACCTTCACGCTCGCCTCGGGAAATGATGCGCCGCCGCGCTGGCGGCGGGTGCTCGAGATGCTCGAGGCGACCAACGCTTCGGGAGGCGTCGCCCATGCGCAGGTGATGCCGCGCCCGATCGGGCTGATCGCGGGGCTGGAACTGACGGTGCACCCCTTCGTGCTGTGCCCCTCATGGGCGAAAATCGCACATCTCAGCATTCCCGAGCAGGTCGCAGCGATGCGCGATCCCTCCCTGCGCGCTGCGCTGCTGAGCGAGGACTTCACCCCCGGCCACCCCTTCAACGAGCTCGCCCGCAACTGGCGCTGGCTGTTCCCGCTCGACAATCCGCCCGACTACGCCCCGCCTGCGCACCTGAGCATGGCAGGCCAGGCCGCCGCGCGCGGGTGCTCCCCGCAGGAGGTCGCCTATGACCGGCTGCTGGCAACCGAGGGGCGCGGGCTGTTCCTTGCCGCGCTCGGCAATTACGAGAATGCCAGCCTCGAAAGCGCGCACGCAATGCTGCGCCACCCCTACTGCGTCCCCGGCCTCGGCGATGGCGGCGCGCATTACGGGGCGATCTGCGACGCGAGCTATTCGACCTATCTGCTCACCCAGTTCGTCCAGAAGGACGGGCCGCTGAAGCTCGGCCTTGCCGAAGCGGTGCACATGCTCGGCCAGAAGGCAGCGCGAGCGGTAGGGTTCACAGACCGGGGGACGCTCACCGTGGGCGGGCGCGCGGACGTGAATGTGATCGACCTCGACAACCTCACCCTGCACCTGCCCGAAGTGGTCCGCGATCTGCCCGCCGGCGGCCGCCGCCTGCACCAGCGCGCCACCGGCTACGAGGCGACCATCGTGGCGGGCGAGGTGATCCGCCGCTTCGACCAGTCGACCGGGGCACGCCCGGGCAAGCTGGTGCGCGGCAGCGCTTACCGCGTGGCGGCGTAGAGCCGTCCGCTGCCCGCATCGGGCACTTCGACGAAGCCCGGCGGCGGGGTCAGCTTCCCGTCGTACTGGCCGACGATCCAGATATGGGTGAAGGCCTCGCGCGGGAGCCGTGCCAGCGCGGTCGAGAGCCTGACGCGCGATCGGCTTTCCTTGCACTCCTCGCGCACCACCAGATGCGAGGGATCGCGCACGAAGGGCTCGGCCGCCGGGTAGCTGACCTTGAGCGGGTTGACCCCCGGCTGCTGCCACTGGTCGTTCACGAAAGCATCGCGCCGCGCCATCGCCGCGCCCGCCAGATGATCGAGCGGGGCGAGCGCCCAGCGCGTGCGGCAGGGCTTGACCGAGAAGAACGCGACCCGCGCGCTCTTCGGCATCTTGTCCAGCGCCGGGAGCGCGGCCTGCACCTGCCGGTCTAGATTGCGGTAGGCGATGGTGGTGCTCGCCATGCGCACCCCGAAGAACGCGAGCGCGATCGCGCCTGCCACCAGCAGCGCCCGCGAGGCCTGTCGCGAGGCCTGCAACGTGCCATCTTCGCTCCGCGCCGTCCCGATCGCCACCAGCGCCAGCGCCAGTGCATAAGGCAGCAACCGCATGTCGGCGAAGGCCGATCCGAACACCCGGAACGGCAGGGCGATGAAGAACACGAGGCACAGCAGCGCCGCGATCCCGATCCTGCGGTCAAACCGCACCGCGCGCGCCCTCAGCGCCCAGCCGAGCAGCATCGCCAGCACGGCGAGCGAGGCCATGTCGAAATCGCGCCAATAGGTGCGCAGCGGCGAAAGCGCCCAGACGTATTTGTACCCCCACGCCCAGCCCGAAATCGCCGCGCCCGAGCTTCCCGCGCGCCAGATCACCATCGGCATAATCGGCAGCAGCAGCGGCCAGCACGCGGCAAGGATGCGGCCCACGGCGCGCAAGGGGTGCGTGCGCGCCGCCCACACCTCGGCCAGCATGGTCGATCCGGCGAGCAGGCCGAGGAACGCCCAGCCATAGGTGTGCGCGACCCAGATCGCGGCGCCCGCCACGCCCAGCCACACCGCCGCCAGCCCCTCGCGCCCACCCGCCCGCAGCCGCAGCCACAGCACATAGGCGAGCAGCGCCAGCGCCATGCTCAGCGTGTAGTTGATGAAGCCGTAGTTGAAGGGAAAGCCATAGAGCAGCGGGATCGCGGCGAGCGCAAACGGGGTGACGCGGCCATGCACCTCGCGGCTCACCAGCAGCAGGCCCAGCGCGCCGAGGCCCTGGGTGACGATCACCGTCGCCCGCACCGCACCCTCGACACCCAGCAGCGGGTAGAACAGCTGGACCAGGATGTCCCCGCCCAGATTGCCGATCAGCTTCCATTCGTAGCTGAAGAAAGGTTGCAGGCCCGGACGCTCGGCGAGGCCGGTCTGCACCGCGTGGCGGCCGAGGTGGCCGTAGAGGTCGGTCAGCGGGGCGATCCCCTCCACCACCAGCAGCGGCGCGAGCGCGATCAGGCAGACCAGCGCAATCGCCCACCAGCGGTCGAGAAGGCCTTGCATCCGCGGGTGGCCGCCCAATGGCACGATGGGC
Source organism: Erythrobacter sp. (assembly GCF_023653175.1). Classification (GTDB taxonomy): domain Bacteria; phylum Pseudomonadota; class Alphaproteobacteria; order Sphingomonadales; family Sphingomonadaceae; genus Erythrobacter. Next base: position 2,502 of record NZ_JAMNXL010000066.1, on the reverse strand, counting down.
TGGAGCGGGACGGCGGGCGCGGTCATTCGGGCGCCGCCTTTCGGAACACGACGAATTGCGAGAGCAGGAAGAAGATCACGATATAGGCCCCGATCGCGGGCAGTTGCGCGAGCGCACTGTCCTCGCCCAGCACGCCTTGCGCGGCGAACAGCACCGCCACGTTCACCCCGTAAGCGATGGCGAAGGCGGCAAGGAAGCGCAGCACCTCTGGCGCGCGGACCTTGCCCGTCACCCCGAACACGAAGCGGCGGTTAAGGGTGAAGGACAGCACGAGGCCGACGCCATAGCCCGCCGCATTGGCGGCCAGCCCGCTCATCCCGGCCCACAGCCCGCCGAAGATCACCGCCCAGCCCACCGCCGAATTGGCAAGACCGGTCAGCCCGAATCGCAGCAGGCGGGCAAGCATGGTGTCAGGGCCCCTCAGCGCGCGACGAGGCGGTATTGCGCGCCCAGCGGCAGCCAGCCAAGCCCGCGTTCGAGCGGGCGCAGCGGGGCGGCGAAAGCCGGGAAGAACAGTGTCCAGCGCAGGTCGATATCGGTGAAGCCCGCCGCGCGGAAGCGGCGGCGCATCTCGGGCGCGCTGATCAGCACCGCGTTCACATCGAAGGGGCAGGCCGCCACCGCGTGGCGGGTGAGCGGGTTCCACGGATTGTGCTCGAACAGCATGAACCGCCCCTTGGGGGTGAGCGTCCGGCGGATCTCGGCGAGCAGGCGGATGTGATCCTCGGCCGGGATGTGGTGGAACACGCAGGCCGTGAACACGAGGTCGAAGCTCGCATCCTCGAACGGCAGGGTCCGGCCGTCGTAGCACACGGTTTCGAGCGGCCGGATCGCGCGCGCAGCACAATGCGTGAGCGAGCGCGCCGAGACATCCAGCGCGGTGAGCGCGGCGTCGGGGAACGCGGCTTGCAGGTGGGCGATGCAATTGCCGCGCCCTGCGCCGAAATCCATGATCCGCTGCGGCGCGAGGCCTGCGGCGGCCATCACGCGCGCGGCCTCCTTCGCCTTGTATTCGGCGAAGAATTCCGGGTCTTCCCCGCTCAGCTTGACCGATTGGGCGTGCTGGGAGTCGTATTCATCAACATAAGCGTCGAATTCAGCCTGCGACACGGATGCCCTCGCTGAGCTTGGTGTCGATCGTGCCGCCCTCGGCGACGCCGGCAGGTTCCTCGTTGGCGGCGATCGGATGGCGGCGCACCTCGGAGATGATGAACAGCGGACGGCTCTTGCCCTCCATGTACATGCGGCCCAGATATTCGCCGAACACGCCGAGCACCAGCAGCTGCACCGAGCCCATGATCAGCGTCAGCGCGGCAAGGCTCGCCCAGCCCTGCACCGTGCCGCCTGCCAGCCACACCCACAGGATGCCGACCAGCGAGACGAGGCCCGCAAGGCCGAACAGCATGCCGAGATGCGAGGCGAAGCGCAGCGGCACGACCGAGAAGCTGGTCACCGCATCCACCGCCAGCGCCAGCATCTTGCGCAGCGGGTAGTTGGTCTCCCCCGCGTAGCGCGCGTCGCGTTCATAGGGGAAGGCGATCTGGTTGAAGCCGACATAGCTGACGAGCCCGCGGATGAAGCGGTAGCGTTCGGGCATGGCGTTCAACTGGTCGACCACGCGGCGCGTCATCAGGCGGAAATCGCCGGTGTCGCGCGGGATGTGGGTGTCGACCATGCTGGCAAGCGTGCGGTAGAACAGCGCCGCGGTGCCGCGCTTGAAGGCGGTCTCGCCGTGGCGCTTGGTGCGCTGGCCATAGACCACGTCATAGCCGGCCCGCAGCTGTTCGAGCATCGGGCCGAGCAGTTCGGGCGGGTCCTGCAGGTCGGCATCGAGCACGAAGACGATGTCGCCGCGCACGTGGCCCAGCCCCGCGGTCAGCGCCAGCTGGTGGCCGTGATTGCGCGAGAGGTTGATGGCGACGATGCGCGGATCATGGTCGGCATGCTGGCAGATCGCGTTCCAGCTGCCATCCTTCGACCCGTCATTGACGAGGATGAATTCATAGCGCTCGCCGAACTGGGCGTGTGCGGCGGCGGTGACGCGCGCGATCAGCGCATCGAGCCCCGCTTCCTCGTTGTAGACCGGGATGACGATGGACAGCTCGATCGAGCCGGGAAGATGGTGCGGAAGCTGCAAGTTCTCAGTCCTCCTGAAGCCTGGGTGACGCGGGCGGAACGTCCAACCAAAACGCATGGGTCTGCCGCGCACCCCCGGCTGCCTGCCAGGGCAATCCCCTGCGCGAAGGGCGCGCGCCTCGTAATTTCCCACGTGGAAGGCCCGGAGAAGCGCATTGAACGATCTTTGCGCGCGGGGCAACCGTTTTTGCCCTATTGCGGCCACATTTCGTGCCGCGCCCGCCAGCCACAAGGCCCGACTGTCGATACGCCGGCGGCACGGTTCGGTTCCTCGGGCAGGCCCCAGCCGACATTCGGGGGCCCGGCAGGTTCATCCGGCCCCTGCTTGCAGCTCACCCTGCGCCGGGCATGTCCCGCCAGAACCGG
>NZ_JAMNXL010000065.1 GCF_023653175.1 Erythrobacter sp. | reverse complement strand
GTTACCCCGCGCTGCGCTCCAGCCTCATCCACCGCCGCTCGGCGTGCAGCGAGAGCGCGACCACTGCGCAGCTCCCCGCCAGCAGCAGCGCGCAGGTCGCGCCCCAGCCGCCGACATCGAACACCGCCGTGCCCGCCGCACTCCCGATAGCGCCGCCGACGAACATCGTCACGATATAGCTGGTCGTGAGCCGGGTGCGGATATCGGGCGCGAGGGTGAAGAGCGTCATCCGCCCGGTCACGTCGATGGTCGGACCGACGAGGTTTGTGATGAACAGCGGCACCAGCAGGCCCCAGATCGATCCGCCCAGCGGAGAGAACAGCGCGATCCCCGCAAGCTGCACCAGCGCCGCCGCGATCCGCGCGCGGCGCGGGCCGACGCGGTCCGCCCAGCGTCCGAGCCGCGGGGTGGTGAAGACGCTCACCGCCGCGATCCCGGCCAGATAGCCGACATCGTCGGTGCCATAGCCCATCGCGGGTCCGGTCAGGTGGAGCGCCAGCGCCAGCCAGCTTGCGGTAAAGATCCCGAAGTTCAGCCCCTGGATCGCGGCCGAGATCCGCATGTCGGGATGCCGCGCGGCGAGGGTGAAGACCGAGGCGATCACCGCGCGGTAGCTGGCAGGGGCCCGCTTGGGGCTGGCTGCCTCGCTCTTCATGGCGATGGGCAGGAAGGCCGTAACCGCCCCCATCAGTGCGAGCGCGCCGACATAGACCGTGTGCCAGTCCGCCCGCGCGGCAATGATCCCGGCGCCCACGCGCGCGACCAGAATGCCGAAGATCACCGCGGCCGTGAGCTGCGCGGTGACCGACCCCAATCGCTCGGGCGCGACGCGTTTGGAGGCGAAGGCGGGGATCAGGTAGGGTGCGATGGTGAAGAAGCCGAGGAGGGTCGAGGCGGCGGTGAAGGCGATGAACCCGGGCGCGAGCACCATTCCGGCAAGGCACAGGGTCTGCCCCGCGACGAACACGATGCACAGCGTGCGGTTGCGGTAGAAGTCCCCCAGCGGGAGCAGCAGCAGGATGCCGAGCGCCAGCGCCAGCTGGTTCAGGGCCGGCACCACGCCGATTTCCGCCTCGCCCACATTGAAGGCGCGGGCGACATCGCCGATGATCGGGTGGATGTAATAGGCGTTCGCCGTGACCACTGCGATGGTCAGCGCAAGCGTCCGCTCCTGCGTGCGGGTGAGATAGGCTGGGGCGGGCGGGGCCTCAGTCAAGTCAGGAAACCGGCCTTTTTCGCCATGGCGATCACGCCTTGCGACAGGGCCTCTGGGTGATCTTCTTGGCTGAAATGCCCGCACTTCTCGAGCATCGCATGAGGCAGGCCCGCGGCGCCCTTGATCCGGCCCGACAGCAGTGGCCCCGCCTTGCCCAGCACCGGATCGTCCTCGCCGAACAGAGTGAGGAAGGGCTTGTCGAAGTCGGCAAGGCCCTTCCAAGCGGCGATATTGTCGGCAACGCCGTCCTTGTCGTCCTCGATCGGCACCAGCTGGGGGAAGGCGCGTGCGCCGGCCTTGCTCGCCTCGTCGGGGAAGGGTGCGTCGTAGGCGGCTACCTCGGCCGCGGAGAGTTCGCTCTGGCTGCCGCGGTCCATGATCCCGCCGATGCGGAATTCGGGCGAGGAGCGGGCAAATTCGCGCCATTCGAGAAAGCCTGCGGAGGCCTTGCCGCCGCCGGTGGGGAGGAAGGTGTTGCTGGCGACGACGAAGGCGAAGCGGTGGGGCTCCTGCCCGACCATCCTCAGGCCCAAGAGTCCGCCCCAGTCCTGGCAGAACAGGCCCGCCGGCTGCGGCACCACGGCGTCCCGCCACTGCTTGAGCCACGCGACATGGCGAGCGTAAGTGTAGAAACTCTGCTCGCTCGGCTTGTCGCTCTTGCCAAAGCCGATGAGGTCGGGCGCGAGGCAGCGGAAGCCCGCCGCGACCAGTAGCGGGATCATCTTGCGGTATAGGTAGGACCACGAGGGCTCGCCATGGAACAGCAGCACCGGGGGCGCGTCCTTCGGCCCCTCGTCGAGGTAGTGCATGCGGGCGGTGAAGCCCTCGCCGAGATCGATGGTCAGCCAGTTATCGGCAAAGGTATAGTCTGGCAGGGCGGCAAAGCGGGCCGGGTCGTGGGCGATGATCTGCATGGGGTGTCTTCCTCTCGTGGTCAGTCGGTAGCAGATCGAAACGGGATTGCCAGACCTCGCGTCTTGTCCGAAAGCACCCAAATTGGTGAGGTGGACTAAGGCGCGCACAAGCGGCAAGCCACGCGCCCGCCCAGAGGAGAGAATGCTTGCCCACGTCCGCCCACGAGCCCGAGGAACTCGCCGAAATCCGCCGCGCGGTGCGCAGCTTGTGCGATGATTTTCCGGGGGAGTACTGGCGCACTAAGGACGCGGCGCGCGCTTACCCGGCGGAATTCGTCGATGCTCTGACCAAAGCCGGGTTCCTCGCCGCGCTGATCCCGACCGAGCACGGCGGCAGCGGACTCAGCCTCGAGGCGGCCTGCGTGATCATGGAGGAAATCCAGGCCTCCGGGTGCAATGGCTCCAGCGCGCACGCGCAAATGTACATCATGAACACGCTGCTGCGGTACGGCTCCGAGGCGCAGAAGGTCGAATATCTGCCGCGTATCGCCAGCGGCGAAATGCGCCTTCAGGCCTTCGGGGTCAGCGAGCCGACCAGCGGCACCGACACCCTCAGCCTAAAGACCCGCGCAGTCCGCGACGGCGACCACTACGTCATCAACGGCCAGAAGATCTGGACCAGCCGCGCGGAGCATTCCGATCTGATGCTTCTGCTGGCCCGGACTACCCCGCGCGAGGAAGCGGCGAGCAAGACCGAGGGCCTGTCGATCTTCCTCGTCGACATGCGCGAAGCGGCGGCGAACGGCATGAGCGTCAAGCCGATCCGCACGATGATGAACCACTCCTCCTGCGAGGTGTTCTTCGACGATCTGCGCATCCCCGCCAGCGCGCTGGTGGGCGAGGAGGGGAAGGGCTTCCGCTACATCCTCTCCGGCATGAACGCCGAGCGCATCCTGATTGCGGCCGAGTGCATCGGCGATGCCAAGTGGTTCATCGAGAAGGCCACCGGCTATGCGAAAGACCGCAGCGTTTTCGCCCGGCCAATCGGCCAGAACCAGGGCGTCCAGTTCCCGATCGCGCGCGCCTATGCCCAGATGCGCGCCGCCGAGCTGATGGTCCACCATGCTGCGCGGGTCTACGACGAAGGCGGCAATCCGGGCGCGGAAGCCAACATGGCCAAGCTGCTCGCCTCCGAGGCCAGCTGGGCGGCGGCCGACATGTGCGTCCAGACCTTCGGCGGCTTTGGGTTCGCCGAGGAATATGACGTCGAGCGCAAGTTCCGTGAGGCACGGCTCTACACCGTCGCGCCGATCTCGACCAACCTCATCCTCTCCTATCTTGCCGAGCACGTGCTGGGGCTGCCGCGCTCTTACTGATTTCAGCCGAGCGTCCTCGTTTTCTTACTCAAAGCAGCGCATTCCCCTTGCGGCGCGCGGCCAAGTGTGATTCTGTGAACATGGCTCCCGCGCGGGATTGCGGGGCGAAGGGGACACAGATTTTTCCGTCATGCGCAAACCGGTGAAGGAGAGCAGGCTGAAGCGGGTGGTGGCGCTGGGTGCGCTGCTGCTGCTGACGGGCTTTGCCGTGGCCGGCCCCACGGGCCTGCTCGCCTGGAGCGAGAACGCTTCCGCGCTCGAAACCCGCAAGGCCGAGATCGCCATGCTCACCGAGAAGCGCGATAGCCTGCGCAACCGCGTGATGCTGCTCGATCCCGACGCCGCCGATCCCGATCTCGCCAGCGAGCTGGTGCGCGACCAGCTCGGCGTGATGCGCGAGGACGAGGTCGTGATCACGCTCGACGACGAGTGAGCCGAGGCGCAGCCGCCAAATCGCTCTGATTTCGTATGCGCGTTCGGTTTTCTGCAACGCCTTGCCGTTGCGTCACCCCCGCTAGCCTGCCTATAGAGCAAGGCGTTGGACGGCGCATCTCCTCCCCATGAGCGCGCCAGAGAGAGGGATACTTATCTTGGCCAAGAAGCCCGCAAAAGCGTCCGCGACAGCAGCGGACGATGCCGATTTCATGCTGCATTCGCTGCAGGAGGCCTTCGAGGCGAAGAAGCGTTACGCCGCCACGCAAGCGGAGATGCTCGAATTCTACCGCCAGATGCTGCTGATCCGCCGCTTCGAGGAAAAGGCGGGCCAGCTTTACGGCCTCGGCCTGATCGGCGGCTTCTGCCATCTCTATATCGGCCAGGAGGCGGTCGCGATCGGCTTGCAGTCGGCGCTCGACAATGACCGCGACTCTGTCATCACCGGCTACCGCGACCATGGTCACATGCTCGCCTACGGGATCGATCCCAATGTGATCATGGCCGAGTTGACGGGCCGCGAGGCCGGCATCTCGAAGGGCAAGGGCGGGTCGATGCACATGTTCTCGACCGAGCATAAGTTCTACGGCGGCCACGGCATCGTCGGCGCGCAGGTGGCGCTGGGCGGGGGCCTTGCGCTCGCACACCAGTACAACGAGGATGGCGGCCTGTGCCTCGCCTATTTCGGTGACGGCGCCGCCAATCAGGGCCAGGTCTACGAGACCTTCAACATGGCCGCCTTGTGGAACCTGCCGATCGTCTTCGTGGTCGAGGACAACCAGTACGCGATGGGCACGTCGACCAAGCGGTCCTCTGCCGAAACCCGCTTCTATCGGCGCGGGACGTCGTTCCGCATTCCCGGCATGGAGGTGAACGGCATGGACGTGCTCGAAGTGCGCGCCGCCGCCGAAGTCGCCTTCGCCCATGTCCGCTCCGGCAAGGGCCCGGTGCTGATGGAGTGCAACACCTATCGCTATCGGGGACACTCGATGTCCGATCCGGCCAAGTACCGCACCCGCGAGGAGGTGCAGGAACAGCGCGATCACCATGACCCGATCGAGGGCCTCAAGAAGACCCTGATCGAGGCCGGCAAGACCGAGGACGAGCTGAAAGCGATCGACAAGGCGATCCGTGCCGAGGTGGCCCAAGCCGCCGACTTTGCCGAAACCTCGCCAGAGCCGACGCCGGGCGAACTCTACACCGATGTTCTCGTGGAGGAGTATTGAGCCATGGGGATCGAACTGAAGATGCCGGCCCTCTCGCCGACCATGGAGCAGGGCACGCTCGCCAAGTGGCTGAAGCAGGAAGGCGACAAGATTTCGCCCGGCGACATCATCGCCGAGATCGAGACCGACAAGGCGACGATGGAATTCGAGGCGATCGATGAAGGCGTGCTCGAGAAGATCCTCGTGCCTGCCGGAACCGAGGACGTGGCAGTGGGCGCGGTGATCGCGCTGATTACGGGGGAAGGGGAGGAGCCCGCCTCCGCGCCGTCACCTGCTCCGGCTGCTGCCGAACCGGCGGTGGCTGCGCGCGCCGAGGAAGGTCGTGGCGAGGGCGATAGCGCCAAGCCCGAAGCGGCTCCGCTGCAAGCCAAGATCGCCCCGGCCGCCGATCCCGCCATTCCCGAAGGCACCCAGCTGGTCAGCACCACGGTGCGCGAAGCGCTGCGCGATGCCATGGCCGAGGAAATGCGCCGCGATGGGCGCGTCTTCGTGATGGGCGAGGAAGTCGCCGAATACCAAGGCGCCTACAAGGTCACGCAAGGCCTGCTCGCCGAGTTCGGCCCCAAGCGTGTCATCGACACCCCGATCACCGAATACGGCTTTGCCGGCATCGGTACCGGGGCAGCGATGGGCGGCCTTAGGCCCATTGTCGAGTTCATGACCTTCAACTTCGCGATGCAGGCAATCGACCACATCATCAACTCGGCCGCCAAGACCAATTACATGAGCGGCGGCCAGATGCGCTGCCCGATCGTGTTCCGCGGCCCCAACGGCGCGGCCTCGCGCGTGGGCGCACAGCACTCGCAGAACTACGGACCGTGGTATGCGAGCGTGCCGGGCCTGATCGTCATCGCCCCCTATGATGCCGCCGACGCCAAGGGGTTGATGAAGGCTGCGATCCGCTCCGAGGATCCGGTGGTGTTCCTCGAGAACGAGCTCGTTTACGGTCGCAGCTTCGATGTGCCCGCGCTGGACGACCATGTCCTGCCCATCGGCAAGGCGCGGATCGTGCGCGAGGGCAAGGACGTCACCATCGTCACCTATTCGATCGGCGTCGGGCTTGCGCTCGAGGCGGCAAACACGCTGGCGGGCGAGGGGATCGATGCCGAGGTGATCGACCTTCGCACGCTGCGCCCGCTCGACAAGGAAACTGTCCTCAAGAGCCTCGCCAAGACCAACCGGCTGATCGTCGCCGAGGAAGGCTGGCCGACCTGCTCGATCGCGTCCGAGATCATCAGCATCTGCATGGAGGAAGGCTTCGACCACCTCGATGCGCCTGTGCTGCGGGTGTGCAACGAGGACGTGCCGCTGCCCTATGCGGCGAACCTCGAAAAGCTTGCGCTGATCGACGCGGTGCGCATCGCCGAGGGCGCGCGCAAGGTGTGTTACAGGACCTAAGGTGCCGCCCGGCAGAATCAGGTCGGGCGGTTCGCCGAATAGGTAGTGCAGCGCGCCACCGGGCCACCGGTGTAGAGCTGCGTCAGATCGCGGTTGTCGCGCACATTGAACGCCGCCGTGTAGACGATCTGCTGGTTGTTGAAGAGGTTCATCGGGGTGATCGAGCGGAAGTCGTAGGCGACCTCGACGAACATCACCGCGGTGCCGACAGATGCCGTGATGTAGCGTCCGGGCACGCCCATGCCCGGAAACGTGTTCCCGGTCGCGCCGGCGCCTTGCACGCCGTAGCTGGAATTGTAGTTCTTCGCGCCGCGGCAGCGCTGCCAGGCGATCCACTGTCCGCCCGTCGCGTTCTGCTGGAGGCTGGAGATTATCACCCGGCCCTGCTGGTAGATCGAGATGTTCTCGCCCAGCTTTTCGGCGCCAAGGAAGGTGTCGATGATGTCGCGTTCATAGACCCGGCGGGCCGCGAGGGTATCCTCTTCTCCCACGCGCGAGGCGTTGTCCGCAACCTGCATCGCGATCTGGCTGACCTGGAGGTGCGCGATCACGAGCGAAGCGGTGTCGGTCCCGAGCATGCCCATGCCCAGCACCAGGGGGGCCGCGAAGGCGAATTCGATCATCGCGAGGCCCGAGACATCTTGCTTCAGGCTGCGCAGCGTCTGGCGGAACGAGCGGCTCATGGACAATTCCTCACAGTCGGGCTCTGATTGCTGCCCTGGTCGAATGGCTGACGCCGCAGCACCGTCGTGGCGGACAAGGTCACGTTGGCGGGCAGGCCGATCATCCCAAACATCGGAAACAGCCGCGGGTAGGTGACGTTGGTGGTGTAGAGCATGACGTCACGGGCCGTCCCGAGACCGCTTTGGCCGCGGTAGACGTCCCAGATCCCGTTGTTGTTCTCATCCTGATACGGCTCGCCACCATTGCAGGTGCCGTTGTTGTTCGTATCGGTCCACTCCTCGCGCTCGTTCACGTTCTTGAAGTCGTCGAAGGCGGTCTTGGTGAAGGTGATCGTTGCGCCGTTGGGCATCACCGCACGGATCTGGTCCTGGACGCGGGTGTCCAGCGCCGTCTGCGAGGTGGCGGCCGATTCGAGCGTATAGTCCCGAGACGCCTTCTGCACGGCACCGTAGAGCACCGCGCTGGTGTATTGCGTGTGCGCGATGTCGAACAGGCCCATCAGCATCAGGATCAGGACCGGCCCGACAATCGCGAACTCGACCAGCGTGGCACCTTCGCGGTTCTGGCGCAGATGCCGCAGCACGGCGCGGGCGATGAAGAGACGACGCCGGATCATTCCGTGAGCCTCAGCGCGGCGATCTTCTGGGCGATCTGCCGGAATTGTTCGGTGAGCGTAGCGTTGTCGGCTGCTTGGAAGGCGCGACCGGGCGAGGCGCAGTCGATCAGGTTCTGGGTCAGCGTCGTCCCGAAGGCGACCACCCAGACCGTGATGTTCTCCTGCTGCGCGGCGCGGCAGATGGCCTGCAGGCGGGCAGCGCGGCGGTCGCGTTCGCGCGTGCTGTTGCCGTCACCGGTGACGCGGCGGTCCCACCACTCGATCCCGTGGGTCGAATAGTTCTCGACGTTGTTGACCTGAGCACCGTCGGTCATGAACACGATGTGGCGCGAGATGGGCTCACCATTGGGTGCCGAGTTGTTCTCGGTCGCAAAGAGCCCGCGCGGCGAGATGAAACGCGCGCCCCACAGCATGCCGATATCGTGGTAGGTGTTGCCGTTCGCCGTAAGCCCGTCGATATAGGATTGGAGATCGGTACGGGTCATGTCTGCCAGTTTGCGGGCCGGAGTCGGGCAGGTCCAGCCGGGGCGGGATTCGTCGGCGGTCTGGTAGAGCCAGTTGAGGGTGTTGCCGTTCGAATCCTCGCGCTTCCACACCGCGTTGATCAGTGCCGGCTTCCACCGCTGCGTCTCATTGGCGGGCACGAGGTTGATGTTGAGGTCGTGCGCGTTGGCCGGGATCGGGCTGTAGGTGTCGGTCAGGACCGTGCTCGGCTCCTCGATGCACCCGGCCCAGCTGACCGAGGTCATCGCGCCCTGCGACCCGATCGGCATGTTGATCGCGTTGCCGGTATAGAGGCTAGAGAAATTGACCGTTTCCCAGCCCGGGCGGCTGCCCGCAGGGTTGGTGACGCCGCAGGGGTTCGCGGTGCCGGTGGTGACCGGGCAATAGACCCAGTCGGCGAACTGCGGGGTCACTTCGGTGGTGGTCGCGGGGCGCGTCTTGCGCACGCGCGCGCGGCACCCGGCGCGCTCGTTCGAGTCCCCGCCGGACCACTGGTTGTTCACGAACTCGGTCGCCGCGAACACTTGCCACGTCTGGGTCACCCCGCCGATGCTGACCGAGTAAGTGTTCGGATAATTGGTGCAGACGTTGCGCGCGGTCGTCCCGGCCGAACCATCGGTGCGGAACCGGTAGTTGTTCGTGTTCGTGTTGCCGAAGTTGCTGGTAGTACGCGGCAGCCATTCCGTCTGGTCCGACAGCAGAATCGGATCGCCCGCGTTGAGACCGGGGTAGGCCGCCGGATTGAAGCGCGCCACACGCGACTGGTAAGTGTGGTTGCTGACCATGTGGGTGCGCGGGATCGAGAAGCCGACATTGACCTGCTGCGAATAGGGCACCAGCCCGTAGCGCACCTGCGCCGAGGTCGAGGTGGCGCTTTCCACGGTATCGTAGAAGCTCATCACCGCTGCCCGCATCCCGACGATCTTCGAGCCCGGGCCCGAGTTGCACCCGCTGGTGGCGGGGCAATCGGCCATCGAGCCGGTGACGTCGAGCACGAACATGATGTCGGAGTTCGAGATGTTGACTTCGGCTGTGCAGGTGACCGAGATCGGGAAATTGTTGTAGCCGAAGGCGGCCATGATGGTCGAGGGCAGGGTGCCGCTCGCGGTCCCGGTGACCTTGCCTTGCGCGTTGGCGCTGTAGGCGCGCGTGCGGTTGGTGACGCCGAACAGTCCATCGTTGAAGTTCTGGTCGAAGAAGTTGAGGCCCTGCGTGCGCGCCTCGGTGGTCATCACCGTGGTCGGCATTGCCCGGCGCGCCGCCAGCGCGCCCGCGTCGCAGGCGGCCTGCATGCGTGCAGCGGCCATGTAATAGCGGCTCGCATCGATACCGCCGCCGACCATCGCCATCATCGGGATCAGCGATGCAGCAGCGATCGCGAGCGTGTTGGCGGTCTTGTCGTGCAGCAGATTGTGCAAGAACGACGTTCTGGCCTGCGTTTCTCGCCCCATCGCTTCGGTGCCCTTCCCTGTTGTCCGCCGAAAATGCACGCGGACATTCCAGATGCAGTCTGAGCCCTTAACCCGGTCTGGTAAGCGGATTGCCAAAGAGCATGGTTAACAAAATCTTCCACGGCTCCACGGGGGGGAGCTGCGGGCGCCGCGTCCCGGGCCGGGACAGTTTGCTTGCCAAGCGGGCAAAGGCGCGGCTAGGCGCGGCCCGGTGATACCCGAGGCCTCCGATCCCCTGCCGCCCGAAGCCGAGTTGGCGCTGGCCTGGAGCGCGCCAAAGGTGCGTGCGCCGTTAAGCATGGTTCTTCAGCTTGATCGCAGGCTGGCGCGGATCGTCGGGCGCACGCAGGAGCCGATGCTCGGGCAGATGCGCCTTGCCTGGTGGCGCGAGGCGCTGGGCAAGCCGGTGGCCGAGCGCCCGCGCGGCGATGTAGTGCTGGACGGGATCGGGCTCCACTGGCAGGGGCGCGAGGCGTTTCTGGTGCAGATGGTTGATGGCTGGGAGGTTCTGGTTACCGCCCAAAGCCTGGGCCCTGCCGAGGCCGAGGCTTTCGGCGAGGGGCGGGGTGCCTTCTTTGCAGGGCTTGCCGATGATCCGGCCGCAGGGCCGCTTGCGACGCGACTTGCGGCGGCAGGCCGACGCTGGGCGCTCGCCGATGCGGCCGCGCAGGTCTCGAACCCCGCCGAAAGCGCTGCTTTGGTCGGGGCGGGGTTGGCAGCGGCGGCGACGGCGGTGCGAATCCCGGGAGGGCTCAGCGGGCTGGCGGTGCTCGAGGCTTTGGCCGCCCGCGCTCTGGCACGCGGCGGGCGGCCGCTGATGGAAGGGCGGGGCGCCTCGGTCGCCGCGCTACGCGCCGCTATCTTTCGCGTCTGATTCCGTGTATTTACAGAGCATATGGTGCTGCAAAAAGGGGGCAGACCCTTGCGTGAAGCCGTGCTGGGAGTGCTGGGGGGCTTGGTCCTTGCCGGAGTCGGCGTGTTCTGGTGGCAGGGCCGCGCCGAAATCGAGCGCGGCGCACCGCCGCCGCCTGCCGCCACCCCTGCGCGCGATCCGATGCAGCTCCCCAATGCCGATCCCGGCAGCCAGAAGGGCCCCGCGCCGCCCGAAATGAGCGAGCTCGGCAAGGAGGAGCAGCGCTTCTTCCGCTATGATCGCAACCGCGATCGGGTGATAACCCGCGACGAAATGCTCTCGACCCGCACCGACGGGTTCCGGGCGCTCGACAAGGACGGCAACAACCTGCTCACCTTCGAGGAATGGGCGGTGACCACGGTCGACCGTTTCGGCATGGCCGACAAGGACGGCGACGGGCGGCTGACCCCGCGCGAATTCGCCGCGACCGCCCCCAAGCCGGTGGCCAAGAAGAAGCCGGCCTGCAAGTGCTGAAGCGTCAGGCGGGGACGGGCTCGCGGGTTTCGCTGATCCAGCGCGCCAGATCGGCTTTGGCGCGGTCGGTATAGGCCTCCTTGCGAACCTTCTTGCCGACCTCGTGGAGCGGCGGGAAGAGGCCGAAATTGACGTTCATGGGCTGAAAGGTCGCTGCCTCGGCATCGCCGGTGATGTGGCTGAGCAGCGCGCCCAGAGCGGTCGTCGCGGGAAGCGGCTGCCATGCACGCCCTGCGAGCTCGGCCGCCGTCATCAGCCCTGCGACGAGGCCGATCGCGGCGCTCTCGACATAGCCCTCGCAGCCCGTCACCTGGCCCGCAAACCGGATATGCGGCGCAGCCTTCAACCGCAGCTGGCGATCGAGTACCTCGGGAGAATTGAGGAAGGTGTTGCGGTGCAAGCCGCCCAAACGCGCGAATTCGGCGTTCTCCAGTCCCGGGATGGTGCGGAACAGCTCGATCTGCGCGGCATATTTGAGCTTGGTCTGGAAGCCGACCATGTTCCACAGCGTGCCGAGCTTGTTGTCCTGCCTGAGCTGCACCACCGCATAGGGCCAGCGGCCTTGCGGGAACTCCGGCGTCACGTCGAAGGGGTTGTCGAGCCCCACGCCCTTCATCGGCCCGTAGCGCAACGTCTCGACGCCGCGTTCGGCCATCACCTCGATCGGCATGCAGCCGTCGAAATAGGGCGTGTCCTTCTCCCACTGCTTGAACTCGGTCTTCTCGCCTTCCATCAGCCCGCGGTGGAAGGCGAGATACTGCTCCTCGTTCATCGGGCAGTTGATGTAGTCGCCGCCCTCGTTCGAAGCCTCGGTCGTCTTGTTCCAGCGCGACTGGATCCAGACCTTGCTCATGTCGATCGAATCCCGGTGGATGATCGGCGCGATGGCATCGAAGAAGGCGAGCCGCTCGGCCCCGGTGGCGCGCACGATGCTCCGCGCCAGGCCTTCCGCGGTTAGCGGCCCGGTGGCGACGATGGTGAGGCCTGCGGGCGGCAGTTCGTCGATACGCTCGCGCACGATCGTGACATTGGGGTGCTCGCCGAGCGCCTTTTCGACCTCGCCGGAGAACACATCGCGGTCGACCGCCATCGCGCTTCCCGCCGGCACCCGCGCGACATGGCCTGCGCGCATGACGAGGCTATCGAGCGCACGCATCTCGTGGTGCAGCAGGCCTACCGCGTTCTTGGTGTCGTCGTCCGAGCGGAAGGAATTGGAGCAAACCAGCTCGGCAAGGCCATCAGTCTGGTGGGCGGGGGTCATCTCCCCGCTCCCGCGCATTTCGGACAGGCGCACCCTCGCGCCCGCCTGCGCGAGCTGCCATGCCGCCTCGCTCCCGGCGAGGCCGCCGCCGATTATGTGCACATCGTGGGAAGTCGGGCGTGTGGTCATGGCGGGGCAGGTAATTGCGTGTTAGCGCCGCGGCAAGCCCCAAGGGGCGGGCAAGGGCAAGGGCCGAGGGACGGGCAGTCATGGCGAAGGGCGCGTTGATCGAACAAAGACCGTGGCTGCTGGCGAGCATCGCCGCAGCAACGGCGTTCTATTTCCTCAGCGACAATCCTATCTTCGAGGGTACCTGGGGCCTGCTGACGAAGGGGGCTTCGGTTGGATTGATGGCGCTGTATGTCGCTCTGCGCGTGCCCCAGGGCAAGCACCGGTTGGACGGATTTCTGCTGGTGGGCGCGCTGGCGCTGGCGGCCTGCGGCGATGTGGCGATCGAGCTTTACCCGCTGGCGACCGGCGGCGCCCTCTTCGCCGCGGCACATGTGGTGGCCTTGGGGCTCTACCTCAGGAACCTCCACCAGCGCCCCTCGCCGGTCCAGAAGCTGATCGGGGCGGCGCTGCTGATCGGCACCCCGCTGGTGAGCTGGTTGCTGAGCGGTGGCAATGACCAGATTGCGATCTATGCCGCCTTCCTCGGCGCGATGGCCGCCGCTGCCTGGATGAGCCACTATCCGCGCTACCGCGTCGGCACCGGGGCGGTGCTGTTCGTCATCAGCGACTGGCTGATCTTCGCAAGGGAGGGCCCGCTCGACCTCGAACCTGCCAACGCGATCCTGATCTGGCCGCTCTACTATGCGGGCCAGCTCATGATCGCGACCGGTATCATCCAGTGCATGCGGGGCGAACAGCCGGTGAAATGACCGCCGTCAGGTGACGGGCGTTTCGCCGGCATCTTCCGCCGCCCCGTCCTCGCCCGTTTCGCCGATAAGCGCCGCGCCGACGATGTGTTCGCCCTTGGCGACATCGAAGATGCGCACGCCCGATGACCCGCGGCCGGAAATCGAGAAGCCCTTCGGCTTGACGGGATCAAAACCGCCTTCGATCAGGTGTCGGAAATCGATCCCGAGCCGGATCAGCTTGGCCTGATCGGTCACCAGCATCAGCTGCGAGCCGTGCTTGACCGGGAAGCTCGCGACCACCGGGCCGTTGCGCTCGGGATTGCTTTCCGGCGTGCCGATATTGGTGATCCCCTGGCCCCCGCGCGCGGTCTTGCGGTATTCATAGGCCGAGGAGATCTTGCCATAACCATTGGCGGTGATGGTGAGGATGAACTCCTCCCCTTCCGCCATCGCCGCAACCTGCTCGGAGGGCAGGGTGGGGACTGCCCCGTTGTTCTTCCACGCCGCGGCGCGGACATAGGCCTCGCGCGTTTCCATGTCGGCGGTCAGCGGGTCGAGCACGGCCATCGAGACGACCTTGCCGCCCTTCTTGAGGCTCATCCCCCGAACCCCGATGCCGGTGCGGCTCTTGGTCTCGCGCGCGTCGGTAGCGGCGAAGCGGATCGCCTTGCCGCTATCGCTGGCGAGGAAGATTTCCTGCTCTTCGGTGAGCAATTGCACCCCGATCAGCCGGTCGCCCGATCCCTCGACGAAGCCCATCGCGTATTTTCCGGCGGTGGGCACGTTGGTGAAGGCGTCCATCGAGTTGCGGCGCACCATGCCCTGCTCGGTGGCAAAGACGATGTTGAGGCTGGCCCAAGTCGCTTCGTCCTCGGGCAGGGTGAGGACGTTGGTGACGCGCTCCTCGTCGCCCAGCGGCAGCAGGTTGACCATCGGGCGGCCCTTGGTCTGCGGCCCCCCTTCGGGCAGCTTCCACACTTTCATGCGGTAGACGCGGCCAGTGTTGGTGAAGAACAATACGGGGTTGTGGGTGGAGGTGACGAACAGCTCGACCACAGCGTCCTCGTCCTTGGTCGCCATGCCACTGCGGCCCTTGCCGCCGCGCGCCTGCGCGCGAAACGCGTCAAGCGGGGTGCGCTTGATATAGCCGCCGTGGGTGACGGTGACGACCATGTCCTCGCGCTCGATCAGGTCCTCGTCCTCGAGGCCATCCCAGGCGGGGGCGATTTCGGACAGCCGCGGGGTGGCGTAGGTCGCGCGGATTTCCTCAAGCTCGGTGCGCATCACACCGTAAAGTTTGACCCGGTCGGCGAGGATCGAGAGGAATTCCTCGATCGAGAGCGCCAGTTCCTTCAATTCGTCGCCGATCTCGTCGCGGCCCAGCGCGGTCAGGCGGTGGAGACGCAGTTCGAGGATCGCCTTCACCTGCCGTTCGGACAGGCGATAGGTGCCTCCATCCTGCTCGGCATCTGGCTCGATGGCTTCGACCAGGCGGATATATTGCGCGATGTCGCCGATCGGCCATTCCTTGGCGAGCAGGCGCGCGCGCGCCTCGGCCGGGTTGCGGGCCGTGCGGATCATCGCCACGACCTCGTCGAGGTTCGAGACCGCGACCACGAGGCCGAGCAACAGGTGCGCGCGCTCACGCGCCTTGTTGAGCTCGAACTTGGTGCGGCGGGTGATCACCTCCTCGCGGAAGGTGATGAAGCTCTGCACGATGTCGCGCAGGGTCAGCGTCTCGGGCCGGCCGCCCCGGATCGCCAGCATGTTGGCGGGGAAGCTCGATTGCGCAGGCGTGTGCCGCCAGATCTGGTTGAGTACGACCTCGGGGGTCGCATCGCGCTTGAGGTCGATGACCACCCGCACGCCCTCGCGAGAGCTTTCGTCGCGGATGTCGCTGATGCCCTCGATGCGCTTGTCCTTGGCGGCCTCGGCGATCTTTTCGACCAGACCCGATTTGCCGACCTGATAGGGGATCGCGGTAAAGACGATGCTCTCGCGCCCTTCGCTCTTGGCGCCGCGGGTGCTCTCGATCTCGTGCCGGCAGCGCATCAGGATCGAGCCGCGCCCGGTGGTGTAGGCCTGCCGCGCGCCGTGGGTGCCGAGGATCAGCGGGGCGGTGGGAAAATCGGGGCCAGGTATGTAGTGGATCAGTTCCTCGGACGTGATCGCCGGGTTTTCGATGAAGGCAAGGCAGCCGTCGATAACTTCGCCGAGATTGTGCGGCGGCACATTGGTCGCCATGCCGACCGCGATCCCGCCCGCTCCGTTGACGAGCAGGTTGGGGAAGCGTGCCGGCAGCACCGTCGGCTCGCGCCGGCTGCCGTCGTAGTTCTCGGTGAAGTCGACCGTGTCCTTGTCGAGATCGTCGAGCAGCGAGTTTGCCACCCGTGCCAGCCGCGCCTCGGTGTAGCGCATCGAGGCCGGGGGATCGGGGTCCATCGAGCCGAAATTGCCCTGACCGTCGATCAGCGGCACGCGCATCGACCAGTCCTGCGTCATGCGCGCCAGAGCATCGTAGATCGCGCTGTCGCCGTGCGGGTGGTAGTTTCCCATCACGTCGCCGACGATCTTGGCGCTCTTGCGGTACGGCCGCCCGGCGACGAAGCCGCCTTCCTGGCTGGCGAAGAGGATGCGGCGGTGGACCGGCTTCAAGCCATCGCGCACGTCGGGCAGCGCGCGGCTGACAATCACGCTCATCGCATAGTCGAGATAGCTCGACTTCATCTCGTCGACGATGTCGATGCGTTCGAAGCCGCCCATCGGGCTGGCGGGGGAGTCGAGAATGTCGCTGTCGTCGCTCAAGGTCGGGACCGTTTCTGTGTGTGTTGGCGTGCCGTATCAGGCAGGCCGGCCATAGCAGGGCCGGCAGGTCCCCTCCATTTAGGTACAACCCCGGGCTTTCGCCACCACAGCAACGGAACACTTCGGGAACAACGCTCTTTTTTCCACACTTGCAGCCCGCCGCAGGGGACAGGGGCCGTGCGGGCATTCAAAGCCCGTTCAGCACGGCGTGCCTAGCGGGAATTGCAAATTGCGTGCGAGCCGTTCAAAGGCTCGCTCGGAAGTTCGCCGCGGATCCTGCTGCCGACAAGCCGGCGGGGCATGCGCTTCTTGTGGAGGATGCAGTGACCAATATGACTTCGCCCCGTCGTCCGGCCCGCCTTGCGCGCCAGTTCGCGCTTGCCGTGGCGCTTGCCGCCGGCACCGCCGTTCTTGCCGTTCCCGGCTTTGCCGATGCGGCCCATGCGCAGAGGAAGAAGAAGGGCGAGGAAGCCCAGGCCGGCAAGCCCGTCTATACCGAGGCTTTCGTGAAGGCCTACCAGCCGCTCGACGCCAAGCTCAAGGCCCCCGGCGCCAACGTCGCGGCGTTGAAGCCGGAGATCGAGGCGCTGGTTCCGCTTGCCGCCACCCTGGACGACAAGTTTGCTCTGGGAGGCATGCTGTTCAACGCCGGGATCATCGGCAAGGACTACGCGCTCCAGCTCCAGGGCGCAGAGCTGATGCTGGAGAGCGGCAAGACCAAGCCCGAGGAAACCGGGCGCTACCATGTCGTGGCTTTCCAGCTCGCCAACGAGCTCAAGCAATATGACAAGGCGCGCAGCAATATCCAGAAGGCGATCGAACTGAATTACAGTGCGCCGAACCTTACCACCTCTGACCTGCAGATGAACCTCGCCGAGCTCTATTTTGCCGAAGATCGCAACGCGGAGGGCCTCAAGTATCTTGCCGACATCATCGCGGCCAAGAAGGCTGCGGGCGAGACGGTCAATGTCAGGCTCTACCGTCGCGGCGTCTCGGTGGCCTACGAGAACGAGATCGTGCCTCTGGTCTATGAGTTCGTCGAGAACTGGGTCGCCGATTACCCCACGGCCGAAAACTGGCGCGATGCGGTCAACCTGACGCGCAACCTGAACGAGTTCGAAGGTCCGGTGCTGCTCGATCTGCTGCGGCTCGGCAGGAAGATCGGTACGCTCACGGAGAAGAACGACTACATCTTCTACGTCGAGTCCGCCGACCCGCGCCGCCTGCCTTCGGAAGTGAAGGAAGTGATCGACGATGCCTATGCCAAGGGCGTGATCCCCAAGGGCAGCGACAGCTGGGTCGACGAGCAGTACAAGTCCGCCAGCGGCCTGGTCGCCGCAGACAAGGCCGCGCTCCCCTCGTTCGAACGCGACGCCAATGCACCCACCGCCAAGCTGCGCACGGTGATGGCGGCGGGCGACACCTTCCTCAGCTATGGCGAATATGCCAAGGCTGCTGGCTTCTACGAGAAGAGTCTCACGCTTCCCGATGCGGACCGCGATACGTCGCTGACCCGTCTTGGTATCGCCCAACTCGGCGCAGGCAATGCCGATGCGGCCATTGCGACCTTCGGTCAGGTGTCGGGTGCTCGCGCGCCGATCGCGCGGCTGTGGAAAGCCTAT
>NZ_JAMNXL010000064.1 GCF_023653175.1 Erythrobacter sp. | reverse complement strand
GTTGAATTCGCGCACGTGTTGCAGGCAGAACCAGCGCCACTCGCCCGGCCCGTCGAAGCCGTGCGGCCGCCGCCCGGGCGCGCGGAACTCGCCCGCCTCGCGGCAGCCGGGGGCTTCGCAACCCCTTCCGGGGCTCTCGACGCGGCCATGGAATCGTGGTGAAGGCATAGGCGTCCTGAATGGCTATGGGGTGCCCAAGTTCCAAGCCCGAATCGCCCTTCCCCGCTTGCGAAAAAGGAAATCCGTGATGAGTGTCGCCGAGGAAATGCATGCGCTCCTGACCGAGGCCTTCGCGCCCACGGCCCTTGCCATCATCAACGACAGCGCCAAGCACTCGGGCCACATGGGCGACGACGGCTCGGGCGAATCCCACTTCACCATCGAAATCGAGGCGGCGGCCTTTGCGAGCATGAACCGCCTCGCCCGCCAACGCGCGGTGATCGCGGCGCTGGGCGATATCGTGGGGCAGCGGGTGCATGCGGTGGCGATCAAGGCGAGCGTGCCGGCCGAATGATCACCCTCAATCCCTCCCTGCGCCTGCGCCCGGCGGCGCGGCTGATCGTGCTCGACCCTGCGGGCCGCGCGCTGATGTTCCGCTATGACGTGCCGGGGCGCGATCCGTTCTGGGTGACGGCAGGCGGCGAGGTCGATCCGGGCGAGAGTTTCGAGGATGCCGCGCGGCGCGAGCTGCTCGAGGAGACCGGCATCACCGCCGATCCGGGCGAGCAGATCGCGCGCATGACGCCCGAGTTCATCACCGTCCAGGGCGAGCCGGTGCAGGCTGACGAGCGGTTCTTTCTGATCCGCGTCGCCGAAGCGGAGATCGACACCTCGCGCCACACGGAACTGGAACAAAGGCTGATGACCCAGCACCGCTGGTTCACCCCTGCCGAGCTGGAAAGCTGGCACGAGGCGGTGTTTCCGGTTAACCTCGCCGACATGATCCGGTCTGCAATCGCAACCTGATTGCCCTTGCCTGCTCGCCTCGCTACCTCTCGCTGAAACGGGAGAGAGAGCATGGACTACACCGGCAAGGTGGCATGGATCACCGGCGCATCATCGGGCATCGGGGCGGCGCTGGCGCGCGAATTGGCGGCGCGGGGCGCTCACGTGGTGCTTTCCGGCCGTGACGAGGCTCGCCTCGCCGAGGTCGCGGCGGATTGCGGCGAGACGCTGATCCTCGCCTTCGATGTGCGCGATGAGGCCGCTCTGGCTGACGCGACCGCCAAGGCCATTGCGTGGAAGGGCGGGGTCGACATCGCCTTCGCCAATGCCGGCATCTCGCAGCGCAGCCGCGCGCTCAAGACCGCGATGCAGGTCTACCGCGACATCATCGAAGTCGATCTCGTCGCCCAGATCGCCTTTTCGCAAGGCCTGATCGGGCACATGGCGGATCGCGGCTCTGGGGCGCTCGGGTTAATTTCCTCGATTGCGGGCAAGGTCGGCGTGCCGATGCGCACCGCCTATTCCGCGGCCAAGTTCGGGCTCGCGGGCTATGCCGACGCGCTGCGGGCCGAGCTTTCGATCAACGGCGTCTCGGTCCACACCATCTACCCCGGATCGGTCGCCACCAATGTCTCGCGCAACGCCCTCACCGCCGAGGGCACGGCACGCGGCCGCAGCGACAAGGCGATCGACGAGGGCATTCCGGCCGACGTTGCCGCCCGCCAGATGCTCGACGGGATCGCTGCGGGAACACGCGAAATCATTGTCGCCGAAGGGTTCGAGCTCGCCATGGGCGAAGCGCGCCGCACGCCCGAGGCGCTGTTCGATCAGACCGCGGACATGGTCGCCAAGGGCTATTTGGACAAGCTGGAGCAGCAGTGATGAGTTTTGATCTGAAGCGCGTGGCGCTGCCCAATGGCATCCACCTCAACATCGTCGATGAAGGCCCGGTGGATGCGCCGGTGCTGATCTTCCTCCACGGCTTTCCCGAAAGCCATCGGACATGGCGCCACCAGATCCGCCATTTCAGCGACCGCTTCCGCTGCGTCGCGCCCGACCAGCGCGGCTATCGCGGCTCCTCGAAGCCGCAAGAGGTCGAGGCCTATGCCCCGGCCAATCTGATCGGCGACATCTTCCTGCTCGCCGACACGCTGGGGATCGCGCAGTTCACCATCGTCGGGCACGACTGGGGCGGTGCGATTGCCTGGGGCGTGGCGCTCGGCGGCCAGCACGCCCGCGTGACCCGCGCAGTGATCGCCAATGCGCCGCATCCGGTGACCTTCCAGCGGCTGCTCTACACCCACCCCGGCCAGCGCGAGGCGAGCCAGTATATCCGCGGCTTCCGCGACACCGCCAACGACGCGCTGGTCAAGGAGCACGGGCTCACCGGTCTGCTGCTCAAGGAAGTGAAGTGGGACCGCCCCAGCAAGATGGAGCCCGAGGAGCGCGATCAGCTGCTCCGCGACTGGCAGAACCGCGACGCGGCTTTCGGGATGCTCAACTATTACCGCGCCAGCCCGATCGTCGTGCCGACGATGGACGCGCCCTTCGCGATTCCCGAGGGCTGGACGCCGCCTGCCCTGCCCAAGCTGACGATCCCGACATTGGTGATCTGGGCCCTCGACGACCTCGCCCTGCCCCCTGAGAACCTCGAGGGGCTGGAAAACATCATCGACCCGCTTACCATCGTGCGCGTGCCCGATTGCGGGCACTTCGTCCCGTGGGAGGCGCCGGATGCGGTCAACGCGGCGATGGAGACGTTTCTGGCGTGAACCACCCGGTTGAGTACGAGCCTTTCGCGCCGTCATTGCGGAGTTGCGGCTGCGTCCTCATCGCGGCTGCCACACTGGCGATTGCAGGCGCCTTGTTCCTCGGGTCGATCCTTGGCGACTGTCTGGAAGATGCGGCCTGCATCGCCCGCAAGGCCGGTGTCTGGCCATGGCTCACGCCGCTGCTGGTGCTGGGTGCCGGAGCCGTGCTCGGCGCGATCTTCCTGCGGTTGATGAAGCGCCGCGACTAACCCGCCAGCCACTCCACCCATGCGCCGTGCGGGTGCGCATGGGACAGCAGGTGCTCCTCGCCCCGATGGTTGGCGCCGTCCCACAGGCGGACGCGCAATTCGTGGCGGAAGGTTGCGGGGTCGGTCTCCAGCGCGATCCAGCCGAGCGGGGTGTCGGGGGTGGCCGCCGCGCCCTCGGCCTCGAAGGCGGCGGTGATGCGGCTTTGCGTGGCGGCGGGCATGTATTGCCACATGATCGAATGGAACATCACCCGCGCCGTGCCCGGCTGCCGTGGGCGCGCCAGCATTTCGTCGGCGAAGTCACCGGCGTCGGCGGCGACAAGATCGGGCGGCTGCTGGCCCGCCAGCGCTATCGCTGCGTCGATCCGGGCCATTCGCTCCCCGGCATCAGGCCAGACATAGGCCTTGAGCCGCAGCGCCGCCTCGGGATCGGCCAGATTGATCGGGGCAATGTCGCATCCCTTCACAGCGGCAATGGCGAAACCGGCGGGCGGCGGCGGCGGTGAGGCCCCGCGCCAGTCGGGCACGATCCGCATCGGCGAGCGCTCCGGGCCGACCTCGGTTGTGCCGAGCCGGAAGAAATAGCGGTCGATCATCGTGTTGACCCCCGCGCTCGCGCCCAGTTCGAACAGGTCGAACCGCGGCGAGCGCACCCGGGCCGCCAGCCACATGAGCCCGGCCATGATGCTCGCCGCGCGGCCCGCCTCGTTGGTCTGCGGCGGGCCATCGAGCCAGGGCAGCAGCCGCGCGTCGAACCTGTGCGTCAGATCGAGCACCAGCGCATCGACCGCCGCCTGATCGGTGATGGCGCCGGAGTAGACCGCGGCCAGCCGGTCATCCGCGCCAGTCAGCAGCAGGTGGTGAAAGCCGCCCGCGATCCGCAGCGGCATCGCGTCCTTGAGCGTCAGCCCCGGCCAGTTCGCGATGCGGCGTCCGGTTGCCGTGTCGCTCGCCCGCACCCCGGCGAGCGCGCGGATCACTCGCGCCGTCGCCGGCGCGCCGTTTTCCTCGGCATGGCGGGCCTGCCATTCCAGCGCGGAAGTAAAGTCTTCCAGACCCATGATTCCCGGCTCACTCACCGCCATTGCCATTGCCCTTTTCCCCGTCCGACCTTAAATGCGCCCCCGATCATGACCACCATTGGCCTTCCCGACAATCCCGGACAGCTCACCTTCGCTGTCCCCAAGGGGCGCATCCTTGACGAGGCGCTGCCGGTGATGGCGCGCGCCGGGGTGGAGCCGGAGCCTGCGTTCCACGACCCCAAGAACCGCGCATTGGCCTTTGCATGCACCCGCAACGACATGCGCATGATCCGCGTACGCGCCTTCGATGTCGCGACCTTCGTCGCTCACGGCGCAGCGCAGGTCGGGATCGTCGGCTCGGACGTGATCGAGGAGTTCGACTACGCCGATCTTTACGCGCCGGTCGATCTCGGGATCGGGCTGTGCCGCCTGTCGGTGGCGCGCATGGCGAACGATACCGATGACGGGGCCGCCAGCATCAGCCACCTGCGGGTCGCGACCAAATATCCCAGCCTCACCCGCCGCCACTTCGCGGCCGCCGGCGTGCAGGCCGAGTGCGTCAAGCTCAACGGTGCGATGGAGCTTGCTCCCTCGCTCGGCCTTGCGCGCCAGATCGTCGACCTTGTCTCGACCGGCACCACCTTGCGCGAGAACGGGCTGGTCGAGACCGCCGTGATCCTCGAGATTTCCGCGCGCCTGATCGTCAACCGCACCGCCTTGAAGACCGACCGCCGCGTCGCCGCGCTTGTCGACGCCTTCCGCCGCGAGGCCGAGGAACGCAGCCAGAAAGCCGCCGCCGCATGACCATCAAACTGCTCTCCACCTTGCAGCCCGATTTCGAGGCGAAGTTTGCGCGGATCGTCGATGCTCGGCGCGAAACCGATTCCGATGTCGCAGGGCAGGTCCAGACGATCCTGCAGGCGGTCAAGGGCCGGGGCGATGCGGCGCTGGTGGATTACACCCAGCGTTTCGACGGCTATGCGCTGAGCGACGAAAGCGACTGGGTGGTCACCCGCGAACGCTGCGAGCAGGCCTATGACGAGCTCGACCCCACCTTGCGCGATGCGCTCGAACTCGCCGCCGCGCGCATCCGCGCCTATCACGAGGCGCAGCTTCCGGCGAACCGCGACTATGTCGACGGGGCGGGCGTGCGGCTCGGCGCGATCTGGCGGCCTGTCGATGCGGCGGGGCTATACGTCCCCGGCGGGCGCGCGGCCTATCCTTCCTCGCTGCTGATGAACGCCATTCCGGCGCGGGTTGCGGGCGTGGAGCGACTGGTCGTCGTCACGCCCACGCCCAAGGGCCAGTCGAACCCGATGGTGCTCGCCGCTGCACACATCGCGGGCGTGGACGAGATCTGGCGGGTCGGCGGGGCGCAGGCGGTCGGCGCGCTCGCCTATGGCACCCAGCGGATCAAGCCGGTCGACGTGATCACCGGCCCGGGCAATGCCTGGGTCGCCGAGGCCAAGCGCCAGCTTTACGGCGTGGTCGGGATCGACATGGTCGCAGGCCCCTCGGAAATCCTCGTCATCGCCGACGGCAAGAATGATCCCGACTGGATCGCCGCCGACCTGCTCAGCCAGGCCGAGCACGACCCGACCTCGCAGTCGATCCAGATCACCGACGATGCCGGTTTCGCGCGGCAGGTCGAGGATTGCATCGACCTTCAGATCGGCCAGCTTTCCACCGCCAAGACCGCGCGGACGAGCTGGGACGCGCACGGCGTCGTGATCGTTGTCAACGATCTGCTGGCAGAGGCCCCCGCGCTCGCCAACCGCCTCGCCGCCGAGCATGTCGAGATCGCGGTCGATGACCCTGAGCCCTACCTCAGCGCCATCCGCCATGCAGGCAGCATCTTCCTTGGCCGCATGACGCCCGAGGCGGTCGGCGATTACGTCGCGGGGCCCAACCACGTGCTGCCCACCGGGCGCCGCGCGCGCTTTTCGAGCGGGCTTTCGGTGCTCGATTTCATGAAGCGCACCAGCTTTCTGGGTCTCGATGCGGCGTCCTTCGCCGCAATCGGCCCCGCCGCTGCAACCCTCGCCCATGCCGAGGGGCTGCCTGCCCACGCCAAGTCCGTGGAACTGAGGATCAAATGAACCATCCCGCCCGTTCTCAGGCCCGCTCGGCTGCGCGGCTCGCCGCCGTCCAGGCGCTCTACCAGCAGCACATGGAGGGCACCGCGCTCGCCCGGCTGCTCGACGAATTCCACCAGCACCGGCTGGGCCGCACCATCGACGACGAGGATTTCGACGAGGCCGAATATGCCGACGCCGAGGTTCCGTTCTTCGATGACGTGGTGCGCGGCGTCGATGCCCGCAAGGACGAGATCGACGCGCTGGTGGCGGGCAAGCTCGCCAGCGGCTGGAGCCTCGCGCGGCTCGACAAGGCGATGCTCCAGGTGCTGCGCGCCGCAACCTATGAACTGCTCGCCCGCATGGATGTGCCCGCTGCCGTGGTGATCAATGAATATGTCGAGGTCGCCAAGGCCTTCTTCGACGACGGGCAGGCCAAGTTCGTCAACGGCATCCTCGATGCGGTGGCTAGGCAAGCGCGCGCGGGCTAATCCATTGCCCGACGCATGAACGAACCCGACTTCATCGCCGCCTTGCGCGCCCTGCCGCTCCACCCGGGCGCGCGCGGGCTGGCGGATGATTGCGCGGTTGTTTCGTTTGGTTCCGAAACCCTCGTCATCACCCACGACATGATGGCCGAAGGCACGCACTTCCGGGCCGACGCCGACATGGCCGACGTGGCGTGGAAGCTGGTTGCCACCAATCTTTCCGACCTCGCCGCCAAGGGAGCAGAGCCAGTAGGCGTGCTGCTGGGGCACATGCTCGGGCGCGATGATGCGCGGTTTCTCGAGGGGCTGCGCGATGCGCTGGCCGCCTTCGACACCCCGCTGCTGGGCGGCGACACGATTGCAGCGGCAGGCGCGCGCGCGCTCGGCCTGACGGCCATCGGGCGGGCGACCCATGTGCCGGTTCCGGCAAGGAGCGGCGCGCAGGCGGGCGACGGGGTGTGGATCACCGGCCCGGTCGGGCGGGCAATGCTCGGGTTCGAGGGGGCGGCAGAGCACCGCGTCGCCTTCGACCGCCCCCTCCCCCGCCTCGCCGAGGGCCGCGCGCTCGCCCCGCTGGTGAGCGCGATGATGGACGTCTCGGACGGGCTGCTGCTCGATGCCTTCCGCATGGCCGAGGCGAGCGGGGTGACGCTGGCGCTCGATCCTGCTGTCATTCCTGTCGCAGACCCCGCGCTTTTTGAAGCGTGCGTGCGCTGGGGCGATGATTACGAGCTGCTGTTCACCGCCCCGCCCGCAGCCCTGCTGCCCATCCCTGCGCAGCGGATCGGCTCCGTCGCCGCCCGCGAGGCTGCCCCGCTGCTGCTCGGCGAGACCCCGCTCACCGATCCCGCCGCCCTCGGCTACCGCCACGGCTGAACGCGCCCACGCGCCCCGCGCCCCCGCGCCTCTCTAAATTGCGCAAAGCAGCGCAAAACCGCCATTCGCACTTCGCCTGAGGCTTGCCAGCCCCTTGCGAACCCCTATGACTGTGCTCCTTGCGCCCATGGGATCAAAACGAGGCGCTTGGCTCCCGGCAACGGGAGGCGACATAAGGACGAGAGGGGATTGCTCGTGGATCTATTGCTCATTTCGATTGGGCTGGGGGTGCTTGCCATTGTCTATGGCATCATCACCAGCAGCCAGGTGCTCAGCGCGAGCCCCGGCAACGCGCGGATGCAGGAAATTGCTGCCGCCATTCAGGAAGGCGCTCAGGCCTACCTCAACCGCCAATATTCGACCATTGCCATCGTCGGCGTGGTGGTCGCGGCGATCGTCGCCTTCGCGCTCGGGACGACCGCGGTGATCGGCTTTGTCACCGGCGCGGTGCTTTCGGGCGTTGCCGGCTATATCGGCATGAACATCTCGGTCCGCGCCAACGTGCGTACTGCCGAGGCCGCCAGCACCGGATTGCAAGCCGGCCTCACCCTCGCCTTCCGCGCGGGCGCCATCACCGGGATGCTGGTGGCGGGCCTCGCCCTGCTCGCGATCGCGGTGTTCTTCGCGGCGATGATCGGGCCGATGGGCCTTGCCCCGTCGAGCCGCATGGTGATCGACGGGCTGGTGGGCCTTGCCTTCGGCGCTTCGCTGATCTCGATCTTCGCGCGCCTTGGCGGCGGGATCTTCACCAAGGCGGCCGACGTGGGCGCGGACCTTGTCGGCAAGGTCGAAGCAGGCATCCCCGAGGATGACCCGCGCAACCCCGCCGTGATCGCGGACAATGTCGGCGACAATGTCGGCGACTGCGCCGGGATGGCGGCCGACCTGTTCGAGACCTATGTGGTCACCGTCGGCGCGACCATGGTGCTGACCGCGCTGCTGCTGACCAACCTTGGCGACATGCTGCTGCCGATGATGGCGCTGCCGCTGCTCATCGGCGGCGTGTGCATCGTCACCTCGATCCTTGGCACCTATTTCGTGCGTCTGGGCTCGAGCGGGGCCGGTGCGACCAACGTGATGGGGGCCATGTACAAGGGCTTCATCGTCACCGCGGTGACCTCGATCCCGGCGATCTATGGCGTGATGACCTATGTTCTCGGCGACATGAATGTAATGCTGAACCCGCCGGGCGAAGTGGTGGCCCCGCTCGCGGACATGGCAAGGACCAGCGCCGCTGCCGACAACGGCATGACCGGCATGAGCCTGTTCTACTGCGCCCTTCTCGGCCTCGTGATCACCGGCCTCATCATCTGGATCACCGAGTACTACACCGGTACCAAGTACCGCCCGGTGCGCTCGATCGCCAAGGCCTCGGAAACCGGCCACGGCACCAACGTGATCCAAGGCCTCGCGATCAGCCTCGAGGCGACCGCGCTGCCGACGCTGGTGATCGTTGCCGGGATCATCATCGCCTATGGCCTCGCCGGCCTCATGGGCATCGCCTATGCGGCGACCGCGATGCTTGCGCTGGCCGGCATGGTCGTGGCGCTCGACGCCTATGGCCCGGTCACCGACAATGCCGGCGGGATCGCCGAGATGGCAGGTCTGGACGACTCCGTGCGGGAAAAAACCGACCTGCTCGACGCAGTGGGCAACACCACCAAGGCGGTGACCAAGGGCTATGCCATCGGATCGGCGGGCCTTGGCGCGCTGGTGCTGTTTGCAGCCTACACGACGGACCTTCGGACCTTCTTCCCCGATGCGAATGTCGACTTCAGCCTCGAGAACCCCTTCGTGATCGTCGGCCTGCTGCTCGGCGCATTGCTGCCCTATCTGTTCGGGGCGATGGGGATGACCGCGGTCGGCCGCGCGGCGGGCGACGTTGTGCTCGACGTGCGCAACCAGTTCCGGGAGAACCCGGGGATCATGGAAGGCACCTCCAAGCCCGACTATGCCCGCACTGTCGACCTCGTCACCAAGGCGGCGATCAAGGAGATGATCATCCCCTCGCTGCTGCCGGTGCTGGCGCCGGTGGTGGTCTATTTCGTGATCACCGCCATCGCGGGGCAGGACAACGGCTTTGCGGCGCTGGGCGCGCTGCTGCTGGGCGTGATCGTCAGCGGGCTGTTCGTCGCGCTGTCGATGACCGCCGGCGGCGGGGCGTGGGACAACGCCAAGAAGTACATCGAGGACGGCCACCACGGCGGCAAGGGCTCCGAAGCCCACAAGGCCGCGGTGACGGGCGACACGGTCGGCGATCCCTACAAGGACACCGCCGGCCCGGCGGTCAATCCGATGATCAAGATCACCAACATCGTCGCGCTGCTGCTGCTCGCGGCGCTGGCGCACGGGGCGGCGTAACCCGCTCCAGCCGGTGAAATTCCAAACCCCGTCGGGCGCGATCCCGGCGGGGTTTATCTTTGCCCGAAACCCTGTCCCCGCCTCGGACAGCCGCCCTGCGCGCTGAGGCTTTCTTAATCGCCCTGTGGCATCAACCTGCATGAATGCGCAGATACGTGCGGCAAGGCGGGGTTAACGGTAATGGACATGGGGTCGGCGGACAGCTTTCGCACCCGCGCAAGGCGTTCGCCCGCCGCGGGGACGGCGGGCTTGCGCCTTCTCACCCTCGCCGAACTGGAAGAACCCGCCTTCCTCGCCGCCTGGGAACGCCTCGCTTTGCGCGCGGCCGAGCCCAATCCCTTCTTCGAGCCCTGGTATCTCCTCCCCTCGCTGCATCAGTGGGGCGCGAACGAGGGCGTGCGGGTCAAGGCCTGGTTCCATGAGGGGCGGCTGGCCGGGCTGATGCCGGTGACGCGGGCCTCGCGCTATTACGGCCATCGGCTCACCCATGCGGAGGTGTGGCTCCACGCCAACGCCTTCTGCGGCGTGCCGCTGGTGGCTGAGGGGCTGGAGGAGCGCTTCTGGCAAGACCTCCTCACCCATTTCGACCGCCGCGCGAGGCGCGCGCTGTTCCTGCATCTGCCGCAGATGCCGGCCGAGGGCCCGGTCTTCGCTGCCTTGGCCCGCGTCCTCGCCCGCTCGGGCCGGATGCATTACCTCGCCGCGCAGGAGAACCGCGCGATGCTGACGGGCGAGACCTCGGCCGCAGCCTATCTCGAGAGCGCGATGAGCGCAAAGAAGCGCAAAGAGCTGCGCCGCCAGCACAATCGCCTCGCCGAAGAGGGCGCGCTCGCCTTCGAGCGGTTGGAGGGCGCGGAAGACATCGCGGCATGGACCGCCGAATTTCTCGCGCTGGAAGCCGCCGGGTGGAAGGGCGCGGCGGGCTCCGCGCTCGCTTCCTCGCCGGACACCGCTGCCTTGTTCGAGGCCGCGCTGGCGGGAGCTGCGGCGGCCGGAAGGCTCGAGCGGCTGGCGCTCCGGCTCGATGGGCGGCCAATCGCGATGCTCGCCAATTTCATCACCGCGCCCGGTGCCTACAGCTACAAGACCGCCTTCGACGAGGCCTATGCGCGCTTCTCTCCGGGGATGCTGCTGCAACTTGAAAACCTCGCGCTGCTCGAACGCGAGGGCATCCTTTGGGCCGATAGCTGCGCGGTGGAGGGGCACCCGATGATCGAACGCCTGTGGCGCGATGCGCGGCGCATGGCGAGCATCAACATCGCCATCGGCGGCCTGACCCGCCGCACCGCCTTCCGCCTGCTCAAGGCCTATGAGACCCGTCCGAGGAGCCAAGCATGAACGCCCCCGCCCGCTTCACCGATGCGCTGTCAGAGCACGTCTTCGACGCTCCCGCGCGCGCCAAATTCGCGCGCCATTATCCCGAGCAGCCGCATATCCTCCAGCACAGCCTCACCAGCCATCCGCTGCTGGAGATCGAGGCGCTTGCCGCGCTGGCGGAACAGCTCCCGCTCGCCAGCGTCGAATACAATCGCGGCGATCTGCCGATCGGGGTCGACGGCAAGCCGGAATCGAACGGCCTGACCATTGCCGAGACGATCCGCAAGGTCGCCGAGGCGGAGAGCTGGGCGGTGCTCAAGAATATCGAGCAGGTGCCCGCTTACGAAGCGCTGCTGCTGGGCCTGCTGGAAGAAATCCGCCCCGAGATCGAAGCTGCGACCGGCGCGATGCTGACCCCGCAGGGCTTCATCTTCGTCTCCAGCCCCAACTCGGTGACGCCCTATCACTTCGATCCGGAGCACAATATCCTGCTCCAGATCCGGGGCAGCAAGGTGATGACCCAGTTCCCGGCGGGCGACACCCGCTTCGTGCCCGATGAAGCGCACGAGACCTACCATTCGGGCGGCCCGCGCGAATTGAAGTGGGACGATGCGATGCTCCCCCACGGCACCGAGTTCGCACTCTCCCCCGGCGAGGCGCTGTTCGTGCCGGTGATGGCGCCGCATTTCGTGAGGAACGGCCCCGCCCCCTCGGTGTCGCTGTCGATCACTTGGCGCTCGGAATGGTCTTACCGCGAGAGCGACGCGCGCATTTTCAACGCCATCCTGCGCGAGCGCGGGTTCAAGCCTAAAGCCCCGGGCCGCTTCCCGCACCAGAACTATGCCAAGGCCTATGCCTTCCGCGTGATGCGCAAGCTCGGCTTGACGGGTTCGTAAGGTCGCCGCATGGCCCTGCGCCATGAGTGACGAACCCACGAATAAAGAACTGGTCGCCGACCTCGTCCGGCTGCTGACGGTCGAAAAGCGCGCCGCCGATGTCTATGCCGGGCCGCCGCAGACCGACGGGATCGGGCGCGTGTTCGGCGGGCAGGTGCTGGCGCAGGCGCTGCAGGCCGCGCAAGCCTCCGTCAGCGACGGCAAGTCCGCCCATTCGCTCCACGCCTATTTCCTGCGCGGCGGGCGCGAGGGGGCGGGGATCGAATACCGCATCGCGCGCGATTTCGACGGGCGCAGCTTTGCCAACCGCCGCGTCGTCGCCAGCCAGGAGGGCGAGGACGGGATCGCAGTCCCCATACTCAACCTCACCGCCAGCTTCCAGCTGCCGGAGGAGGGCCTTGAACACATCGATTCTCCCATGCCCGATGTGCCCCGGCCTGATGACCTGCGCACCGACATGGACCAGCGCCGCGAGATTGCCGAGGCTTGGGGTGACCGGCTTAGCGATCAGCAGCGCCGCATGATGCTGCGCCCGCGACCGATCGAGATGCGCACAACCGATCGCCTCCACTGGATGAGCAGCGAACCCCGGAGCCCGCGCGCGCATAGCTGGTTCCGCGTCTGCGCGCCGATAAGCGGGGCGAACGACACCCCCGAACTCCACCGCGCGATCATCACCTATGCCAGCGACTACACCCTGCTCGGCACCAGCGCCCTGCCGCATGGCCTGAGCTGGATGCGGGGCGAGCTGGTCGGCGCGAGCCTCGACCATGCCTTGTGGTTCCACCGTGACGCGCGCGCCGACGAATGGCTGCTCTATGCCACCGACGCGCCGTGGAGCGGCGGCGGGCGCGGGTTCAACCGCGGGCGGATCTTCAACCTTGCGGGCGAGCTGGTCGCGAGTGTCGCGCAGGAAGGCATGATGCGGAAGAGGGTCAAGGGCTAAGCTCCCCGCGTATTGCTCCGGCATGGCCGCTGAACGATAAGCGGGCGATGCCCCGGATCGACCCGTTCCACGCGACTCTCGCCAACAACCTGCTGCAGAACGTGGTCAATTTCACGGTCTGGTTCGCGCTCGTCTTCTGGGCCTATCTCGAAACCCGGTCGGTGTTCGTGACCGGCATGATCGGCGGCATCCACCTGTTGTTCACCGGCGCTTTCGCGATCTGGTTCGGCAGTCTGGTCGATCACCACCGCAAGAAGCCGATCATGCTCGGCTCGAGCGCGGCGTCGCTGGTGCTCTACGCCGCGGCGCTGGGCGTCTATCAGATCACCCCGCCGCAGGCGCTGGGCGAGACCGCCAGTCTGCCGCTGTGGGGGTTCATCGTGCTGGTGATGCTTGGCGTAATCGCCGGCAATATCCGCATGATCGCGCTCGCCACGCTGGTCACACTGCTGATCCCGCCCGAGCAGCGTGACAAGGCCAACGGGCTGGTCGGGATGGTCGGCGGCGTGGGGTTTCTGGTGACCTCGGCGATCAGCGGCTTTCTGGTCGCGTGGGACGGTATTCGCGGCCCGCTGGTGCTGGCGATCGGGTTCAGCGCGCTCGCCATCGTCCATCTGCCGCTGGTGCGCTTCGACGACCCCGTGCCCGACACGGCGACGGAATGCGGTCGCAAGGCAATCGACCTGCGCGGCACGATCCGGGTGGTGGCGGCAGTGCCGGGGCTGTTCGCGCTGATCCTGTTTGCCACCTTCAACAACCTCTTGGGCGGCGTGTTCATGGCGCTGATGGATGGCTATGGCCTGTCGCTGATGAGCGTCGAGGATTGGGGCCTGCTGTGGGCGCTCGCCTCTGGCGCGTTCATCGTCAGCGGGGTGGTGATCGCGCGGGTCGGGCTCGGGCGAAGGCCGCTGCGCACGCTGCTGCTGGTCAACCTCGTCGCCTGGAGCGCGGCAAGCCTCTTCACCATCCAGCCCTCGATCGCGCTGCTGGCGGCGGGCTGCGTGATCTGGATGTTCTTCGGCCCTTTTGCCGAGGCCGCCGAGCAGACCACGCTGCAACGGGTCGTGCCCTTCGAGCGGCAGGGGCGCGTGTTCGGCTTTGCCCAGTCGGTCGAGCAGGCCGCCTCGCCGCTCACCGCATTCCTGATCGGGCCGCTGGCGCAGTTCGTGGCGATCCCTTTCATGACCACCGGCGCGGGCGCGGAGATGATCGGCGGCTGGTTCGGCACCGGAGCAGATCGCGGCATCGCGCTGGTGTTCTGCATCACCGGCCTGTTCGGGGTGGTGCTGACGCTTGGCGCCTTCGCCTCGCGCTCCTACCGGCAGCTGTCGGATGCTTATGCGGCAGTCCCGGGCGATGGCCCGCACCTAATGCGCGAGTAAAACCGGCATCTGCGGCTCGCTCAGCATGTGGCGCGTCACGCCGCCCAGCACCAGCTCGGCAAGCCGCGCGTGGCCATAGGCGCCCATCACCAGCAGCGCGCAATCGCGCATCTGCGCCGCCGAGAACAGCGTGTCGGCAATCTTCGCCTCGCCGCGCGGGATCTCCACGATCTCGCAAGGAATGCCGTGGCGGGCGAGGTATTTCGCGCCCTCGGTGGAGGGCAGGTCGAAGCGCTTGGCCTCTCCCGCCTCCTCGACCACGCAGGCGAGCGTCACCTTCACCGAGCACGCCAGCAGCGGCACCGCCGCGCGCAGCGCATGCGCGCTCTCCGCCGAGCCGTTCCACGCGACCAGCATCGGCGCGCCGACATCGAAGCTGTGCATGCCCTCGGGCACTACCAGCAACGGCACGGGCGCGCGGGTCACCACATCGCCGACCAGCGCCGAGGGGCCGCGGCCATCCACCCCCGCCTCGGCAGGCCCGAGGATCACGACATCAGCGAGCGGCGAGGCCTCGATCAGGCGCTGGCTGGCCACGCCATATTCGAAGCGCCAGTCGAAGGGCACGCCTTCACCCTCCAGCTCGCGCTCGACACGCGCGCGCAGCTTGTCGGCGTTCTCGCGGATCACCGGCAGGGCGGCGGCGATGGCCGAGCCGTAGAAGTCGCCCGGCATGAACACATCGTAGCTCACCGCCTGAAGGCAGGTGATATGGCCGTTGGTGGCGCGCGCCATGTCGAGCGCGACTTGCAGGCGCGCGGTCATGGCGGGGTCGTGGTCGATGTGCAGCAGGATCGATTTCATGGCGGGTCTCCCATTGATGATGAGGATGATCGCCCCGGACGCCGCGCTGTGCCTTGACCCGGATCAATTTTGCAGGGCCGCGCGCCAAGGTGCATAGCAGCTTGCCAGAGATAAGGCGTGCGATCATTCTGCGGGGTGAGGGAGAGACCAATGCAGATCATGCGACACCCGCCGGTGAAGACCAGCCTCGAGCCGTCGAACCACCCCTATCTGACAGGGCCGTGGACGCCTTGCCACGAAGAGGTCGACGTGCCCGAACTGCGGGTGATCGCGGGCGCAATCCCGACGGATATCGACGGCATCTACCTGCGCAACACCGAGAACCAGGTGCATCAGCCGCTCGGCCGCCACCATCCTTTCGATGGCGACGCGATGATCCATCAGGTCAATATCTCCGGCGGCAAGGCGAGCTACCGCAACCGCTTCGTGCGCACCCACTGCTTCGAGGCCGAGCAGATCGCGGGGCGCAGCCTGTGGGGCGGGCTGATGGATCCGTGGGGCACCAGCATGCGCCCCGGCTTCGGCGCGCATGGGGGGCTGAAGGACACCGGCTCGACGGACATCATCGTTCACGCGGGCACGGCCTATGCGACGCTCTACCAGTGCGGCGAGGCGTGGATGCTCGACCCCGTCACGCTCGGCAGCCGCGGCAAGGCGCCGTGGGTGCCATTGGACGGCATCTCGGCCCACCCCAAGGTCGACGAGGCGACCGGCGAGCTGATGTTCTTCAACTACTCCAAGCACGCGCCTTTCATGCATTACGGCGTGGTCGACCGCACCGGCACGCTGGTGCACTACGTGCCCATCCCCCTGCCAGGCCCGCGTCTGCCGCATGACATGGCCGTGACCCCGAACTGGTCGATCCTCAACGACATGCCGCTGTTCTGGGACGAGGAACTGCTGGGACGCAACATCCACGCCGCGCGGCTGCATGATGGCGTGCCGACCCGCTTCGCGCTGATCCCGCGCCATGGAAGCCCTGAGGATATCCGCTGGTTCGAGGCCGCGCCGACCTATGTGCTGCACTGGACCAATGCGTGGGAAGAGGGCGACGAGGTGGTGCTCGAAGGCTATCATCAGGCAAGGCCCATGCCAGAACCGCTCGAGGAGATGGGCCGCTACAGCCACATGATGGCCTATGTCGACGAACACTCCTTCCAGTCCCGCCTCCACCGCTGGCGCTTCAACCTCACGACCGGCGAAACCCGCGAGGAGCGTTTGTCCGAGCGGATCGTCGAATTCGGCATGATCAATCCGCGCTATGCCATGCGGGAAAGCCGCTATGTGTGGTCGACCACCACGCGGCCCGGCTGGTTCCTGTTCAACGGCTATGTCCGCCACGACACCGAAACGGGCGAGGAACAGGTCTATCGCCTGCCCGAGGGGGTATATGCCAGCGAAAGCCCGATGGTGCCGAGGAAGGGGGCCACATCTGAAGACGATGGCTACCTCGTCACCTTCCTGATCGACGAGAACACCGGCACCTCCGAATGCGCCATCCTTGATGCGGGCGATGTGACGAAAGGCCCGATCTGCCGCCTCGCGCTGCCCCACAAGATCTGTTCGGGCACCCATTCGGTGTGGGTCGAGCATCACCAGCTGCGCGCCGACGCGGCGTTCCATGCGCGGCGCTACGCCGCCGCTTGACGTCACGGCGTCACGCCGCCAGTCGATGTGCCTCGGGCGCTCGTCACGCGAGCGGTTGTGCCGCGGGGTCCGCGCGCCTAGCCATGCGCGCTTAACATTCTGCCCCGGGAACCTCCTCCGATGACCTTGCGCCTTGCCCTTGCCGCCTCCACGGCGCTCATGCTGCTGTCCCCTCTCCCCGCCCTCGCCCAGCACGCACCCGCGCCCGTCGAAGCCGCCACCCATTCCGAGCATGACAAGCTCTTCGCCCTGTTCGACGATGCCGATACCCGCGCGCTCGCGCTCGATCCGATGTCACGGCTGTTTCGCGGGGAGGAGGAAGGCGTCGACCGGCTGGGCGATCTGCTGACCGATTCCGCGTTCCTTGCGGGACGCACCGACACCCAGCTCAATCTTGCAAAGCTCGCGCTGATCGATCGCAGCAAGCTCGATGCCACCGATCAGCTCGCTTACGACGTGTTCAAGTACACGCAAGAGCGCGCGCTGGCGGGGGTGAGTGACGAGATGCGGGCGCTCACCCAGGTGCGTCCGCTCAACCACTTCTTCGGGATGCACAATTACTACCCGACGCTGGTCAACGGTACCGGCGTCGCGCCGTTCGAGACGCTTCGCAACTACGACGACAACCTGTCGCGCCATGATGATTACATCGCCTATATCGACCGCGCGATCGGCCGCTTTCGGCAGGGCATGGCAAGCGGCGTTCTCGAAACGAAGCTGACGGTCGGGATCATGGTCAGCCAGCTCGACACGCAGATCGCCACCCCGATCGCGGATTCGCCTTTCATGGGCCCGGTGAAGAACTTCCCGGCGGATTTCCCGGAGGCCGAAAAGGCGCGGCTGACGAACGCCTACGAGGCCAAGACCCGCACTATCCTCGCCGCCACCACGCGCCTGCGCGATTTCCTGCGCGACGAATATCTGCCAGTTGCGCGCGACAGCATCGGCCTGTCCCAGATGAAGGGCGGTGACAAGCTCTATGCCCGGCTGGTCGAGGATTCGACCACCCTGCCGCT
>NZ_JAMNXL010000244.1 GCF_023653175.1 Erythrobacter sp. | reverse complement strand
TGCGGCTCAATGCCGCAGTCGAACGCGCGTTCATCAAGAACGGCACCGCGATCACCACGCGGCTGCTGGTACTCGATAAGGTGGCAAGCTCCAACGAGCCTGTCGCTGTCCGCACCAACGACTTGCGCCAGCTGGCCCATCTTGTCGATGCTTTACCGGCTCGCGCCAGCCTGGAGGCCGCTCCCGAGAAATCTAGCCTTCCGGCTCGTGCTCCATTTCGTCTGGTGGCCGCGCCGCGCAGGCCGCTGCCTACACCAGACAGGATCACTCCTTCAACCTTCGCCATCGGATCGCTCACATACCAGTCGCTTGAAACCCCTGCGCCGCTTGCCCCTCAGGTCGGCCACTATCTGCCCTATCGCCCTAGCAGGATCGTGATCGATGGCGCGTCCGGGCATCCGACGCCGCTCGTTGAGTCCGTCGCCATGGGCTCGATCGCTGCACCGATGCCAGATGCTCTGCCGCAGCTGCCAGATGGCCTGATTGCGAAGGGACTGCTGTCGGCTGCTCAGGCGGAGACATTGATCTATGCTGCAAGCGCCCATGCGCGCGATCTTCCCGGTCGGTTCGAGCCCGAGGACAAGGGCTGTTCGCTCAAGGCCTTGGCAGAAGGTCAGGTCTACCGGCAGGGCTATTTCCTCGGGGACGGAACGGGCGCCGGGAAGGGCCGTCAGGTTGCGAGCGTCATTCTCGACCGCTGGGTGCGCGGCGAACGCCGCCATATCTGGATCTCGAAGAACGAGGCGCTGCTGGAAGACGCCCGCCGCGACTGGGCGGCCCTTGGTGGTCTCCCGATCGACATCCAGCCTCTCGCGTCCTGGAAGCTCGGTACCCCCATCGCGATGCGCGAGGGGATCCTCTTCGTCACCTATCCGACCTTGCGTTCGGGTCGGAGCGACGCAACCCGGCTCGACCAAATCTTCGCTTGGGCTGGTGAGGATTTCGATGGCGTGATCGTGTTCGACGAAGCGCACGCCATGGCTAACGCTGCTGGTGGGGAAGGATCCCGCGGCAAGGTCAAAGGATCGGAGCAGGGCATTGCCGGGGTGCGCCTTCAGAACCTCCTGCCCCGCGCACGCGTGCTCTATGCCTCGGCAACCGGCGCGTCCGACGTCAACAACTTGGCCTATGCGACGCGCCTTGGGCTCTGGGGTCCGGAAACCGCCTTCGCCAACCGCGAGGCCTTCGTCGCCGATATTCGTGACGGCGGCATCGCCGCGATGGAACTGGTCGCGCGGGATCTCAAGTCGCTCGGCCTCTACACCGCGCGCGCTCTCTCTTTCGCGGGTGTCGAGTACGAAATCCTCGAGCATTGCCTGACTGAAGAGCAGATCGCGGTCTACGATGCCTATGCTGAAGCATGGGCGATCATACACGCCAACCTGCGCGAAGCGTTGGAGGCGACCCGGATCGTCGACTGTGAAACTGGCGGGACGCTCAACTCCGGTGCCAAGTCCGCAGCGCTGTCGATCTTCGAGGGGACCAAGCAGCGCTTCTTCGCACAGGTTCTTCTGTCCATGAAGCTGCCGAGCCTGTTGCCAGCCATCGACAGCGCGCTTGCCCACGGAAGCGCTGTAGTCGTCCAACTGGTCTCGACCGCCGAAGCCATGCTCAACCGCCGGCTTGCTGACCTCTCGGACGAGGAACGCGAAGCGCTGGAGATTGATCTGTCCCCGCGGGAATATGTGATCGACTATCTGGCCAAGAGCTTTCCAGTCCGACTTATGGCCGTCTTCACCGACGAAAACGGTAATCCTCGCTCCGAGCCGATGAGCGACGAGTTCGGCGCGCCGGTGCTTTGCCGATCGGCACTCGCCGCGCGCGACCGGATGATCGAGCAGCTCTGCGCCTTGCCGCCGATCGCCACCGCGCTTGATGCCATCATCGAACGCTTCGGCGTCGACCAGGTGGCGGAAGTCACTGGTCGCACGCGACGGCTCATCGTCGGCCATGACGGTCGTCAAAAACTCCAATCCCGCTCGCCGCGCGCCAACGTCGCCGAGACTCAGGCCTTCATGGACGGCTCCAAGCGCATCCTGGTGTTCTCCGATGCCGGCGGAACCGGGCGCAGCTACCATGCCGATCTGGCCGCGAAGAACCAGGCCCGCCGCGTCCACTTCCTGCTTGAGCCGGGTTGGAGGGCTGACGCCGCTATCCAGGGTTTAGGGCGAACCAATCGCACCAATCAGGCGTCGGCTCCGTTGTTCAGGCCGGTGACCACCGATGTGCGCGGCGAGCGCCGCTTCATCTCGACGATCGCCCGGCGCCTCGACAGCCTCGGCGCTCTGACCCGCGGGCAGCGCCAGACCGGCGGACAGAACCTCTTCGATCCTGCCGACAATCTCGAAAGCATCTACGCCAAGGAGGCGCTTCATCGCTGGTTCGGCCTCTTGTTCACCTGCAAACTCGAGGCGGTCAGCCTTGGGCGCTTTCAGGAGTTAACAGGCCTGCGGATCGAAGCGCCCGATGGTTCAATGGTCGATGACCTGCCCTCGATCCAGCGGTGGCTCAATCGCATTCTTGCTCTTCCCATTGCTCTGCAGAACGCGATCTTCGATGAGTTCATGGGGTTGGTCGAAGCGCGCATCGATGCCGCCCGTCAGGCAGGCACACTCGATCTTGGCCTCGAGACGATCGCGGTCGAGGACTTCACTGTCCTGTCGGACACACTGCTGCGTACCGATCCGGCCTCGGGCGCGACCACCCATCTGCTCGAACTGGAAATCGCCAGAGCTCTGAAGCCGCTCACGCTGAAGCGGCTCGAGGAGGTTCACGGCCTCACGGGGCAACGGCAGCGGCCCGTTCTGAACGCCCGCTCGGGCCGGGTCGCGCTGATTGTGCCCGCCCGTAGTATTCTTGCGGATGACGGCACGCGCGTGACCCGCTTTGAGTTGCTGCGTCCGCTGGGGCGCAGTCACATCACCGGGGATCAGTTGGCGGAAAGCAGCTGGGAGGAAATTGCCATCGGCGCTTTCCGCGAGGCATGGGCCGCCGAGGTGGAAGAGGCGAGGACGAGCCACAAGCGCGAGCGCCTCTATCTTGCGACGGGTCTCCTGCTCCCGGTCTGGGACAAGCTGCCATCGGATTTCGTGAAGGTCAGTCGCATCTCGGCGGCGGATGGCCGCTCGCTCCTCGGGCGGGAGGTTCCCGTCCATTGTGTTCCGGAACTGTGTCGGGCGCTGGGTCTCGAGCGCGAGCAGACGCTGTCTGCCGATGACGTTGTCCAGACTGTTCTGGCGACGGGCCGGGCCATCGATTTCGCGGCCCGCGAGAAGCTCATGGTCAAACGCAGCCTGGTCAATGGCTCACAGCGGATTGAGCTCACCGGTTGGAGCCCCGCCCGCCTCGATTGGTATAAGGCTCAAGGCTGCTTCACCGAGATCATCCGCTACCAGACCCGGCTCTTCGTGGCGATTGAAGGCGCAGCGAGCGTGATCGCCAAACTGGCATCATCGGCATAGTTTCTTGCCAAATGGCATCATTCAGCATATATAGTGCCATATGGAGAAATGTCGTGCTGGCTCTGCAATCCGTTGATACTGCCGTTACCGCCTTCCGTCCTGATCCGATTACCCAGGACGAGGCAGCTGCCATGTTTCGGGCAGTCCTCAACCTGTTCGGCAAGTGGGAGCTGACCGACGAGCAGGCGGCAACCCTGCTCGACATGCCGGTTCGCTCTTATCGCCGCTGGAAGGCGGAAGGGCCGGGGCGCGTATCGCGTGACGGTCGTGCGCGTCTGTCCAACCTCATGGGCATTCACAAGGCGCTTCGGATCATCTTCTCGGAGGCCACCCGCGGGTATTCTTGGATCAGAGCGGCGAATGAAGCGTTCGGCGGAGCGAGTGCGCTCGACGTGATGCTGGGAGGCGAGCTGACCGACATTATGCGGGTGCGTCGCTACCTCGACGCGACACGCGGTGGCTGGTGAGCGAAGCGGCGGATATCCCCGTTTCTAGAGTTGAGTGGAAGGGCGCTGTTCGGATCATCCGGAGTGCCTTTCCGCCGATTGATCTGTTCGAGGACATCGCCGATCCAGCCGACTGGCCGCTGCTGATTTCGGCAGAGCAGAAGACCAATCCCCGCATCATGACGACGATTGGCAATCTTGACCTCGTTCCAGCAGGCCGGCGCGTCGGCGGCAATGGCGCCTCGTACCTTATGGCGCCTTTCACCCATGTCAGCACTGACCGGCCTAGCCGTTTTACCGATGGCAGCTACGGTGTGCTCTACGCTGCCGACCGTTTCGAGACTGCACTGTTCGAGACGATCCATCACCATGCCCGCTTCATGGCGCGAACCAAGGAAGCGCCGGGATGGACCTCGCAGTTCCGCGAAATCGTCATGTCGGTCGAGGCCGATCTGCATGATCTGCGATCCCTGCCGTTGACAACGGCGCC
>NZ_JAMNXL010000063.1 GCF_023653175.1 Erythrobacter sp. | reverse complement strand
CACTGGGGCATCAAATACGGCATGCCCGCGCTGCTCGCGGTGCTGTGCGTGCTCGGCCTCATCGAGAACGCGATCAGCCGCCGCCGCCACCTCAGCCTGCGCCGCGCGCAGGTGATGGTGAGGAAGACCGCCAGCGTTTCGGGCTGGGTCGGCGTGATGTGCAGCAGCTGGGCGGTGATCAACTGGTTCGCCTCGCCGCCCGAGGCCCATGCCGCCTTCGCGATGATCATCGCCATGGGCGCGCTGGCGACCGCCTATTGCCTCTCGGCGATCCGCTTTGCCGCGATCCTCAACCTCGTCATCGGCGTGGTGCCGATTTCGACGCTGATGCTGCTGTCGGGCCGCCCGGCGGAGATCGCCGCGGCGACCAGCCTGGTGCTGGCGACGCTGATCCTTGTGCGCTTCATCCTGCAAGGCCACGCGATGCTGGTCGACCTGCTGCAACTCCAGCACCAGACCCGCGACCTTGCCAACACCGACCCGCTCACCGGCCTTGCCAACCGCCGCGCGCTCGACGAGCGGATCGCAGGCCTGCTCGCCAAGGGCGAGGACGCGCCGCCGTTCCGGCTGGCGCTGCTCGATCTCGACGGGTTCAAGCCGGTCAACGACCGCTACGGCCATGCCTTCGGCGACCGCCTGCTGTGCGGGGTGGCCGAGCGCCTGTGCGAAGTGGTCGGCGATGACGGCTTGGTGGTCCGCCATGGCGGCGACGAATTCGCGGTGCTGATCCCTCCGCATTCGCGCCTCCACGATGCCCCGCTCGCCGAGCGCCTGCTGATCGCTCTGGTGCGCCCGCATGTAATCGACGGCGTGGCGGTAAGCGTTGGCGCCAGCGCGGGTGTGGCGCAGTGGCCGACCGACGGCGCTGACGCCGAAGCCCTCTTCGATTTCGCCGACCGCGCGCTCTACCAGGCCAAGGCCGAGACGCGCGATGAACGGGCTGCGGCCGAGGCTCCCGCAGCGCAGGCCGCCCTCAGCGCCTGAGCACCCAAAGCGGACAAAGGTTACACCCTGTCAACTTTGCTGGCCGGCCATTTCATCAATAAATTCAGTTACTCATGTCCGGTTTCGTCAAGCGGACGGACAGGGAGTCGGGGCGCTAAATCACGCCTCGGGCATCGGGCGGCCTCGCAGGCCGGGCAGTACGATGGGAAAGAGCGGGGCGCGTTTTAGCGGCTGGCAGGCGTGTAGGAAACGGCGCCTATCGCTGTTGCTCGCTAAAAGCTGCCGTTCGAGAAGCGACCCCGAAGCGGCCATCGCTGGTGGCAAGTGTGATCGCCAAGCAGCTGGGGATCGCCCGTTGCAGCGTCTGCGAGGCACTGAAGGGTGCCTGACGCCCTGCTTTTTTCTAGCGCGGGCCCGCAATCAACGTCATCATCAGCCAATGAAAGCAAGTCCTGTAAAAGCCTGCGTCTTTTGTGGTCAGCCACCGGAGGAAAAGACCAAAGAGCATGTGGTCCCCTTGTGGGTCAT
Source organism: Erythrobacter sp. (assembly GCF_023653175.1). GTDB lineage: Bacteria > Pseudomonadota > Alphaproteobacteria > Sphingomonadales > Sphingomonadaceae > Erythrobacter. Next base: position 16,513 of record NZ_JAMNXL010000063.1, on the reverse strand, counting down.
GAAGCTCACCGGCGACGAGAAGCGGAATGCGTTTTTTGGGGTTCATTACGCGAACGGACCCGAGAACCTTCAGGTTCGCCAGCATGCATTCTCCTCATACACACTCCCCGCCTGCAAAATCTGCAATGACGCGTTCGCTGTCTTAGAGGACTTTGCCAAGCGAGTGGTCGAAAAGCTCCTATCCGAGCAGCCCTTAACTGCGGCAGATGTTGAGGTTCTCTTGGACTGGCTGGATAAAGTCCGCGTCGGCCTCTGGATCGCGGGCCGAACCCTCGGGACCAACATTTTCCGAGCATCCCAACCGAGGTTCTATGTGGGGCAGCGCGTTCGGTGGGCTGACCGATGGGCGCGCATAACGCTGCTACCTGAGGGCGGGCAGGGGCTCACGTATGCGGGCGTCGGTACTCCGATGTTTGGTTCCATGCCAAGCGCGTTTGCAATCCGCATTAACCGCCTGATTATTCAGAACGCCTCAAGCCCTCGGATGCTTACTCGCTGGCTGGGATTGCCATACCCAGAAATGACCAGAAAGAGGACGCCTGACGGCACGATTTACTTCAGCAAGGTGTGCTTCGGGAAAAACCGTCTGCTGCCCGGGCTCATGGATTTTCCGAAGCCATTCGCGGGACTTGAGGTCATGCAGCCAGCGTACCCTTTTGACCTCAAGGAATGCGAGCGGCCCTTTCGAAATCCATATGCACAGGCTTTCTTTGCTGACTTAGAAATGCTTCGGGCGAAGCCGCTTCTGGCAACGCGGACAGAGATTCGCGCTATCAATGAGATCGGGCCTCAAGAGTATGAATTGATGAAGCAGCCCCTTCATCCTTCAATCCCCCATTGGTTCTCTAGCTCGGCACTTGTCCTGCAGAACTATGTTAGCGAAGTGGGGCTGGTGGGCGGCCCACCTGCGACTGAGAAGGATCACAAGCGGCTACTCAAGCTGATGAATGACCTGAGACACGCAAACCGAGCCTTCCTTAAGAAAATGGAAGCTCAGGTACGAGACCCCAGCAAGAGCAACGATGGGTCCGTCGAACTGGCGCAAGGCCGTCGGGTCATCTCTATCTGAGCAGACACAGGATGAGCGTCGCATAAATTGAGGGAACGACTGTGTGTCGCCGTTATGGGGAATTAAGTCTGGCGATTGGCCGGTTGCACTTGAAATTGAGTCAAATCCGCCATTCGCCTATCCACCCACCTCCGGTCATTCGCGACCGAATGCTGGCATCCCCAAACCCGCCCCCCGCGCCCTACTCCTGCCCCCAGTCCGAATAGTCCTTGAAGTTGGGTGAGGTGAACTTGGTGATGTCGCTCTGGAAGTGGAGCGGGACGTTGCCAGTCGAGCCGTGGCGCTGCTTGGCGACGATCAGCGTCGCGCGGCCCTGGAGGCCTTCGAACTTCTCCTCCCACTGGCGGTATTTCTCCTGCACGTCGGGCGTCGAGGAGGCGTCGGGCGTGTCGGGCTTGACCAGCAGATGGTAGTAATCGCCGCGGAAAATGAACCACACCATGTCGGCGTCCTGCTCGATCGAGCCGGATTCGCGCAGGTCGGACAGCATCGGGCGCTTGTCCTCGCGGCTTTCGACCGCACGGCTGAGCTGCGACAGGGCAATCACCGGAACCTGCAATTCCTTGGCCAGCGTCTTCAATCCGCGGCTGATCTCGGAGATTTCGTTGACGCGGTTGTCGTTCGCGCGGCCCGAACCTTGCAGCAGTTGCAGGTAGTCGACGATGATCAGGCCGATGTCGTGCCGCCGCTTCATCCGCCGCGCGCGGGTGCGCAAGCTGCCGATGGTGAGCGCCGGGGTGTCGTCGATATAGAGCGGCAGTTCGGCAAGGCGCTGGCTGGCGTAGGACAGCTTCTGGAAATCCTCGCGGGTCAGTTTACCGCTGCGCAGCGCCTCGGAGGAGATCTCCGCCTGCTCGGCGAGGATACGCGTCGCCAGCTGGTCGGAGCTCATTTCGAGGCTGAAGAAGGCGACCGGCGCGCCATAGTTGAACTCGCCGCCCTCGCGCTGCCAGTTGAGATGCGCCTCGGCGCAGTTGAAGGCAATGTTGGTGGCGAGCGAGGTCTTGCCCATGCCGGGGCGCCCGGCGAGGATCACGAGGTCGGAATTGTGGAGGCCCGAGGTCTTCTGGTCGATCGTGGCAAGCCCGGTGGTTTTGCCCGACAGGCCCCCGCCCGAATTCATCGCGGCTTCGGCCATCTTGATCGCCGCCATCGCGGCTTCGCGGAACGTCGCCGCCTCGCGCCCCGTTGCCGCGCCCTCGGCGACCTTGAACAGGTCGGCTTCGGCCTGTGCGATGCGGTCCAGCGGGGAGGTGTCCTGCGAGGTGTCGAGCGCGCCTTCGACCAGCCCGCGCCCGACGCTCACCAGCTCGCGCAGCAGGGCAAGGTCGTAGATCTGCTGGGCCAGCTCGCGCGGCACCAGCAGGCCTGCGCCGCTGGCGGTGAGCTGTGCAAGGTAGGACGTACCGCCCAGTTCGCGCAGCGCCTCGTCCGCCTCGAAGAAGGGGCGCAGGGTGACCGGCGAGGCGGTGGCGTTGCGCTCGAGCAGCGCCAGCACGCGCTCGAAGATGCGCGCGTGGAGCGGTTCGAAGAAGTGGTCGGGCCGGATCGGGACCGGCAATTCCTCGATCACCCGGTTGTCGATCAGCACCGCGCCAAGGAAGGCGGCTTCCGCGTCGAGATTGGCGGGCAGCTTCTTCACCGGCAGCTCGCCGGAAGGGTCTTGGGGTTTGATCGGGGTGACTTTTTCGGGTTCGGCCATCCGGCCCTGATGCGCAGCGCCTGCGCCTGCGCGCAAGGGTGAAAGGCGCCAATATTTTTCTTGGCCGCTGTGGATAGTGGGGAGAGTGCGTCGAAGTGCTTGAAGTGCGTGCCCTCCATCTGCGAGAGGCATGGGTCATGGCCGATACGCCGCCCGATTCCCTGCCTCCCTCCCTCGCGCCCGGCGGTGCGGGGGCGCAGCGCATTGCCCAGGTGACATTGGACGAGGCGACGATCCTGTGGCGCAATGCCGATGTCGAGCAGGAACGGCGGGTGGCGATCTACGACCTGATCGAGGAGAACACCTTCAAGCCGCTGCGCTCGGCCGAGCGGGGGGCGAGCGGGCCGTACAATCTCCACCTCTCGGTCACCGACGGGCGGCTGGCGATGGACATCAAGGACACCGGCGACCAGCTGCTCGAGACGCTGCTGATCGGCATGGCGCGCTTCCGCCGCCCGATCCGCGAATATTTCGCGATCTGCGACAGCTATTACCAGGCGATCCGCAAGGCGACCCCGGCGGAGATCGAGACGATCGACATGGCGCGGCGCGGCATCCACAACAACGCCGCCGAACTGCTGCTCGAACGGCTTGAGGGCAAGGTCGAGACCGATTTCGCCACCGCGCGGCGATTGTTCACGCTGATCTGCGTGCTGCACATCAAGGGCTGAGGGGCATGGCAAAAGGGGCGACACGCCGGACACGGCGCGCGCCGCGGCGCTGGCTGCTGCGGCTGGCGGCGCTGCTGGTATTGTTCGGCCTCGCCTTTGCCGCGTGGCTGTGGTGGGACATGCGCGAGTGGCGACCCGATCCCGAGCTCTATCCCGAGCAGGGTGCGCTCGTCCCCGCCGGCACCGCGCCGCTGCGGTTCGAGACGCTCAAGGCGATCGGCGCGCGTTTCGTCTACTTGCCCCTCGCCAGCGGGCCCGCGGCCGAGGCGCCCGGCGGCTTCCCCGACCGGTTCGCCGCCGCCCGCAAGGCCGGGCTCAAGGTCGGCGTCGTCCTGCCCTTCGACCCCTGCCTCGGCGCCGACGCGCAGAGCGGGGTCTTCGCCCAGATGGTGCCGCGCGATGCGGGTCTGCTGCCGCCCGCGATCGCGCTCGGCAGCCTCGCCGACGCCTGCGATCCCAAGGTCAGCGATGCCGCGGTGGAGAGCGAGCTGATGACGCTCATCAACCAGATCGAGCTGCACGCGGGCAAGCCGGTGATCCTCAAGCTCTCTCCCGCCTTCCAGTCCCGCCACCGGACCGCGACCGCGCTCGCCCGCGACCTGTGGCTGGCCCGAGACCGGGCGCGGCCGGATTACGCGGGCCGGCCATGGCTGCTATGGAGCGCCAACAGCGCGCGCATGACCGAGGCGAGCGCGGATCCGGTCGAATGGGTGGTGGTGCAGAAGTGAGCCTTTCGCAATCCGAGGAACAGGCCCTGATCGACGCGGCCTTCGCGGCGGCGCGCGGGGCCTATGCGCCCTATTCCGACTACCCCGTGGGCGCGGCGCTGCTGTTCGATGACGGCGCGGTGATCACCGGCTGCAATGTCGAGAACGCAAGCTACGGCCTGTCGCTCTGCGCCGAGACCGTTGCGGTCGCCAAGGCGTTCGAGGCCGGGCGGCGCGGAGGCCTCAAGGCGGTCGCGGTGGTGGGCCTCAAGGCTGACCGCGATCCGATCACCCCCTGCGGCCGCTGCCGCCAGGTGCTCAACGAGGTCGCCGCGCTGGGCGGCACCGACCCGCTGGTGCTGTGCGTCAGCGCCGAGGACGTGCGCCGGGTGAGCCTGTCAGCCCTGCTGCCCCACGCCTTCGGGCCGGGGCATCTGGGCTGATTTTTCGCGGCCAAGCCGGGGAAGGCTCGATTGTGGGTCCTTGGGATGTGGTTGACTACTCCCACTCAAGACCCTGCGTGTTGAACACATACTGCACGCGGCCATTCTGATAAAACTCGGCTTCGATCACCGCTTTCTTCGCCGATTTCAGAGATTTGAGGAAAGTCTTGCTGTCGCGGATAAATGCGACTTCGCTGGTGCCGTCGGATGATCCGTCACATGCAAACTTGCGGATCGGGCCGTCATCGAACTTCGCATTGATGTAGGCGTTCGTGAAACTGTGGCATAGGATCTGCCCGCTGCGAACACGGAACATGATGTCGAATCCGTGCTGTGGATCGCGCCTGAGCATGATGAAAGCCGACTGTTCGCCGTAAGGGAATTGCAGATCGACCGAGTTTTCGGATTCGACCTCGGCAAACTTCCTAGTCGCGTCGCGCATCTCGTCGCGGTCTTCGGTATAAATCCATGCGGTTTTGACTTCGGGTGCCGGAGCCGGGCTGCTCTCGGACGCTTCGTCCGCCTTCGTGGCCCCGCCAGCCGACTGGGCCACATCCTTGGTCGGCGGATTCTGCGCTTGCGGTCCGAACACCCCCACCAAGACAAACGCGACTGCCGCGGCGACGCCATAATGCCAGCGCTTTGCGTCAGGCATGAATTTATAGGGTCGAAAAACCCCGATGATCGCCGCCACAAAGACGAGAGCAAAGAACGTCGACACGGAACCTCCACAGCAGAACTAACTCTGGAGTTATCGTGCAGCGCCTAAGAAAATGTCAAATTCGCAATTGATTTAAAAGGCTATTGCCGCCCCTCCAGCCACTCGACCAGCGCCGCCATGCATTCGCGGCCCAGCAGCTTGCAGCGCTCCGGCGACCAGCCCTGCTCGGGCTCGGGGAAGCTGACCAAGTCCTTGTAGGGCATCTCCAGCGTCATCGCGACCGCGCCGAAGCGTTCGGCGAGCTGGTTGGTGCTCATGGTGAGGTTGGCGCGGCCCGCCGGGGCCTTGGGATAGCCGAGCTTGGTCTGGAAATCAGGCGTGCGGCGGTCGAGGATCGCCTGATAGCGGTAGTAGCCCTCGCCCTGTGCCTCCTTCCACGAGGGAATGCCCTCGAAGCCGGCCAGGAACACCGCCGGGATCGCCTCGTCGGCATGGACGTCCATCGCGAAGTCGACACCGGTCCCGTCCATCCGGTTGCGGATCGCCAGCACTTCGGGCGAGCGTTCGGGGGTCGGCTCGGCCCATTCGCGGTTGAGGTTGGTGCCAACCGCGTTGGTTCGAAGATGCCCGCGCCGCGAACCATCGGGGTTGCAATTCGGCACGATGTGCAGACGGCACTTGGCCCGCAGCATCCGCGCGACCGGATCGGCCGGATCGATCAGGCACTCGATCGCGCCCTCCATCCACCATTCCGCCTGCGTTTCGCCCGGATGCTGGCGGGCGTAGAGCCACACCTGAGTCTCGCCTTCGCCCATTTCCAGGCAATCGATCGGCTGGCCATCCAGCGTGGTGCCGAGCCGGACATAATCGACGCCCTCGGTCGAGGCGGCCTCGGCGATCAGATCGTGGTGGCGCTCCATCGAGTAGGGCGCAAAATAGGCGACCCAGAACACCCCGCCTGCGGGCATGTAGCGCACGGTGAGCGTGCCGCCGTCCTCGTCCTTGTCATAGGTGCTCGCCGCGCGCGTCCAGTAATCGCGGTCTTCGCTGACACAGGCGTTGTAGTCCGGCCAGCCGCCCGGATAGGCGCTCGCCGCAAGGCCGGTGAGCTTCAGCACCACTTCCTCGCCCGCAGGCGCGGACACGCGGAAGTGGAACCACTGGAAGAACTCGGATGCATTGTCGCGGCGGATCGCGAGCCGGGCGGTGTTCCCGCTGATGGCGAGCACGTCGATATTGCCGCTGTCGAACCCGGCATCGATGAACAGAGTGGTCATTTGGTTCCTTGAAGCTTCTTGGCGGCGATCGTCACGGTCTCGCCATTGCCACCGGGAAAGTCCTTGAACAACCCGGCTGCAAGCGTGCGCGCACTGGTCGCGACCTGCGCATAGGGAGACTTCACGCCTGTGGTCATCTGCGCGCGGCCTTCCCACAGGGTCTCGCCCCCGGTCATGCCGATGCGCAGTTCGAGCGTGGTGTTGGCCGCCGGCCCTTCGCGCCCGCCGCCGAGATTGATCCCGACCCCGAGCCCGACGCCCGAGCCGAAGCTCCCCGCACTCCCGCCCACGCCGACGCTGACAGGGCCGCTGCGCTGCACGGGCGCCGCGACGATCGGCGTGCGGCTGGTGCGGATCGCGGCGGTCTGGTCGGCCGGGACGCCTTCGGGGACGACCGTATAGCCCGCCTTGGTCAGCTCGGCCCGCACCGCTTCGGCAAAGGCATTGCGGGCGGAGAGGTTGCTCATTTCCTCAAGGAAGGTGATCGCGATCGTGCCGCGGCCCAGCTTGCCCGCGGCTGGCGCGACGAAGCGGGTGACCTCGACCGGGCCGGTATAGGGCGTGGTCGCGCAGCCCGGCAGCGCAAGCGCGGCAGCGGCCAGAGCGAGGGCGGCGATGCGGGAAGGCAACATGGCGCAAGTTCCTTTTGTGACCGGCCGCTTATAGGCTGCACAGATGAACGTGCACAGTCCGCTAAGGAAGGGTGCACGTGAACGTGCACAGGCCACGATGTGTCCGTGGCAGGTTGAGATTTTCTGAAGCTGTTTGTGTGATAGGGGCGCGATGATGACGGACAGCAAACCTTCTGTGCTCGTGACCGGCGGGGCCGGCTATATCGGCAGCCACGCGGTGCTCGCCTTGCGTGATGCGGGCTGGCCGGTGGCGGTGATCGACAATCTGACCACGGGCTTCCGCTTCGCGATCCCCGAGGGTGTGCCTCTGTATGAGGGCGATATCGAGGATGGCGCGCTGCTGGCGCGGATCTTTGCGGAACAAGGCACGGCTGCGATCATGCATTTTGCAGGCAGCATCGTGGTGCCCGAAAGCGTCGCCGATCCGCTCAAATATTACCACAACAACACCGCCAAGAGCCGCGCGCTGATCGAAGCGGCGGTGACGGCGGGCGTGCCGCATTTCATCTTCTCCTCGACCGCAGCGACCTACGGCATCCCCGATGTGGCAGCGGTGAGCGAGGACACCCCCCAGCGCCCGATCAACCCCTATGGCTGGTCGAAGCTGATGACCGAGCAGATGCTCGCCGATGTCGCCGCCGCGCACCCGCTGAACTACGGCGTGCTGCGCTATTTCAATGTCGCGGGCGCCGATCCGCAGGCGCGGAGCGGTCAATCGACCGCGGGCGCGACCCACCTCATCAAGGTCGCCATCGAGGCAGCGCTGGGCAAGCGCGAATCGGTTAGCGTGTTCGGAACCGACTATGTGACCCCCGATGGCACCGGAGTGCGCGACTATATCCATGTCAGCGATCTGGCCGCAGCGCACGTGCTGACATTGGAGGCGCTCATCGCCGAGCCTCGGCGCTCGCTGACGATGAACTGCGGCTATGGGCGCGGCTTCTCGGTGACCGAGGTGCTCGACGCGGTCGACCGGGTAACGAATCGCAAGCTCGACCGCCGGCTGGAGCCGCGCCGCGCGGGCGATCCCGATTCCCTGATTTCCAACCCCGCGCGGCTCAAGCAGACGCTAGGGTGGGAGCCGAACAACGCCGATCTCGACACGATCATCGCCCATGCGCTGGCCTGGGAGCGCAAATTGACCGTATTGCGGGGCTGATCGGGGCAGACTCGCATTGACGAGCCCGCGCCGCGCGGCTAACGGCACGCTTCAATTTCCGCGCGTCGGAGCATTTCCGGCGCGCTTCTCTTTTGGAAAAGTGCCATGAAGATCGTCAACAGCCTCAAGTCGCTGAAGGGCCGTCACCGCGACAACCGCGTGATCCGTCGCCGCGGCCGCACCTATGTGATCAACAAGACCGATCGCCGCTTCAAGGCCCGTCAGGGCTGAACTGGCGCGGCTGCCGGTGTCCGGCGGCTGACATGGATTCGGCGGCCCGCCTCCTGACCGGAGCGCGGGCCGCGAGCATTTGGGGGGCTGGTGATGCGCAAGGCCGTGGTGTTCGATGTCGGGCGGGTGCTGTTTCACTGGCAGCTGGGTGCCTTGTTCGAAAAGCTGATCGACGACCGCGAAGAACTCGATTGGTTCCTCGCCAACGTGGTCACCGAGGAATGGCACTTCGAGCATGACCGCGGCCGCGCGCTCGCCGACATGCTGCCCGAACGCATCGCGCTCTACCCGCAATATGAACACCACATCCGCGCCTATGCGACGCGCTTCAACGAGACCGTGCCCGGCCCGGTCGAGGGCTCGCACGAGCTGGTCGAACGGCTGGCAGGGGCGGGGGTGCCCTTGTTCTGTCTGACCAATTTTGGCGACGAGTTCTTCGCCATGTTCCGCCCGACCCAGCCGATCTTCGACCACTTCATCGACATCATCGTTTCCGGCGAGGAGAAGGTCGCCAAGCCCGAGCCGCGGATCTACGAGATCGTCGAGGAACGCAGCGGGCGGCGCGGGGATGCGCTGTTCTTCACCGACGACAACCCGGCCAACATCGCCGCCGCGAAGGCGCGCGGCTGGGATGCGCATCTGTTCACCGATGCGGTGAGCCTTGAAGCGCAGCTGGTCGCTGCCGGGCTTCTCTGATTTCTGTTTGCGTCCGCGCCTTCGCGCGGACGTCCTCGGCGCTGTTCCCTCCGCTACGCTGTGGGGCGCCTGCGGCTCGCGCGCGTGCGCTCGCGGACCCTGTGGGCCCGATCCAGCGCTTCCCTCATGGGTCATCTTTCCACCAAAAAACCCCGGTCGCGCTGTGGGAACGGCGCGCCGGGGCTTCTGGAGCTCTGACCGGGTTGGAGAGGGGGGACGCCCGGTCAGAGAGGGACTTCGTGTCAGTCAGCGGCGCTTAGCCGTTGCACTTGGCCAGTTCCTCGGCCTCGATCGGCTGACCGAGCACCTTGAAGTTGGCGATCTCGCCCGACTTGCGGTTGAGGCCGCGGCAGATGCGCAAGGGGCGCGCGCTCGCCTTGTTGGCGACGCAGGTGGTGCCTTCGCAGGTCCAGGCAACGCCGCCAGCGACGAAGCGCGATTCGCTGGCCGGGGCGGCGAGGGTGGCGCTGTAATAGGCGGTGCCGGCCGCGCTCAGCGGGGCGCTGCTGCTGGCGACGCCGAAGCTGAGGCCGGTGTAGACCAGTGCCGAAGCCAGGATCGCGAACTTGCCGGTGCGGGGGAGGGAGAAGGAGTTGGTCATCGGGGGTGTCCTTTGCCTTTTGTGTTTTGGGGCAGCTGCCCCATGGTCTCTGTTACCGTGTTTTGCAATGCAACATTTCGATTCGAAACCGGTTGCTATTCGCTACCTAACCAACTAGGTTGTGAGTTGCAACTGAAAACTGAAATTTTTTTGTGTGGCCTGCAAAATCGGTTACACACGACCCCGGAAGGGGAAGGGACACGGACCTATGGGTGATTTGAGAGAACCGCTGCGCGAACTCATCGAATGCGGCCTGCCGCAGGCGCTCGAGGTGATGGGCGAACGCTGGTCGTTCATGATTCTGCGCGCGAGTTTCAATGGTCTCAAGCACTTCGAGGAATTCCTGACCGAGCTCGGGATTGCCCGCAACATCCTCTCCAACCGCCTCGCCAAGCTGGTCGAGCACGGGATCCTCAAGCGCGAGCCTTGCGCCGATGACCGCCGCAAGATCGAATATCGCCTGACGGAAAAGGGCATGGACCTGCTGCCGGCGATGCTCGCGCTGCGCCAGTGGGGCCAGAAATACGGGGCCGAGCGGGTCGTCGAGGACCCGGTTCTGGTCGACGAGCGTGACCGGCTTGCGATCGGCCCGGTCTCGATCCTTGCGCATGACGGGCGGATTCTCGGCCCGCAGGACCTGTGGCTGGTGCGCCCCGCCGACCTCGGCAAGCGGGCCGACGGCAGCATCGCGACACGCGGTGCGGATCTGGCGCAGGGCGACGTGGTCGATCTTGCCACCAAGAAGGCCTCCCTACGCTAATCCGTCGATAGGCGCGATGCGGCGGGTGCCCATCGCGCCCGCCGTCGGCTAGGGCGGCGGCCATGAACGTGGCCGTGCCCCCAGAATGCCATGAAATCCTCCACCGCACCTTCGGCTACCCCGCGTTTCGCGGGCAGCAGGAGGCGGTGATCTCCCGCGTCATGGCGGGCGCGCATACCCTCGCGCTGATGCCGACCGGCGCGGGCAAGAGCCTGTGCTACCAGATCCCCGCGCTCGCCCGCGCAGGCACGGCCATCGTCATCTCGCCGCTGATCGCGCTGATGCATGACCAGATCCGCTCGGCGACCGCCGCCGGCATCCGCGCTGCCTCGATGACCTCGGCCGATAGCGACAATGCCGCCACCGCCGAGGCCTTCCGTTCGGGTGAACTCGACCTCCTCTATGTCGCCCCCGAACGCGCCTCGACCGCGGGGTTCCAGAACCTGATCGAACGCGCCCCGGTCTCGCTCTTCGCCATCGACGAGGCGCATTGCGTCTCCGAATGGGGCCACGACTTCCGCCGCGATTATCGCATGCTGCGCCCGGTGCTCGACCGCTTCCCGGATGTGCCGCGCCTCGCGCTCACCGCCACCGCCGACCGGGCGACGCGGGCCGACATTCTGGTGCAGCTCGGCATTCCCGACGAGGGCCTGATTGTCGCCGGGTTCGACCGCCCGAACATCCGCTACGCCATCACCCCGCGCGACAACGGCCCGCGCCAGATCACGGAGCTGCTCCAGCGCCTCGACGGCGCAGGCATCGTCTACGCCCCCAGCCGCAAGCAGGCCGAGGACCTCGCCGCCGCGATCACCCGCGCCGGGCGCGAGGCGGGCTTCTACCACGCGGGGCTGGAGCCGGAACGCCGCGCGCGGGTGCAGTCCGAATTCGTCGCCTCCGAAAGCATGGTGATGGTCGCGACCATCGCCTTCGGCATGGGGATCGACAAGCCCGACGTGCGCTTCGTGATCCACGCTGGCCTGCCGAAGTCGATCGAGGCCTATTATCAGGAAACGGGGCGCGCGGGCCGCGATGGTGACCCTTCGGAAGCGCATCTGTTCTGGGGCGTCTCGGACTTCGCCCGCGCGCGGCAATGGCTGGGCGAGGTCGAGCCCGAGCGCCTTCCGGCAGAAAACGCCCGCCTCAACGCGCTTGCCGCGCTGGTCGAGGCGCCGACCTGCCGCCGTGCGATCCTCCTCCGCCACTTCGGCGAGCACCCGCCCGAAGCCTGCGGCAATTGCGACAACTGCCTCGAAGCGCCCAAGGTGGTCGAGGCGAGCGAGCTTGCGCGCAAACTGCTCTCCGCCGTCTACCGCACCGGCCAGAGCTTCGGCATCGGCCATATCGAAAAGGTGCTGACCGGGCAGAGCGACGAGCGCATCGTCTCGCGCGCGCATGATCAGCTTTCGGTGTTCGGCATCGTCACCTCTTCAGAGGCCGCGCTGATCCGCCCGCTGGCCCGCGCGCTGGTCGCTCGCGGCATGCTCATCGCGACCGAGCACGGCGGCCTCGCGCTGGGCCCCGAGGCGCGCCCCGTGCTCAAGGGCGAGGCCGGGGTGACCATCGCCGAGCCGCCCCCCAAGCGCGAACGCCGGAGCCGCCGTGCGCGCGGCGGCGCGGAGAGCGCGCCCAACCCGATCGGCAACCCGCTGTTCGAGGCCCTGCGCGCCAAGCGCAAGGCGCTCGCCTCCGAGCATGGCCTTCCCGCCTATGTCATCTTCCACGATTCGGTGCTGCGCGACATGGCGATGCAATGCCCCGAGACGCTGGCGGAGTTGGGCACGATCCCCGGCGTGGGGGTGAAGAAGCTCGAGACCTGGGGGCCGGATTTCATCGCCGTGGTGCGCGAGCATCTGAGCGGTTAGGGCTTTGCGCGGCGCACCGTGTAGTCGATCCTGATCCGCACCCAGCTGCCGAACTGCTCGGCGCCCCCGATCCGCGCAGGGCGCACCCGGAACTGCCACGCGGCCGCCATCACCGCGCGGCCGATCTGCGAGCCTTGCGGGCCTTCGGAGAGCAGCTGGCAATCCTCGACATAATAGCCCGAGACCGTCTTGCAGGCGATCAGCGCATAGCCGGGGCCATTGGCGGTCGAGAGGTAGCCTGAGAGCTCCTGATCGGTCGGCTCGCGATACCAGCGCGCGGCGTAGAGCGGCTCGCCATTGGCCATGGTGCCGACCCGCTCGCTATCGCCCGCGGTGCGCGGGTTGCCGGTGTCGACCGGGCCGTAGCCCGCATTGGGCCGAATCCGCGCGCCGATCTTGGGCGAGGGCCGCGCTGATGGCTGCGGCGAGGGCTGCGGTTCCGGCGGGCTCGGCGCGGGCGGCGGCGGGGGCGGGGCGGGCTGGGGCCGCAGCACCAGCGGCGAGGGCTTGATCGGCGACATCGGCACCGGCTGCTCTGTTTGCGGGGTGTCGGGCGCATCGGCAGGGGCGGATTCTTCGGGCGCGGTCTCCGCCTCGGGCTCGGGCGGGGCGGCGAATTCCTGCGCCTTGAAGGTGGTGATCTCCTCCTTGGCATCCTCCTCGCCGACGATGTTCGCGCCAAGCGTCAGCAGCAGCAGGATCAGCAAGCTTTCAAGCGCGAGCGCGATGGCAAGGCTCGCGAGCTTCCTGCGCCGCGACATGTCGCGCAGGGCGGCGAGCCATCGGGCAGGCCCGCGCGGCTCTTCCAAAGCCAGTGCTGAAGGATCCTCGAAAATCGCCGCTGCGCCTTTGCCGGGGCCGGGAGGGGGGCGGCCCTGAGCGCGCTCCTTAACCTGTCATCAGCCGATAGGATAGCGCTTCGGCGATATGGACGCGGCCGACCGTTTCGGTGCCTGCGAGGTCGGCGATGGTGCGCGCGACGCGCAGCACCCGCGTGTAGCCGCGCGCGGAGAGGCGCAGTTTCTCGGCTGCCTGCAGCAGCAGCTTGCGACCCGCCTCGTCGGGGGTGGCGTGAGCTTCCAGCAGTTCGCCCTCCAGCTCCGCGTTCGACCGGACGCCGCGCGCGACGGCACGCTGGCGCGCGGCGGCGACGCGCGCGGCGACCGCCTCGCTGCCCTCGGCGGGCGGGGGGAGGGTCATGTCGAGCGCGCTCACCGCGCCGACATGGACGTGGAGGTCGATGCGGTCGAGCAGGGGGCCGGACAGGCGGCCCTGATAATCGCCGATGCAGCGCGGGTACTTGTTGCAGTTCCTCGCCGGATCGCCCGCATAGCCGCAGCGGCACGGGTTCATCGCCGCTACAAGCTGGACGCGAGCGGGGAAGGTGACGTGGGCATTGGCGCGGGCGACGTCGACATGGCCGGTCTCGAGCGGCTGGCGCAGCGAATCGAGCACCGGGCGCTGGAATTCGGGCAATTCGTCGAGGAACAGCACGCCCAGATGCGCAAGGCTCACCTCGCCCGGGCGCACCTTCAGCCCCCCGCCGGTGAGTGCGGCCATGCTGGCGGAATGATGCGGCGCGCGGAAGGGCCGCGCGCGGCTGATGCGCCCGGCCTCGAGCATTCCGGCGACCGATTGCACCATCGACACCTCGAGCGCTTCGGCCGGTGTCAGCGGGGGGAGGATGCCGGGCAAGCACGAGGCGAGCAGGCTCTTGCCCGATCCCGGCGGGCCGACCATCATCAGGTTGTGGCCGCCAGCCGCCGCGATTTCCAGCGCGCGCTTGGCGGTTTCCTGCCCCTTCACCTGCCTGAGGTCATTGCCCCCGGGCGCCTCCGCCACCGCGCCGCGCGCCGGTTCGGGGAGCACCAGCGTGCCCTTCAGGTGCCCCAATAGGCTGGTGAGATCGCGCGGGGCGAGCACCGGCACCCCGCTCGCCCAGCGCGCCTCGGGGCCTTGCTCCAAGGGGCAGATGAGCCCGCTGCCGACGGTGCTCGCATGGAGCGCGGCGATCAGCACGCCGGGGCTCGCGACCACCCGGCCATCCAGCGCCAGCTCGCCCACGGCGATCCAGTCGCCCAGCTGCTCGGCATCGGTCACGCCCATCGTCGCCAGCAAGGCAAGCGCGATGGGCAGGTCGAAATGCGATCCGTCCTTGGGGAGGTCTGCGGGGCTGAGGTTGACCGTGATCCGCTTGGGCGGCAGCGCGAGACCGATCGCGGCGAGGGCGGCGTAGACCCGCTCGCGGCTCTCGCTCACCGCCTTGTCGGGCAGGCCGACGACGTTGAACCTCGGCAGGCCCGGGCCGATATGGCACTGCACCTCGACCTCGCGCGCTTCGAGCCCGAGATAGGCAACCGTTCTCACCAGCGCGACCATCGGCAACCCCCAATGCTTTGTCGTCCGCCCCAAGGCGCTGATAATGCGAGGTTTCAGTGGGCTTGTCGAGCGAATAGGGTTAGCCGCTTCTTCGCGAAGCCACCCGCGCGAATGCTAAGGCTTTTTTAAAGCATAAATCTTGGCGAAATCGGAAGGGGCGACGGGCGACATTCGTGGCCATGAACCGCGCTATTGCCCTGCTTCTGGCTGCCCTTGCGCTGCTGCTCCCCGGCAGCGGCGCGCTCGCGCAGCAAGGCTCGCGCGTGGTCAGCCATGTGAGCTGGGTCGAGGAATGGGATCCGGCCACCGGCCAATGGGTGCGGGTCGAGGACAGTCCCGCCACGGTCACTGCCGCAGCCTTCGAGCCCGTGTCGGCCACGGTCATCCGCTCAGGGGCGGTCACCATCACGGAGACCGTCTCAGAGATTGGCGTAGAGGATCCCCAGCCGGTGCGCTTCATCGCGCAAGGCGCGCGCCTGCCCGCCAGCGCTGCGGGAATCGCCGCCTTCGGGCCGTTCCGGGTGATCGACGCGCGTCACGCCGCGCTCGTCGCCCCCACCGATGCCGCGTCGCCGCAGGCCTTCGCCGCGATGCTCGCCGCCTTCCCGGGGCTCGAGGTTCTTGCCTTCGTCGATGCTCCGGGAACCAGCCACGATCTGGCCAACTTGAGATTGGGCCGCGCGATCCGGGCTGCCGGGCTTGCCACGCATGTCCCGGCAGGCGGCTCGGCGCGATCGGGCGCGGTCGAGCTGTTCCTCGCCGGCACCCGCCGCACGATCGACCCCGGCGCGCTGTTCGCGGTGCATTCGTGGCGCGACGAGCGTGGCCGCGAACCGTCCGATTTCGCCCCCGACGCCCCGGAAAACCGCCTCTATCTCGACTATTACACCGAGATGGGCATGAGCGAGACGCAGGCGCGCGATTTCTACGCCATGACCAATTCGGTGCCGCACGCGGGCGCGCTGTGGCTCGAGGGCGCAGAGATGGCGCGCTGGATCGCCCCTGCCGCGCGCAGCATCGATGATGATGCGGCAAGCACCGTCCGCTTCGCTCTGGCCCGGGCGGGGGCAAGTCTCGGCGTGATGCTGCGTGCGCCGCTCCTTGCGCAGAGCGCGCCTGCCGCGCCTGCCCCGCGTCTGGCCTATGCCCTCCAGGGTGCCAGCTTGCTTGACTCTGGCATCGCTTTCCCATAACGGCGCCGGTCTGTTTACGGCTCGCTTTCGTCGCGGGCCCCGGCGTCTCATGCCGGTCAGCTTTTCGAGGATGATCTGAAGCGTACCTTCCAGCCCAGCAATCTCGTGCGCGCCCGCCGTCACGGTTTCTTCGCACGCAAGGCCACCCCGGGCGGCCAGAAGGTCCTGCGCGCCCGCCGCGCCCGCGGCCGTAAGAAGCTCTGCGCCTAATCGTCTGGCGCCCTCAGGCGCCGGGCGCGGGCCGTTCGGCCCGCTTGGCTTCCGCGGCAAAAGCCGCGACGCGCGTTCGCGCTTGCGGGCGCCCTCTGGGAGCCCGTTGACTTTTGTCGCCTCTCCTGTTGGCGTATGAGCGACATTCCCATGATCTCCGTTCTTACCAAGCGCGCCGATTTTCTTGCGGCGAACAGCGGCACCCGCAATGCGCGCGCCGGGTTCGTGCTGCTGACCCGCCCGAATGACGGCGCGGGGAT
>NZ_JAMNXL010000062.1 GCF_023653175.1 Erythrobacter sp. | reverse complement strand
GCTCGCCGCGACCCATGCCTTCGTCTCCGAGGTCTCTGCAGCGCTCAGGGCCGAGGAGATCGCCCGCCACGGCCGCGCGCATCTGCAGACCGCCTCGGTGTTCCACCCCAATCTCGTCGCCACGCCCGAGCTCGGCGAGGTGGTGTTCCGCCACCCCTCGCTCGATTTCGCGAGCGTCCATCTTTACGAGCCCGGCACGCTCGATGCGCCCGCCAGCACGCTCGTCCCGGCCGAGGCGACGGTGCGGCTGCTGGGCGCGGCGCTCGAACAGTGCCCGCCGCTGCGCCCGCTGATGGATAGCGAGCACGGCCCGGTCCACACCTTCTGCGATGGCGGGACGACGCTGCCCGACAGCTTCGATGTTGCCTGCTTCCGCCGCACCCAGTGGGCGCATCTGGCAAGCGGCGGCGCAGGGGGCGGGATGCGCTGGCCCTATCGCCATCCGCATGTGCTGCTGCCCGCGATGCACGCGGCGCAAGCCGGGCTCGCCGCCTTCCTGCCGCTGATCGACTGGGCCCGCTTCGCCCGCGCGTCGCTCGGGGATCGGCTCGCGGTCCATGATTTCGAGGGGCTGGTGGCTGGCTGCGGCGATGCGCATCAGGCGATCATCTGCCTGATGCCGAACGAACACCACGAGACCATCGCCGCGCGGATTGAGCTCACCGGCCTTGCACCGGGGTGTTACGGAGTGACGCAGGTCAACACCGTCACCGGCAGGCGGGAGAGCCGGGCGGTGCACACCCGGCAGGACGGTTCGCTGGTGGTGCTGGCGGTGGGCGGCGGGCACGATCTCGCTCTTGCGATCAGCACCGCGCCGGACGCCTGCTAGAGCGCTAGAGCGCCTGCTTCCACGCCATCGCCCGCATCCCCGCCGCCAGCGCCGCCGCGGCCGCGAGGTTGCGGACCGCCGCGCGCGGGCGCTCGCCGTAATCCTTGCGATAGACCCATGACTGGTGCGGGATCGCCGCGGCGACATAGACCACCCCCGGCCCTTCGCGCTCTTGGGGGTCGTCGCCACCCGCAATCCCGGTGATCGCCAGCGCAATACCCCCGCGCGAACGGTCGAGGCCGCCTTGCGCCATGGCCCGCGCCACCGGCTCGCTGACCGCGCCGCTGCGCGCGATCAGCCCGCGGTCGATCCCCAGCATCTGCTCTTTGGCGCTGTTCGAATAGGTCACGAAGCCGCGGTCGAAGCCGTGGCTCAGCCCCTCGATGTCGGTGAGCAGCGAGGCGAGGAAGCCGCCGGTGCAGCTCTCGGCCGTCACCAGCTTCATCCCCGCCGCATCCAGTGCCCCGAGCAGCGCACGCGCCGCGGCATGCAGTTCGTCGATGTCCGGAACGGCGGCGGTCGTTGCCGCCGCCGGATCGTCTCGCGCTGCCATCAGAGGGCGATCTTCTCCGGCTGGGGCAACCCTCCGGCCTTGGCCTGCTCCTGAAGCTGCTTCTTCAACGCCGCCATCTCCTGCCCGAGCACGTCCAGATCGATGTCGGCCTTGCGCACCTGCGCGAACATGCTGCCGCGCTGGCGCTCCTCCTCGTAGACGTGGTGTTCGACCTGCTCCTTGAGCACGCTGACCTTGGCCTCGTAGAATTCCTCGCCGGGTTCGGCCGTCATCAGCGAGAGGATCAGCGCCTTGGCGCTGTCATGCTCGACCTGCGCCTCGTCCATCATGTCATCCTCGACCACGTCGTGGACGGCTGGGTAGAAAACCTGTTCCTCGACCATCGCGTGGATCGTCAGTTCCTCGCAGATCTGGCGCACGATCTTGGCCTGCACCGAGGCACTGCGGGCATTGTCGTATTTCTCGAACAATGCCTCGACGGTGCGGTGATCGTCGGCGAGCATCTGGAGCGCGTCGCGTTGCGGCTGCTTGGCCATTGAATGTTCCTTCTATCCTGGGGAGCGGTGTTCAGGCGACCATCACGCCGGCCATGTTCATCGCACGGGTGAGCTTGCGGTTCTCGTCCTGCGAGAGCCGATCGCGCAGCGCCGGGAAGAGCACCTCTTCCTCCTCGCGCATGTGCTCGTCGAGCGCACTGCGCAGCTGCGCCAGCGTGGTCGCGAAGGCGGGGTCGGCCTTGTCCATGCGGGAGAGTTCAAAGAGCATCGCCTTCACCTCGCCGTGCTCCTTGTTGAGCTCGCCCGTCGCATCGGCCGCCTCGCGCGCGATCATCGGGTAGATGACGTTCTCTTCCTGCAGCGCGTGCTTGGTGATCATGTGCTTGATCGCGGTGATCTGCACGGTGCGCCGGTGGGGGTGCTCGGCCGAGGTCGCCATCAGCTTGTCGATCGCGGCCAGCGTCGCCTCGTGCTCGCGGGTCAGGCCCTCGCACCAGTCGCGCGCCATCGCGGTCGGCGCCTGGGTCATGGCCTTGCGCCCGAGGTTGGCGATCGCGGCGACCCCGGCGGTGACCAGCACGCTCCTGGCGGCGGTGGCGATGATGCTCGAAGGCTCTTCGCTGCGGGCGTTGGGGGCGTGGCTGCGGGCGGATGTGCGCGACATGGGGTCTCTCCTTGGGCAGGCCTGCGTTCGATTCGGTCATGGCCTTCCCCCTTGTCGCCCGCGCGCCGCACGGCGGCACACGCCTAGGTTAGTGCGGGATGAGGGCGCGCGCGGCACAGCCCACCGGGCGGACGATTCGACCCGGGAGGCATCACAAGCATGGCAGCACGCGCCTATTGGTCGGGGCAGATCCGCCTTGCGCTGGTCTCGATCCCGGTGGAAGTCTTCGCCGCCACCAAGGCGGGCGCGGCAATCCGTTTCAACCAGATCCACAAGCCCAGCGGCAAGCGCATCGCCTATGAAAAGGTCGTGCCCGGCATCGGCCCGATCGACCGCGATGCGATCATCAAGGGCTACGAGGTCGAGAAGGGCCAGTATGTCCTCCTCGAGGAGCGCGAGATCGAGGCGGTGAAGATCGAAAGCAGGCGCACGCTCGAACTGGTGCAGTTCGTAGGGAGCGACGAGATCGACCCGCTCTATTTCGAAAAGCCCTATTACGTCGCCCCCAAGGACGAGCTCGCCGAACAGGCCTTCGTGGTGCTGCGCGAGGCGCTGCGGCAGTCGAAGAAGGTCGCGCTCGGGCAGCTGTCGGTGCGCGGCAGCGAGAAGCTCGTGGCCCTGAAGCCCTGCGGCAAGGGGCTGCTGCTCGAAACACTGCGCTATGCCGACGAGGTCCGCGCGGGCCGAAGCTTCTTTGCCGATATCGACGATGCCAAGCCCGAGCCCGAGCTGCTCGATCTCGCCACCGCCCTGATCGAGAAACGCACCGCACCCTTTGATGCGGGCGAGTTCGAGAACCGCTATGTCACGGCCTTGAAGGCGCTGATCGCGAAGAAGGCCAAGTCGAAGTCCGGCAAGGCGATCATCGAGGATGCGGGCGAGCCGGACAGCCGGGGCGGGAATGTCGTCGACCTGATGGCGGCGCTGAAGAAATCGGTGGGGAGCGAGGGCAAGGCTCCGGCGAAGAAGGCCCCGGCCAGGAAGGCGCCCGCCAAGAAGCCCGCTGCCCGCAAGCGCGCCTGAGCCGGTCATGCCGCGCAAGCCCGATCCGCTCGCCGCCTACAACGCCAAGCGCGATTTTGCCCGCACCAACGAACCGCAGGGCAAGGCGGCCAAGGCAGCGGGCAACAGCTTCATCGTCCAGAAGCACGCGGCGAGCCGGCTCCACTGGGACTTGCGGCTGGAGGTGGACGGCGTGCTCAGGAGCTGGGCGGTGACCAAGGGCCCGAGCCTCGATCCCGCCATCAAGCGCCTCGCGGTGCGCACCGAGGATCACCCGCTCAGCTATGCCAGCTTCGAGGGCACCATCCCCAAGGGCGAATATGGCGGCGGCACGGTGATGCTGTGGGACCGCGGCACCTGGGCGCCGATTGCGGGCAAGAGCGCGAAGGATCTGGAGGACGGCCACCTCCACTTCACCCTGCAAGGCGAGCGGATGAAGGGCGAATGGATGCTGATCCGGCTGAAGCCGCGCCCGGGCGAGAAGCGCGAGAATTGGCTGCTGCGCAAGGTCACCGATGCCTTCGCCGAGGAAGGCGAGACGCTGGTGGAGCAGGCGCTCACCAGCGTCGCGACGGGGCGGTCGATGGCCGAGATCGCGGCGGGAAAGGACGCCGCGCCCACTCCCGCCCCCGTCCCGCCGAAGCCGAAGGCCCGAAAGACTCCGGCGCCCTCTGCGAAAGCGAAGGCGGCCAAACTCCCCGCCTTCCGCAAGCCGCAGCTGGCAACGCTCGTCGACGCCGTCCCCGCCGGCAATGGCTGGATGCACGAGATCAAGTTCGACGGCTACCGCGCGCTTGTCGCCGCGAAGGGCGAGGAGGTGCGCGTCCATACCCGCAGCGGACAGGACTGGACCGACAAGTTCGCGCCCCTCGCCGCCGCCATCGCCGCGCTCGACCTGCCGAGCGCGCTGATCGACGGCGAGATCGTGGCGCATGATGCCAAGGGCAATCCCGATTTCTCCGCGCTTCAGGCAATCCTCAAGCGCGGCCACGGCGCGCAAGGCGTCGGCGATGCGCTGGCCTTCCACGCCTTCGACCTCATCGAACTCGATGGCGAGGATCTGACCGCCCTCCCCAATATCGAGCGCAAGGAGCGGCTCGAGGCGCTGCTCGCCGAGGCCCCGCCCCCCATCCATGTCGCCGACCACGTGATCGGCGCGGGCGAAAAGCTGCTCGATGCGATGTGCGGCGCCGGGCAGGAGGGGATCATCGCCAAGGCGATCGACGCCCCCTATGCCCACCGTCGCAGCCGCAACTGGGTCAAGGTCAAATGCACCCGTCGGCAGGAATTCGTGATCATCGGCTTCAAGGCGTCAAGCGCGCGCGGACGGCCCTTCGCCTCGCTGCTGCTCACGCAACATGAAGGGGATAAGCTGGTCTACAAGGGCAATGTCGGCACCGGTTTCGATGGCGACACGATGGCCGACCTTGCGCCGCGCATGAAGCCGCTGGTGCGCAAGACGCCGCCGGTCGAGGTGGAAAAGACCGCCGCGCGCGGGGTCACTTGGCTCACCCCGAAACTGGTCGCCGAAGTCGCCTTCGCCGAATTCACCGCCGCCGGCAGCGTGCGCCACGCCAGCTTCATCGGTCTGCGCACCGACAAGCACGCAAAGGCCGTCAGGCCCGAGCGCCCGCAAGCCGCTCCCCCTCCCGCCCCCGATGTCGCTATTTCCAGCCGCGAGCGGGTGATCTTTCCCGGGTCCGGCGAGACCAAGGGCGATCTGGCCGATTACTACGTCGCCATCGCGCCGCTGATGCTGCCCTTTCTCGCCCACCGCCCGATCAGTCTTGTCCGCTGTCCGCAAGGCCGCGCGAAGAAGTGCTTCTTCCAGAAGCACGACAGTGGCGCGCTGGGTGACGCCGTGCACAGCGTGCCGATCCGCGAGAAGGACGGGGGGACCGAGGACTACCTCGCCCTCGCCGATGCGCGCGGCATCCTGCAATGCGTGCAGATGGGCACGATCGAATTCCACGCCTGGGCCTCGCGCGCGGATGGGGTGGAGGCCCCCGACCGGATGATCTTCGACCTCGACCCCGACGAGGGCCTCGACTGGGGCGACGTCAGGCAGGCCGCACAGGCCATCCGCCAGCACCTTGCCGAGATCGGCCTTGCCAGCTTCGCGATGCTCTCGGGCGGCAAGGGGGTGCATGTCATCGCCCCGCTCACCCCCGGCCATTCGTGGGAAGACCACAAGGACTTCGCCCGCCGTTTCGCCGAGGCGCTCAGCGTGGCCGAGCCTGAGCGCTTCACCGCGACCATGAGCAAGGCCAAGCGCAAGGGCCGGATATTCATCGACTGGCTGCGCAACCAGCGCGGCAGCACCGCGGTGGTGCCCTACTCCGCCCGCGCGCGCGACGGCGCTCCGGTGGCCGTGCCGGTGAGCTGGGACGAACTCGCCGACAGCCTCAGCGCCCACCCCTTCGCGATTACCGACGCGAAGGCGCTCGCCAAGCGCGCCGCCTCACCCGCGTTGAAGGGCTGGGGCTTTGCCAGCCAGACCCTGCCCGCACTCTAGCGGTTGAAGTGCAGGTAGTTGTCGTTGAACATAGCCACCCGCTTCAGCCGGTCGAGATCGACGATCCGCAATTGCCGCTCGGACAGCTCGATCAGCCCCTCGCGCCGCATTTCCTGGATCGTGCGGTTGAGGTGCACGAGGCTGAGGCCATTCGCCTCGGCGAGATGGTTCTGGGTGATCGGCAGGTCGAAACCCGTGCCCGTCGCCAGCCCCACCGCCTTGAGGCGACAATAGAGCTCGACGAACAGATGCGCCAGCCGCTCGAGCGGCGAGCGCTGTCCGATCGACAGCAGCCATTCGCGCTGGATTCCGGCCGAGACCATCTCGTGCCACAGCAGCGCGCGCAGCAGGTGCGGGCGCTGGTCGATCACCTCCTGGAACTGCCGCGGCTGGATCTCGTAATAGCGCACCGCTGTCAGCGCGCCGATCGAATGGTCGAGCTCGGAGAGGATGTAGATGTTGAGATCGCAGAAATCGCCCGGCAGGAAAAAGCCGACAATCTGGCGCCTCCCGTCGGGCAGGTCCTTGTAACGGCACGCCCAGCCGGAAATCAGCAGGCGGATGACCGTCGGGTTGTCGCCCTCGTGCGCGATGTCGCTGCGCGCTTCGGCGAGGCACACCGGCCCGGTCTCTAGCGTGCCGAGAGCGCGGCGGTCCGCCTCTTCGAGCGGCATGTAGCGCCCGAGGAGACGGAATAGGGGTTCAATTCCCGAGGCGGTCAATGTCGGCATCATCGTAATTCCCCAACTTGGACAGGCTGAAGCCCGGACTTCATCAAGAAGAACACGCGTGGAATGACACTAACCTTCGATAGCCTCTTAGCTACCCAGCATGCGATTGCCTGAAGGGGAATCGCGCCGGCATGAGCGGATATTGACGTTTTTCGCGATTGTGCCCGCTCAATAGGTGGAAGGCGGATCACTTGCCGGGAAGCTTTGGTCGCTGGCCTCGTCGACCTTGTTCCATTCGCTCTGCGGCGGATCGCGCATTGCTTCGGGCCCGGCATCGCGCACGGGTCGCAAGCCGTCGGAGGGTTGGCCATCGGCAAAGGCGGCCGCGCGCGGCGCAGCGCCGCTGCCGGTGCGCCGGGCAATAACATAGGCACCCGCACCAAGGGCGAGCAGCGTCAGGATCATGCGCATCGGGAAATTTCTCCATGGAAAGGATTTTCCGGTTTGCGCCAAACGACTTTCAGTATCCCTATCCTGCATTAGCGCGCGGCAAGGGCTTCCGGCGCAGATAACATATGTTAATCAGCTTACCGGGCGCAGTTCCTATGCTGGGGATTAGCGCGAAAGCAGAGGGCATGGCCGACTTCTCTCCCCAGACCGATGACAGCCTGTTCGGCGCCGCCTTCGGCGCGCTGCCCGATGCGGTCTGCATCCTCGAGCCCATCGGCGTGCCGGGGGAAAGCGTGACCGACTGGCGCTATCTCGCCGCCAATCCGGTGATGTGCGAATTGTTGGCGATCGAGGATCCGACCGGGGCCACATTGCGGGATCGCTTTCCCCATTTGGCGGATCACTGGGCGCCCGATTTCGAACGCGCGATCCTCGGCACCGCGCCCGAGGTGCTGGTGCGCGAGGCGAAGGAGCGTCCCGAAGTCTACGAGGTGGTGCTCTGCCCGCTGCACTATTCCGGCCGCCGCGCGATCATGGCGCGGATGCGCAACATCACCACCGAACACCAGGCCCGCGCGCTGCAGCGCGAGGCGGATGCGCGCTACAAGCTGCTGTTCGATGCCATCGACGAAGGCTTCTGCGTCATCGAGGTGCAGTTTGATGCCGAGAACCGTCCGATCGACTACCTGTTCATCGAGGGCAATGACGCCTTTCTCGACCAGTCCGGCCTGACCGATCCGATCGGCAAGACCATGCGCACGCTCCAGCCCGATATCGAGGACAAGTGGGTCGCCACATATGGCCGCATCGCGATGACGGGCGTCGCCGAGCGATTCGAAAGCGAATCCCAGGCGATGAACCGCTGGTTCGATGTCTTCGCCTTCCCGATCGGCGAGACCGCGCCGCATCGGCTCGGGATCCTGTTCGAGGATATCGGCAAGCGCAAGACGATGGAGCTCGCCCTGCGTCACAGCGAGAACCGCCTTCATTCGCTGATCGAGGCGACCTCGGACCTGATTTTCCGCATGAACCCCGAAGGTACGGTGATGGAACAGCTCGGCGGGAAAAGCCTGCTCGGCGAGGCCACCGGGCCGGGCGACTGGATCGAGGAATTCGTCACGCCATCCGACCGGGTGATGGTGCGCGATGCTGTCGACACGGCGATCGCGGCCCAACAGCCGATCGACGTCGAGCACCGCTACCTGCGGCCCGACGGGAGCGTCGGCTGGCTCTATTCGCGTGCGGTGCCAGTGTTCGACGAGCAGCGCACCATCACCGAATGGTTCGGCATGTCGACCGACATCACCAACCGCCGCCTCGCCGAGCGCGAGCTTGCCCACGGCGCGCAGATGCTGCGGGTGGCAAGCGAGATCGGCAAGGTCGGCCTGTGGGACTGGAACGTCGAGAGCGGCGAGATCCACTGGTCGGACGAGCATTACCGCATGGAAGGCTACGAGCCCGGCGAGGTCGTGCCGTCTTACGAATTGTGGGCCGAGCGGGTCCATCCCGACGACCGCGAAATCGCCGTCGCGCGGCTGGCCGAGGCGATGGAGAGCGGGCAGGACTACATCAGCGAATACCGCGTCTGCCACCCCGATGGCGAGGTGGTGTGGCTGTCGGCGCGCGGGCGCTTCCTCTATGACGAACAGGGCAAGCCGGTGCGCATGCTCGGCGCGATGGTCGACATGACCCAGCGCCGCCGCGAGGAGGAATGGCAGCGGCTGCTGGTCGCCGAATTGCAGCACCGGGTCAGGAACCTCATCGGCATGGTCCGCTCGGTCGCGCGGCTTTCGGCGCCGAGCCACCGCCATGTCGACGAATATGTCGATCACCTGATCGGACGGCTCCAGGCGATGGGCCGCACCCAGAGCACCCTCACCCGCTCGCCCGGGCGCAGCGTTGACCTTGCCGAACTGGTGCGCGAGGAATTGCTGGTCCACGCCGTTCAAGACGACAAGTGCCACGTCGAGGGGCCGGAGATCGCGCTCTCTCCCCACGCGGCGGAGATCGTGACGCTGGCGATCCATGAACTTGCGACCAACTCGGTCAAATACGGCGCGCTCGGCGATACCGGCTATATCCGGATCGTGTGGGACGCCGAGCAGCGCGGCGAGAAGTACTGGGTGATCCTGCGCTGGCAGGAGACAGCGCCGGTGCGCAAGGCAAAGCAGAATCGCAAGGGCTTCGGCCGCAAGCTGATCGAAGAACGCGTCCCCTACGAGCTGCAGGGCGAAGGGCGCTTCACGGTGCACGACACCGGCGTGCTTGCCGTGCTCGAATTCCCGCTGGTCGACGCCGGCAGCATTCTTGACCCGCGATCCTGAGAGGAGTGCCGCATGACCGACCGTGCCCTATCCGGCTATCGCATCGTCATTCTCGAGGATGACTATTACCAGGCGCAGGACTGCCGCCAGTTGCTCGAGGCCGCCGGCGCCAAGGTGATTGCGATCTCGGCGACGATCCCCGATCTGCCAGCGCTGCTCGAGGAAGGGCGGATCGATGCGGTGCTGATCGACATCAATCTCGGCCACGGGCTGTCGTTCGACTTCGCCCGCGCGCTCAAGGCGCAGGCAATCCCGTTCGTGTTCCTGACCGGCTATGATGCGGCGATGCTGCCCGATGATCTGGCGGGCAGCGGCTACCTGACCAAGCCCGCCGATGCCGCGCGCATCATGGCCGCACTGGCGAGCGCCGCGGCCGCCCGCTAGCGGGCGGCGGCGGGGGTCATGCGGCGATGACCCGCAGTCGCTCGCGCTCCCGCAGGGTCTGAACCCGCGGCGCAAGGTAGGACGGATCGAAACCCGCGATCTGCTGCAAGGTGCGCAGGTCGTGGATCGTCAGCTGCTTGGAACGCAGCGTGATCAGCCCCTCCTGCCGCAGCTGCTGGAGCTTGCGGTTGATGTGCACCGGGGTGAGGCCGAGCACGTCCGCCAGATCATCCTGCGTCAGCGGGAAATAGATCTGCTGGCCCTGATGCGCATCGACCAGCGAGAGCCGGTAATGGGCCTCGCAGATGAGGTGCGCCATCCGCTCGAGCGCGTCGCGGCGGCCGACATTGACCACCCACGAGGCGAGCACCGCATTCTCCATGCAACCATAGGAACGCATCGCCTCGCCCACGGCCGGAAAGCGGTCGATCAGGCGGCGCATGTCGGCATGGGTGATATTGACGATCTTGCAGGGGCTCAGGGTGATGACCTCCTCGATCGCAATGCCGTTGGGCGAGCAGTCGAAGTAGAAGGCATCGCCCGGCAGCAGCAGCCGCGTGATCTGGCGCGCGCCGTTGCGCAGGATCTGGTAGCGCGCGGCCCAACCGCTGAGCACGACAGGGAAGGAGTGCATCTCGTCGCCATCGCGCGAGAGATATTTCTTAGCACCGATGTCACGGGGCTGGCGGCACAATTCCTCGACCGCCTGGATCTCCTGATCACCCAGTTCGGCAGCATGCATAAGCCGCAGCAGGAAAGGATTGAACACGTGCTTGCTCCTTGGAGTGTTGCGGGAATTGCACTTTCCCCGATTAGCACCGGCTTCTCTTGATCAAAAGTTACCCTGAGTGTCGAATCCCTTGCGGCTCATCCCAGATACGCTGCGAATTGTCGTAGGAGTGCCCGCGAGCGCCCCGCGAATGAGATGTCTAGCAGACACTGCGGTGCTTGGCGAATCGGCGAAATTGCAAAGCTTTGTCAGGCGATTCTTGCGGCGATTAGTTGATGGCGCAGACCCGCCTTCCCACCGCGTCACGCCGTTTCGGCAGGGCGTCCCCCGATGACGTCGGGGCGTCCGGCGTGGGTAATGCAGGATAAGGGGGTCTCGCCTTGCCCCTGTCACCTTGAAAACCGGATCCAGCGCGGCGGGCCAGCCGGGCCGGAACCCCAACCGGAAAGGACGTAAGACATGGCGAACGAGCGCAACCAGAACCGCGAGAGCCAGGGCCACAGCGGCCGCGAGGATCAGATGCAGCAAAACAGCGATCACCAGCGCGGCCAGAGCGGCTCCGGCCAGAACGGCGGGGAATGGGATCAGAGCAACCGCCCGGGCCGCTTCGGCCAGCAGGAGCAGGGTCAATATGGCCAGCACGGCCAGCATGATCAGGGCCGGCATGGCCGGAACCAGTACGGCCAGGGCAATTTCGGTGAAGGCCAGGGCCCCTCCGGATCGCAGGGCGGCTATGGCAACCAGGGCGACTACGGCGGCCACGGTGGGCAGAGTTCGGGCTATGCTCAGAACAATGACGGCCAGAGCGGATATGGTCAGAGCGGCTATGGCGGCGGCCGGGGCGGCTTCGGGTCGAGCGGTCAGGGCGGCCAGGACGCCATGATGGGCCACTCGCAGCACGGCCAGAGCCAGTGGGGTCAGGGCCAGCAGGGTCAGGGCAACTATGGGCAGAGCCACCAGTACGGCCAGCAGGGCATGTATGGCCAGCAGGGCCAAGGTGGTCAGGGCCACCACCACGATCCGAGCTACAGCCAGTGGCGCCAGCGCCAGATGGAGCAGTTCGACAACGACTACAACGAATACCGCCAGACCCAGCAGGACGAATTCGACAGCAAGTTCGAGGAATGGCGCAAGAAGCGCCAGAGCGAAGGCAGCTCCGGCAACGGAAACAGTTCATCAGACTCGGCCGGCTCGGGTAGCCAGATCACCGGAAAATCGGGGTCCACCACGAGCTGATCGAAAGCGGCGGTGGACACGCCCCCGTTCGCCGCCGTCCCTCCTCCCCGCGCCCCGGCCCATTCGGCCCGGGGCGCGGTTTTTTTGCCTTTGGCGCAGTGAGCGACCCACACCGCGCCTCATATTGCGGACATCTTAGAATTCTCGCAGATACAATCTAGGTTAAAGCGTGCTGTGGGTAAGGCAGGCAGCATCGGCTTACCTGGGGGTTCCCGATCCCTCTGGTGACTCGGTGACCGGGCGCGCGTTAGGTTTCCACTTCGTCCGGTCATTGCCCCAAATCAACTCCCCGCCCAGCGATGGGCGGGGTTTTTTGCGAGCGCAGAGCGAGCAGTCCCGGTCAGGCACGAAAACGCCCGCAAAACCGGGGGAAATTGCTCTCCCATGGTCTTGCGGGCGGCTCCTGCGGCGGCGCGGCCGGTCGCAGTCCGCGCCGGGGCGGGAGAAACTCAGCTGCGGTCGAACCGCTCGAAATACTCGCGGAAATCGACGCTCATCCGCTGGCGCACTTCCAGCGGGGCATAGCGGATCACGTCGGGGAGCCAGCTGCCCTCCTCCTGATGGACATGCTGCTGCACTGCGCTTTCGATATGGTCGAGCTTCTCGCGCCATTCCTGCGTGCCGGGGGTCAGCTTTTGCAGCGCGGCGAGCTGCACCTTGGTCATGGCGTGCTCCTCATAGGCCATCCCGGCGTGCGCCTTGCTCGAATTTTCCGAGATCTCGGGGTAGATCACCGCTTCCTCGGCCATCGAATGGGCATTGAGCAGCACCGCAAGCTCGAGGATCAGCGCATCGGCGCCGGGCCCGCTCGATGCTTCGCGCGCTTCGGCAAACAGCGCCTCGATGCGGCGGTGCTGGGCAAGGATGTCCTCGGCAAAGGGCTCGCCCACCGACAGCTCCTCGAAGGCGGCGCGCGTCTCGCGGCGCTGTTCGTCGGTGGCGGCAGGGGCGAGCGCGGAGGCGATACGGTCGAGAAACGACATGGGGAGCCTTTCGATTCTGGTTTGTCGGGCAATCGACGGGCCCACCCTAGGATGCCGCTTCGCAGCGCCCACTGCCTGCGTTCCTATCCCGGGTTAGTGCCTGCGGGCAGCAGCAGCGCCATCCCCGCGGTCCTCCCACCCCGGCCTCCTGCGGCAGAGCAACACCTCGATGTCCTATCACCAATTCCTGCTGTTCGCGGGCGCTGCGATCATCCTCGCCTATTGGCTGCCGCGCTTCGTTTCGGGCCGCGAGCCGGCGGCGTCGGCGCTGCTGATCCTGGCAGGTGTCGTCTGCGCGCTGGCGGTCCCCGAAGACCCGCCGCTGTTCCGGCCGATCGCCGACCCCGAATGGTGGGAGATCCTGAGCGAGATGGCGGTGATCGTCGCGCTGTTCGCGACCGGGCTCAGGCTCGACGTGGTGCGGCCCTTCGCACGCTGGACACCGACATGGCGTCTGCTGGTGGTTGCCATGCCGTTGACCATCGGTGCGCTGGCGCTTGCGGGCCTTGCCGCAGGCTTCCCGCTGGCGAGCGCGCTCCTGCTGGGGGCGGTGCTGGCCCCGACCGACCCGGTGCTGGCGGGCGACGTGCAGGTCGGCCCGCCCACCGAGGGCGGCGAGCATCCGGTGCGCTTCGCGCTCACCACCGAGGCCGGGTTGAACGATGGCCTCGCTTTCCCTTTCGTCTACCTCGCGCTCGCCGCGACCGCCGGGCTGACCATGACCGAGGCGGGCGACTGGCTGGCGTATGATCTGGCCTATCGCATCCTCGCCGGCACGGTGGCGGGTGCGGGCGTGGGCTGGCTGCTCGGGCAGATGGTGTTCCGCTGGCCGGCCGGGAACGCGCTGTCGGCGACCGGATCGGGGGTGCTGGCACTGGCCGGCGTGTTCGTGTGCTACGGTTTTGCCGAGTTCCTCCACGGCTACGGCTTCATCGCCTGCTTCGTGGGGGGTCTGGTGTTCCGCCGCCTCGAGCGCGACCACGATTTCCACGGCAACCTCCACCTCTTCAACCTCGCCATCGAGCACGCGCTGACCGCGGTGCTGCTGCTGATGGTGGGCGCGGCGCTCGGCACCTATGCAGCCGACGTGCGCTGGGAGCATGTCGCCATCGCCGCGGCGCTCGTCTTCGTGATCCGGCCGCTGATAGGCTGGGTGTCGCTGGCGGGCACCGACCTGCCCCCGCGCGAACGCTTCGTCACCGCAGCCTTCGGCGTGCGCGGGATCGGGAGCCTCTACTACCTCGCCTTCGCCGCCGGGATGGCGCCGGTCGCGATGCTGGCCGATCTGTGGCTGGTGGTGCTGGTGACGATCGCGCTGTCGGCGGCGGTCCACGGTCTCACCGCAGGCGCGGTGCTGGCCGGGATCCGCGCCGACGAGGATGCCGAACCCGAACCGGAGCCCGCAGCATGACCGCCCCCCTCGCCCTGCTGCTCGATTTCGACGGCACACTGGTTCCCACCGCCCGCACCCCAGACGGCGTAGCGGTGGACGAGGAGCTGCGTGCGCTGATCGCCGCGGCGTGCGAGCGGCTCGAGGGGCGGCTGGCGATCATCAGCGGGCGCTCGCTCGAGCAGCTCGACGGGTTGTGGGGCCGGGCGCTGTGGTCGGTGACGGTCGCGGCGAGCCACGGGCTGGAGCTGCGCCACGATGCGCACCGCCGGGTGCCCCCGCCGGCGGAAATCTTCGCCCGCCTTGCCCGCACCACCGAGGCCCGCTTCGGCGCTGCGCAAGGCGTGGTGGTAGAGTTGAAAAGCTACGGCCTCGGCCTCCACTACCGCCTCGCCCCGCGCCTGCGCGAGCCGGTCAAGGCGTGGGCCGAGGAATGCGCCGCCGCGCATGATCTCGTCATTCAGGAAGGCGACATGGTCTACGAACTGCGCCTGCCGGGCGCGGATAAGGGCGATGCGGTGCACACGATCATGGCGCTGGCGCCGTTCCAAGGGAGCACCCCGCTCTATATCGGCGACGACTTCACCGACATCCCCGCGATTGCTGCGGCGCGTGCGCTGGGCGGGCGCGGGCTGGCCGTCGGCGCGCGCATCGCTGCCCATGCCGACGGCGTGCTAACCAGCCCCGCGGCGGTTCTGGAAGGCATCCGGGCGCTTGCCGCAGGCGGTCGCGACGCTTTTTTCACATAGGCGGTTTTTTGCCCGCCCCCCTTGGGCGAAGGCACCCCCCGGCGTCCGGAGCGAACCCATCCCTCCGGCGCGCGCATCCTCCGGCCCGGCGGCCGCAACCAAAGGGCCCCCATGCCCCACACGCAAACGCAAACCCAAACCCAGCGGCTGATCGCAGTATCCAACCGCGTGGCTGTCGGAACCGACGGCGAGAGCGCCAACCGCGGCGGGCTCGCTGTCGCGCTCGCCGCCGCCCTGCGCCAGAGCAACGGCATCTGGTTCGGCTGGTCGGGTGAGCAGACCGAGGAATTCACAGGGCAAATCGCCTTTCACCGCGCCGACGGGGTCGCGACCGCGACCATCGACCTCGAAGCGCAGGACATCGACGAATATTACAACGGCTTTGCCAACCGCACCTTGTGGCCGCTGTTCCACTACCGGCTCGACCTCACCGAGATCGCGCGCGACTTCGCCGGGGGCTATGCGCGGGTCAACGAGCGTTTCGCCGACACGCTTGCCCCGCTGATCGCGCCCGACGATCTGATCTGGGTGCACGATTATCACCTCATGCCGCTCGGCAGCCAGCTGCGCGCGCGCGGCTTTGCCAACCGGATCGGCTTCTTCCTCCACATCCCCTGGCCCCCGCCGAGCCTGCTGATGTCGCTCCCCGGCCACCGCGAGCTGGCGCGCGGGATGCTCGATTACGATGTGATCGGGTTCCAGTCGGAGGAATGGCGTCAGGCCTTCATCGACTATGCGACCGTCCAGTTCGAGGCGACGCTCGAGGCAGAGGCGCTGCGCCTTGGCGAGCGCTGCACCCGGCTGCTGGTCTGCCCGATAGGGCTCGACATCGATGATTTTGCCGGCGCAGTGCACTCGATGGCCGCCAAGCAGACCGAGAGCCGGCTGGTGACGAGCGCGGTGGGGCGCGACATGATCGTCGGCGTCGACCGGCTCGATTACTCCAAGGGATTGCAGGAACGCTTTGCCGCCTACGAGCTGCTGCTGACCGATCACCCCGAGCTGCGCGAGAAGGTGAGCCTGCTCCAGATCGCCCCGCCCTCGCGCGGGGACGTGGCGAGCTACCGGCAGATCCGCGCCGATCTCGATGCGCTGTCGGGGCACATCAACGGGGCCTTCGCCTCGATCGACTGGGTGCCGATCCGCTACGTCAATCAGGGCTATTCGCGCGACGAGCTGTTCGGCATCTACCGCGCCGCCCGGGTCGGCCTCGTCACTCCCTTGCGCGACGGGATGAATCTGGTCGCCAAGGAATATGTCGCAGCGCAGGAACCGGCCGATCCGGGGGTGCTGGTGCTGTCGCGCTTTGCCGGGGCTGCGGCACAGCTGCCGCAAGCGGTGCTGGTCAACCCGCACTCGATCGAGGATATCGCCGAGGGGATCGCCCGCGCCCTCGCCATGCCGCTCGCCGAGCGGCAGGAACGACATCAGGCAATGCTGGCGACCATCACCAAGCACGATGTGCTCTGGTGGTCCGAAACCTTCATGGCGGCGCTTGCCGAGCAGCCTGACGAGGCCCCCGCCCCCACGTCCACCAACGTGGCCCGACTTCCCGATGCGGCCAGCGCCCGGCGCTGAGCCGCAGACGCAAAAGCCCCCGCGCGGACGGGATCGTCCACGCGGGGGCCCTGGGAGATAGAGGCTGCCGCCGCCCGCCTATGGCGTGGTGGTGGTATCCATCGTGGCGCCCGGCGTTCCGCCTGTCGCGCTCGGGCTCGGGGAATTGTTGTCGAGCCAGTCTGCGTGCTTCTGGATCGTCGGGATGGTGCTCTGCGCAAACTGCCGCAGCTCGGCACTCTCGCCACCGGCACCATAGGCCTTGAGCAGGGTCAGCGCCTTGCGGTGAGCGGCCGTCTGCTGGCTGATGTATTCGCGGTCGAAATCCGGGCCGTTGAGGCTTTCGAGGATATCGACCTGCGCCTGGTGTTCGCTGTCGATCCGGTCGGGCATCGCCAGCGTCTGGCCCGAGGCCGCGACCGCATCCTTCAGCGCCTGCGTGGAGCGGGAGTGATCGGTAATCATCATCTGCGCGAATTCGCGGGTCGGTGTGCCCTCGGCGCGGTCCATCGCAACACGCGCGGCGGCCAGTTCGTACATGTCCGACAACGCCACTTGCTGCGCGAATTCCTGCGCGCTGGGCGGCGCCTCTGCAAATGCGCCATCGGCATCGGCATTGCTGCCTGCCATGGCGTCGCCGGTGGCGGTTCCTGCGGCGCCGTCGGCCCCTTCCTGCCCGTCGCAGGCCGTAAGAGCCAGTAGGCTCGCAGCCATCATCAGTGCCAATCGCATAGGTTGTTCCTTCCCTTCAGCGCCCCTCCGGGCGGGTTCGGGCAAGGGTGTAGGCAAGCGCTGTGAGCGGCGAATTCACATAGGCCAGTGACCCGCTTTAGCCCCCCAGCACCCGCGCTGAGCCCGCGTTCTGCCCGTCCAAATCCTTGCCGAGTTTAGGGAACCTGCCGCCGAGGTCGCCGACAAGGACGCAAGGGGGAGGGAGACAAGGACAAGGTGCCATGCCCAAGACCGCCTGCAAGACCGCCTCGAACCAGCCGCCACCCTGCTTCACCACCGAGATGACCGCATCGCTCCCTGCGCTGCGCAGCTTCGCGCGCTCGCTGTGCCGCCAGCGCGACATGGCGATGGCCGATGATCTGGTCCAGGAGACGATGGTGCGCGCATGGGGCTCACGCCATACCTTTCTGCCGGGCAGCAAGTTCCGTCCGTGGCTGTTCACGATCCTGCGCAACCAGTTCTACAACGCGGTGAGGAAGCAGGGCCGGCTCGTCGCCTGGGAGCCCGAAGCGGCCGAGCGGCTGCTGGTTCAGGCCCCCGATCAGGAAGAGCGCATCCATGTCGCCGATCTCGAATGCGCCTTGCGGCAATTGCCCGATGGCCAGCGCGAGATGCTGCTGCTGATCGCGGGCGCGGGGCTGAGCTATGAAGAGGCGGCCGAGGTCGCCGATTGCAAGCTCGGCACGGTCAAGAGCCGGATCAACCGCGGGCGGGCGGCGATGCGCACTATCATCGCTAACGGCGAGGCTCTCCCCGAGGCCTGAACAAGCTGCGGGCCCGCTTCCGGAT
>NZ_JAMNXL010000061.1 GCF_023653175.1 Erythrobacter sp. | reverse complement strand
GGGGGCCCGCATGGGGGTTAGCGCGGGACGTGTGCCTCGAACCCCGCGCCGCCCGTTGGTGGCACAGCTCTATTGCGGCGGTGTGTCGCCTTCGGCCTGTTCCTCGACCATTTCGGCCTTGGCATCGGCGCGCTCGCGCACCGCATCGGCCTCGTTCTCGAGATTTTGCTCGGCAGCCGAGTCCACCCCGTCGACGGTCTGGTCGAGATCGTCGGCGCGATTTTCCATCGCATCGGCGGTCGCCTCGCCCTGCGCCTCGATCGTTTCGGCGCGTTCTTCAGCCTGCTCTTCGGCAGGGCTGTCGCAGCCGGCAAGTCCGGCTCCGGCCAGGGCGATCGCGGCGAGGGATGTGTTGAGCTTCTTCATGCCATGCACTCCCGGCCTCAACGCATCGAACCGCGGCGGACCAGGTTGACGATCGCCAGAAGCACCAGCGCGCCAAGGAACGAGACGATCAGCGCACTGATCGAGAAATCGCCCTGGGTGATCGTGCCGCCGCCGATCAGCGGATTGATGAGGAAGCCTGCGACCAGTGCGCCGACCACGCCGACGACGATGTTGAGGAAGATGCCCTGCTGGGCATCGGTGCGCATAACCATGCTGGCGAGCCAGCCGAGGATGCCTCCGATGATGATAATCAAGATAAGGTTCATTCGCTGTCTCCTTGCCGAGAGAGGCCTCGCGCGCCCGCGACCGCTGGTCGGCCGCGTGCCGCTTGGCTTCGACAGGCCCATGCCTGACAGGGTGGGGGGGATGTGCCCTCACCTATGTTGTGGAGGGTGCAACAGCATTCCGGCCGGCGGCGAGGCCACGGGCGGCAGCGCTGGTGGGGGCTTGCGGCTCAGGCGAGCGGCGCGGGCAGGCTGAACATCCCGGCAAATGCAAGGGCGCGGGCGCGGGCGCCGGTGATGGCAAGGCCCGCGTTCGCCTCGAGTTCCTCCCAAGGCACGCCGGCGTAGATTCCGGCGGCGATCACGTCGGCGGAAGGGGCATGGAACACTGCATCGGCAGCTTCGGGATCGCCGCGCCGGATCGGCAGTTCGCGGCCCACGGGCTCCGCTAGGAAACTCTCCCCGCCGATCACGAAGCCGATGCGGCCGTCAAAGGCGGCGCAGGCGTGCGGATCGAGCATGGTGCGCAAGGACAGCATCAGCGAGACCGCCGAAAGCGGCAGGCGCGGGTCGTGGGCGCGCGAGTGCGCGGCCCAGCGCCCCAGTTCCTGGATCAGCGGTTCGGCGGCAAGGCCCCAGGCGGTCAGCTCGTAGACCTGCGCCTTGCCCGGCGGCGGCAACATCCGGCGCGCGACCACGCCCGACGCCTCGAGCGCGGCCAGCCGCTCGGTCAGCACCTTGGCCGAAATGCCCGGCAGCGCGGCGCGCAAGTCGGAGAACCGCCGCGCCCCCAGCATCAGCTCGCGCACGACCAGCAGCGCCCAGCGCTCGCCGATGACCTCGAGCCCGAAGGCCGTGCCGCAGGCGTCATTGTACCAGCGCCCATGCCCGACAGGCTGTCCGGTCGCGGCTGCCGGGTCTCGGCTCGTCGTGTTTTTGGTTACTTTTTGTGACTTCATAGTTGACGAAAGTAACCCTCCACTCGACAAGACGCAAGGGAGCGAGTCGCGATGGCGGCGCGCGAGAGGAGGAAAACACCATGTATATCGACGGTTTTATCATTCCCGTGCCGGCGGAGAACCGCCAGGCCTTCATCGACCATGCCGCCAATGCCGACAGCCTGTTCATGGAGATGGGCGCCTTGCGGGTGGTCGAATGCTGGGGCGATGACGTCCCCGAGGGCAAGCAGACCGATTTCCGCCGCGCGGTCGATGCCACTGCCGAAGAGAGCGTTGTCTTCAGCTGGATCGAATGGCCCGACAAGGCAACTCGCGACGCCGCCTTCGCAAAGATGATGAGCGAGGATTTCAACGATCCGCGCATGGATCAGGTCAAGAACCCCATGCCCTTCGACGGCAAGCGCATGATCTTCGGCGGCTACGAGCCCGTCGTGGACTTGAAGGCCTAGCCGCGGTGGGCGGGGTTCAGGTGCGCCACGGCCAGGTGACGTGGCACGAGCTGATGACCGATGACCCGGCGGCGGCGCAGGCCTTCTACGCCGCCGTGTTCGGCTGGCGCTTCGATCCCGGCGCGGTCGGCGGGCGGAGCTACGACGTGATCATCGCAGGCGATGTGCCGGTGGGCGGCATGCTCGGGCTCGACCCGGCGATGCAACAGCGCGGCGCGCGCCCCGTGTGGGCGGCCTATGCCGCGGTCGACGACCTCGAGGAAGCAGGCAGGAGCGTGAGGGCAGGCGGCGGGCAGGTGCTGATGGCGGGGCTGGCAATCCCCGGCATGGGCGCCTTGGCGCTCGCGGCGGACCCGGAGGGCGCACCGTTTTACGTGATGGGCTACGAGAACGGCCCGCCGAGCGCGCCATCGCCTTTCCCGCCCCTGCCCGGGCATTGCGCCTGGAATGAGCTCGCCGCGCAGGACCCCGACCGCGCGCTCGCCTTCTACGGCGAACTGCTCGGCTGGCGGCAGGAAGGCGAAATGCCGATGGGCGAGCACGGCAGCTACCGCTTCGTCCATCACGACGACCGAATGATCGGCGCGGTCATGCCGACCGGCGATACCGGCATGGCGCCGGGTTGGACGTTCTACTTCGTCGTCGCCGATATCGACGCAGGGGCGGCCGAAGTCCGCGCGGGCGGGGGCACCGTGCTGCACGATCCGGTCGAAATCCCGGGGGGCGATTTCTCGGTGAGCGCCCTCGACCCGCAGGGCGCAACATTCGGCCTCGTCGGCCCGCGCCGGACATGAAGGAGGCTGCGATGCACAAGAACACCATCTGCCTGTGGTATGACGGCGGGGCCGAGGATGCGGCGCGTTTCTATGCCGACCTGTTCCCCGACAGCAGCCTCGATTCCGTCTTTCGCGCACCGACCGACTTTCCTTCGGGCAAGGCGGGCGACGTGCTGACCGTGCAGTTCACGGTGCTCGGCATCCCGTGTCTCGGCCTCAATGGTGGCCCCGCTTTTCCGCAAAGCGAGGCCTTCAGCTTCCAGGTGATGACCGAGGATCAGGCCGAGACCGACCGCTATTGGGACGCCATCGTCGGCAATGGCGGGCAGGCAAGCGCCTGCGGGTGGTGCAAGGACCGCTGGGGGCTGAACTGGCAGATCACCCCGCGCACCCTCACCGAAGCGCTCGCGGCGGGCGGCGAGGAGGCCGCGCGGGCCTTCGGCGCGATGATGACGATGGGCAGGATCGACGTCGCCGCGATCGACGCGGCGCGGCGGGGGGAAAGCTGATGCGCAAGATCCACGCGGCCGCCTTCGTCTCGCTTGACGGCGTGATCCAGGGCCCGGGCGGCGTCATGGAGGACACCACCGGCAGCTTCGCCTCCGGAGGCTGGGTGTTCGGGCTGTCGGACGATGCCGTGGGCGAGGAGATCGACCGGGTGTTCGGGCGCGACTATGACCTGCTGCTCGGGCGCCGCGCCTACGACATCTTCGCGGGCTACTGGCCCTTATGTCGACCCGGAGGCTGAAGGCAACGGCCCGCTGGCCAAGGCCTTTACCGCCTGCCGCAAATACGTGCTCTCGCGCGGCGCACCGCAGCTCGACTGGGACAACAGCCATCACTTGCGCGCAATCGACGACATCGCCGCATTGAAGCAGACCGAGGGCCCCGATCTGGTCATTCAGGGGTCGAGCACGCTCTACCCGCCGCTGCTGGCGGCCGGGCTGATCGACCGGCTGACGCTGATGATCTTCCCCGCCGTGCTCGGGACGGGCAAGCGCCTGTTCGGCCCCCGGCACGGGCGCGATCCTCTCCGGAACGCCGGGCGCGGGCGAATACTTTCCGCAATTCACCGGCCCCGGCGGCGAGCGGCTCGACGATGTGCTGGAGGGCGATTTCTGGCTGATCGACCGGCGTGACACCGCGACCGCGCGGCTCGGCCCGTTCGGCGCGGATATCGGCCAGTGGCTCGAAGCCCACCGGGCCGAGGCGGTGCTGGTGCGCCCGGACCGTTACGTCTTCGGCACGGGCACGCCTGCGGAGCTCACCGCGGCCTGGGCAGCGGCGCTCAGCGGCGCTTGAGGATCAGGTAGAGCGCGCCCTCGCCGCCGTGGCGGATATGCGCGCGGCGCACCGCGGTGATCGCATCGGCGTGGCGGCTCGCGGCGAGCCAGTCGAGCAGCTTGGCACGGATTGCCCCGCGCTTGGCCATCCGGTCGGCCGGATCGACCGGGCGTTCGCGCCCCGCCACCACCAGCACCACCCGCGCCCCCATCATCCGCGCCTGATCGAGCGCGGTCATGATCCGATCATAGGCGGTATCGAGCGTGTGGCCGTGCAGGTCGAGCGTCAGGTCGGGCTCCAGCCGCCCGCCCTTGACCCGCCGGTCCCAGTGCGAATCGAGGCCCGGATCGGGCGCGGGCAGGGGCAGAGCCGGGGGCACGCGCGGTGTGACGGGGGGCTTGGGCGCAACCTTGGCCGGTTTGACGAACTTGCCCGGCGGAGCGGGAACGCCGGCCTTGCTCGCCCCTCCAGTATCTTTCGGTTGGCTAACCTCCCTCTTCGCGGGGGGACTGGGCCGCTTCTTGCCCGGTAGCGGCTTCACGCTTGCGGCGAGGTGCGCCCAGGCCGCCTGCTCGCCGACCGAAAGCCCCCGCGGCGTTCTCATCGCCGCGCGGCGAGCCTTGCGGCGGCCTCCTTGGGGAGCAGCACATAGGCGCGCCCGCGCCCGCTCATTCCGCCTGCGATCAGCCGCGCGTCCTCGCCTGCGCCCCAGAAGGTGTCGAAGCGGTTCGCCCCCTTGATCGCCCCGCCGGTGTCCTGCGCCACCCACAACCCGTTGGCCTCGCGCCGGTCGAGGTCGAGCCACACCGGCGCGCCGAGCGGCACGAAGGCGGGGTCGGCCGCGACGGAGGATTCGCGCCGCACCGGCACGCCCAGCGCGCCCAGCGGCCCATCCCCCTTCAGCTCGGTAAAGAAGATCCAGCTCTTGTTCTCGCGCATCAGCGCGCGGCCCTCGACCGGGTTCTCGCGGATATAGGCCATGATGCCCTGCATCGAGCCCGAATACTTGCCCGGCCCGCTCCCCAGCAGGCCGCGCTCGCGCATTACCCCGCCGATGCCGACATATTCGCGCCCGTTCTGCCCGGCATAGCCGATGCGGATCACCTCGCCCTCGGGGGTGCGCAGCCGCCCGGAGCCCTGGATCTGGAGGAAGAAGAACTCGACCGGATCGGCCGCCCAGGCAATCACCGGCACCTTGCCCGCCAGCGCCCCGTCCTCGATCGCCGCACGGTCGTGGTAGAGCACGAAGCGGCCCCGCTCGTCATAGCGACCGAGCGGCGGGCGGCCGGTGCGCTCGGAAGTCTTCACATCATCGGGCCAGCCGCGCACGAGATCGGCGGGCATGGCATAGACCGGCACTTCATATCCGGGCCGCCGCGTGCGGCTGCCGGCGATCTCGGGCTCGAAATAGCCGGTGGCAAAGGCCTTGCCGTCGCCGACCTGCACGGGGGTGAACTCTTCGGCGAAGAAGGCCCGCGCGCGTGCAGGCGCAGCCGCGCGGGCGCGCTCGCAGGGCCCTGCCCAATCCTCGCGGCGGGTGAGCCCGCTCGTATCCTCGCGGGCGAGCAGCTTGGGGCAGGACTCGATGAAGCCGGCCAGCGCCCCGCGGGCATCGGCATCGGCAACATTGAGCGCGGCCAGCGAGGGCCCGAGCGCCACGCCCGCCATCACCGCATTGGCAGTGGCCATGGCAGGCGCTGCGGCGGCAGGCGGCGGCACCACCCGCCCACAAGCCCCCAGCATCAGCAGCAGGGCCAGAGCAAGCAGCGCGCGCATCGGTCAGCTCCTATTAGGGCGGGCAGCGTCGCGAAGGCCAGCTGAGGCCCCCGCGCGATCACCTCCGGATCAACCCTCGTCGGTTTCGTCGAGCAGCCAGGCGGGATCGCGCGACGTGACGTTGCGCGAGAAGGTCCACACGTCGCGGCTCTCGATCGCATCGTCGAGCGATCCGGCGATCACCGTGCCGTCGCGGTCGCGGGTCACCGAAGCGATATCGGCGACGAACAGCAGCGCGATCCGCGCGGTCTTGCCGTCGAGCGAGGCCGAATGGATGCGCACTTCCTCGACCCGGATCAGGGTGTTGTCCAGCGTCTCGCCCGCCGCCACGCGGGCGTCGATTGCAGCGATGAAGCCGGCATAGACATCATCGTCGCACAGCTCGCGCAGAGTCTCGCGGTCACCCTTCCAGAAGGCTTCGAGGATCATGCGGTAAGCGCCGCGTGCGCCTTCAAGGAACTGGGCGAGGTTGAACTTGCTGTCGGCCGCGGCGATTTCGCGCAGCGCGCGCTCGACCGCAGGCATCACGCCTTCAAGCTCGGCCGGGCGCGGGGCGGGCACGGCAGGCGGAATCGCAGCGGGACGGACCAAAGGGGGCTCGTCCGCTTCGAAACGCTGCGGCACCGGCTCCTCTTCCTGCTCGGCGCGCCGGCCGAGCACCGAATAAAGGCGCAGGCCGAGAAAGGCGGCCACCATGGCAAGGAGAACGATTTCGAGCACTATCACAATCCGATCGTCGCATCTGGCACGGGCCGGGGAACGCCGCGCCACCTGAGGAACAACACCCTGCCTTAAATAGGGAGTCATTACAATTCGCCAACGCCTGATAGGTTGCCGTTCGGGGCGAAGCAATTCGCGCAAGGCGCGTGGTTGCGGCGGCCCCGCGCCCCTGCTAGGCGCGCCGCAAGCTGCCAGCGCATGGTTTTCTCGTGCATCTGGCGCACAACCCATTACTCATTTTGAAAGACTGGCAAGACCATGGCCGAAGAAGAAGGCGTCCTCACCAACCTCGACACCACTGACGGCGCGGGCCCGCAGCCGAACGGCGAAGACACCTCGCCTGCGGTCGGGATCATCACCCAGTATGTGAAGGACCTCTCGGTCGAGAACCCGGCCGCGCCCGACGTCTTCCAGTGGCCCGAACCGCCGCAGATCGACGTGCAGTTCAACATCGGCGCCGAGAAGATCAGCCCCGATGTGCACGAGGTGATGCTCAAGCTGACCCTGACCGCCTCCTCGCAGCGCGGCACGATGTACATCGTCGACCTCGCCTATTGCGGCCTCGTCGGCATGCGCAACGTGCCCGAAGAGCAGGGCCACGCCTTCCTCTATGCCGAAGCGCCGCGCCTGCTGTTCCCCTTCGCCCGCCGTGTCGTCGCCGACGCCGTGCGCGATGCGGGCTTCCCGCCGCTGATGGTCGATCCGGTCGATTTCGGCGGGATCTACGCCCAGCAGCTCGCCGCGCGCCGCGCCGAGGAAGCCGCGGGCGGCGAGCCGATCGCGCCTGTCACCGGCAACGCCTGATCTTAACGCCCGGCAGAGGGCAGGGGCGATGAGCCTTCTCAAGAACGTCGGCACGATCGGCGGGCTGACGCTGGTGAGCCGGTTGTTCGGCTTTGCCCGCGACATCCTGCTCGCCCGCGTGCTCGGCGCAGGCGGGGTGGCAGATGCGTGGCAACTCGCCTTCCAGCTGCCCAACCTGTTCCGCCGCCTGTTCGCGGAAGGTGCCTTCGCAAGCGCCTTCGTCCCCCTCTTCAACCGCCACATGGCCGAGGACGAGGCTGCGGCCAAGCGCTTCGCGGGCGAGGTGCTCGCCGTGCTGCTGCCGATCCTCGTGGTGTTCGGGGCGGTGATGATGCTCGCCATGCCGTGGGTGCTGTGGGCCTTCGCCAACGAAGACCTGCGCAGCGACGGCGCGACCTATGACCTTGCGGTCACCATGGGCCGGATCGCCTTCCCCTACCTCATGTTCATGAGCCTCGCGACGCTGGTGGCGGCGATCCTCAATTCGCTGTCGCGCTTTGCGGCGGCGGCGGCGGCGCCGATCCTGCTCAACATCTGCCTGCTGACCGCGCTGGTGTGGGGCGCGCTGCAGCCTGCGGGCGAGGCGACGCGGGCGGCGACCGGCATCGGCCTTGCCGTTGCCGTGTCCATCAGTGGCCTGCTGCAATTGCTGTGGCTCTACTGGTTCATGAAGCGCGCAGGCTTCCACATCCCGCGCCTCACGCCGCAGGTCAGCACCCGCGTCAAGGAGATGGGGGTGCTGATCGTCCCGGCCGTGTTCGGCGCGGGGGTCTACCAGATCAGCCGCTTCATCGATCTCGCCTTCTTCCGGGGCCTTCCCGACGGCAGCCTCACCTACATGGCGATGGCCGACCGCTGGAACCAGCTGCCGCTCGGCATCATCGGCATTGCGCTGGGCACCGCGATCCTGCCCGCCCTGTCGCGCCACATCTCCAAGGCCGAGGACGAGGAGGCCGTGCGCCTGCAGGCCAATGCGATCGAGCTGGCGATGCTGCTCACCCTGCCTTGCGCAGCGGCGCTGTTCATCACCGGCTTCGCGTTCGTGAAGGCCTTCATGGAGGGGCAGGCCTTCACCGCCGAAGACGCGCGCACCACCGGCATGGTCACCTCGGCACTGGTCGTCGGCCTGCCTGCCTATGTGCTGGTCAAGGTGCTGACCCCGAACTTCTTCGCGCGCCGCGACACCAAGACGCCGGTCTACACCGCGGGCGCATCGCTGGTGGTCACCGTGGCGCTGAACTTCGCGCTGGTGCCGGTGCTGGGCGTTGTGGGCCTCGCATTGGCGGGCGCGGTCGGCGCGTGGGTCAATATCGCGCTGCTCGGCACGGTGCTCGCCCGCCGCGGCTTCTTCCGCCTGCCGGCGCGCGTGGTGGGCCGGATCGGGCGGATCGCGCTGGCCTCCGCCGTGATGGCGGCAGCGCTGTTGGGGCTGATGCAGGTCATCACCCCGTGGCTCGACGGCCCCCTCGCCCTGCGCCTTGCCGCCATCGGAGCAATTATGGCGGTGAGCCTTGTCACCTACGGCGCGGCGAGCGTGCTGCTGGGAGTCCTCGACAAGGCCACGATCCAGCGCCTAATGCGCCGACAGGCTTAAGCAATCAGGATCTATCATGCGCGTCGTCTCCGGCATCCAGCCCACCGGCAAGCCCCATCTCGGCAATTACCTGGGCGCGATCCGCAACTATGTGAAGTTGCAGGACGATGCCCATGCCGTCGGCGGCGAGTGCCTGATCTTCATCGCCGATCTCCACGCGCTCTCGATGGCGCATGAGCCCGCCGAGCTGCGTTCCTCCACGCTCGAACTGGTGGCGACGCTGGTCGCCTGCGGATTGGATCCCGACAAGGCGATCCTGTTCAATCAGGCGCAGGTGCCCCAGCACCCCGAGCTGCAATGGCTCTTGAACGGCACCGCCCGGATGGGCTGGTTGAACCGCATGACCCAGTGGAAGGACAAGGCCGGCAAGAACCGCGAGGGCCAGTCGGTCGCCCTCTTCACCTACCCGGTGCTGCAAGCCGCCGACGTGCTGCTCTATCAGGCGACCCACGTGCCGGTGGGCGAGGACCAGAAGCAGCATCTCGAGCTTGCCCGCGACATCGCGCAGAAGTTCAACAATGATTTCGGGACCGAAGACGCGCCGATCTTCACCCTGCCCGATCCGATCATCCCCGCCGAAGCCGCGCGGATCATGTCGCTGCGCGATGGTTCGGCCAAGATGTCGAAGTCGGACCCTTCCGACATGAGCCGCATCAACCTTTCGGACGATGCCGAGACCATGGCGCAGAAGATCAAGAAGGCGAAGACCGACCCCGAGCCGCTCCCTTCCGAGGAGGCCGGGCTGGCCGAGCGGCCCGAGGCGCGCAATCTCGTCGGCATCTATGCGGCGCTCGCCGGGCAGTCGGTGCCCTCGGTGCTGGCGCAATATGGCGGGCAGGGATTCGGCGCCTTCAAGCCCGCGCTCGCCGACCTGCTGGTCGCCAAGCTCGGCCCGATCCGCGACCGCTTCGTGGAGCTGAAGGACGATCTCGAGACATTGGACGCGATCCTCGCACGCGGCGCGGCCCGGGCGCGCGAGCGCGGCACGCCGACGCTCGATGCGGCCTACAAGGCGCTGGGGCTGGTACGCCACTGATATTGCCTGCGACGAGCCGGGCGTCTTGCACGGCGAGTATTCAATTCCGGTTCATACGCGTGTAATATGGTATCGCGCGTAACGGCCGTTGCTGCCATGGCAATGGCCACCAGACAGAGGTTGTGCCATGTTGCCTTCGATGAAGACCTTCACCCGCCTCGGCCTTCCGGTCGCTCTCGCCCTCGGCCTTTCGGCCTGCGCCACCAACACCTTCAAGGCCGATGTCTCGCGCTTCGCCGTGCCGCTGCCCGCGCCTGCGGGCCAGACCTTTGCGGTGGTCGCGGAAGAT
This sequence comes from Erythrobacter sp., assembly GCF_023653175.1. Classification (GTDB taxonomy): domain Bacteria; phylum Pseudomonadota; class Alphaproteobacteria; order Sphingomonadales; family Sphingomonadaceae; genus Erythrobacter. Next base: position 7,766 of record NZ_JAMNXL010000061.1, on the reverse strand, counting down.
CCCAAGCTTGCCGGCGGGCTCGAATTTGCGACCTATGCCAATGCGGTCGCCGCCGAGCTGACCGGGCTTGGCTACACCAAGGCCGCCTCGCCCGAGAGCGCCGACATGCTGGTGCGCTTCGACTACCGCGTCGATAACGGGCGTGAACGGGTGCGCACCGATCCCGGCGTGGGCGGCTTCGGCGCCTTCGGTCCGTGGGGCCGGTGGGGTGGCTGGGGCGGCGGCTACGGCGCCTGGGGCTTCGGCTTCAACGATCCGTTCCTCGGCGGGCCCGACGTGCGCAGCTACACCATCTACACCAGCGGCGTCGACGTGAAGATCGACCGCCGCGCCGATGGCCAGCGCCTGTTCGAAGGCAAGGCCGAAGCCGTGTCGCGCTCGAACCGCCTGCCGCGCCTCGTGCCCAATCTCGTGGACGCGCTGTTCACCGACTTCCCCGGCAATTCGGGCGAAACCGTGCGCATCACCATCCGCGATGACGAAAAGACCGTGCGCCCCACCGATTGATGGTGTAGACGCTACGGCAAGAGACCCTTGGACGGGAAAAGAGAAGGCGGCGCAGGGGATCGCGCCGCCTTTTTTGTTTGAGGTGACGTTAGCGGGGAGTCAGCTCGGCCTGCACCGGGGTCATAAATCGCTCCCACCTGCGGAATGCGCCAGTTTCAGCTTTCGCGGGGGAAGAATTGTTCCTCGTAGATCCGCATGCGCGCTTCATCAGCCCATGCCATCGCATCCAGCGCCGCCGCCCGCAGCGCGGCATGATCAGTAAAGGCGCAGCCATTCTCACCCCCCGTGGCAATCTGGGCGGTGGCTCCCGAGCAGATCACCTCGAACTGCGAAAAGGTCGGGTTGCGATCCTGATCGGTGTACGAACTGCGCACGATTTCATAGGCGTAGCTGACATTGCCATCATCATCCGTGCGCGGGATCTCCATCAGATAGAAATTGTCGTACGAATATCCGTCCTGATCATCGCCCGATCGGTCAGACCGGATGAAATCGAAAGCGGCCGTGACCCGTTCCGGCTCCCCGTCGCTGCCGATCCCCTGCATGGTGATGGTGTAGAGGTTATTGCCCTCAAGAGTGATCCGCAGAAAGCGTTCGGAGGATTGATAGTCGCCCGAAAGCCCGATGCTGTCGCGCTGTTCTTCGGCAATCAGCTGCCGCGTGGCCGTCCAGCCCCCGCAGCCGGTCAGCAACAAGGCGACCGCAGTCGCCGTCAACATCTTGCGAATCATCATGGTCCCGCCCCCCTGCGGAGAGCAAGACTACGCAACCCCGGCGCGTCTGCAAGCCCGCTGCCTAAAGCCTGGCATGACCCCCGGTCGAACCAAAACCGCCCGCGCCCCGCTCCGTCGCGTCCAGTTCCGCAACCTCGTCCCACGCTGCCTGCACCACCGGGGCGAGCACCAGCTGCGCCACGCGGTCGCCGCGCGCGATCACGAAGGGGTCGGTGCCAAGGTTGATGAGGATCACCTTCAGCTCGCCGCGGTAATCGGAATCGATGGTGCCGGGGGTGTTGGGCACCGAGATGCCATGCTTCAATGCCAGCCCGGAGCGCGGGCGAACCTGGATTTCGTAGCCTGCGGGGATCGCCATCGCGAGGCCGGTGGCCACCGCATGGCGCGCGCCGGGGGCGATGGTGACCGATTCGGCGCTCACCACGTCCATCCCCGCCGCGCCGCTGGTGGCATAGGCAGGCAGGGGCAGGCCCGCGCCGTGAGGCAGGCGCTTTACCTGAACAGAAATACTCACTCTGCCGCCTCCGCCCTGAGGCTCGCCGCGATGCGCTCGACCAGCGCCATCGCCACCGCCGACTTGGGCATTTCGTCGAGCGTCTCGACCCCCTCGCCGCTGATGATCGTCACGCGGTTGAGATCGCCGCCCATCACGCTCCCGCTGACGTCATTCGCCACAATCCAGTCCGCGCCCTTGCGCTTGCGCTTGGCCCTGGCGTGTTCGAGCACGTTGTCGGTCTCGGCCGCAAAGCCGATCACCAGCGCGGGCCGCCGCGGTGCGCCTGCGACATTGGTGAGGATGTCGGGGTTTTCGACCAGCATCAGCGCCGGCGGGGCATCGCCGCGCTTCTTCATCTTCTGCCCGCGATAATCCTTGGGCCGCCAGTCGGCGACCGCGGCGACCATCACCGCGACATCGGCGGGAAGCGCGCGCTTGACCGCTTCGGCCATCTGGATGGCGCTCTCGACATCGATGCGGGCAACGCCCGCCGGGGTCTTGAGCGCCACCGGCCCAGCGACCAGCGTCACCCGCGCGCCTAGGGCGGCGGCTGCGGCGGCAATGGCAAAACCCTGCTTCCCGCTCGAGCGGTTGGCGATGTAGCGCACCGGGTCGATCGCTTCCCAGGTCGGCCCGGCGGTGACCAGCACATGGCGGCCGTGGAGCGGGCGATATGCAGGCGCGAGGCCGAAATCCTCGGGCACTTCGCCGAGCTCGGCCGTGATCTCTTCGGGCACTTCGGGGGCCCCCGGCAGCGGGGGCGCCTTGCGCGGGTCGATCAGGTGATTGAGCGCGCCCGTATCCATCGGCGGCGCGGCCCCGGCCTTGCCCTTGCGGGCGAGCAGCGGCCCGCCGAAATCGGGGTTGAATTCGGGCGCGGGCTCTTCCGGCAGAAAATCATCGGGCCGGACGTCTTCGGGCCAGGCCTCGGGCAGGTCCTCGTATTCGGCCTCGATCTCGTCATGGGTGCGCTTCGCCGTGGAGCGCGGGATGATGCGCGAGAAAAAGCCGCTGAGCCCGCCTTCGGGAAGCGCGGCGGTGCCATCACCCTCTTCCTCGGGCTCGAGCGCCTCGACCTCGATCAGCGGCGCGGATGCGGATCCTCGCGCCTCGGGCACCACGACGCCGAAATGGCCCGCGATCGCGCGCCAGATCGCCTCGGGTTCGGGCAGGCGGCCATAGCCGAATTCGCCGCAGGCCATCGCGCCCTTGTCGGGGTGGAGCACGGTGACGCCCGCAGCCTTGAGCAGGCCGATATTGCGCTGCGTCGCCTCGTGCTCCCACATCCGCACGTTCATTGCAGGAACCGCCATCACCGGCTTGTCGGTGGCCAGTATCAGGGTCGTCGCCAGGTCGTCGGCTATTCCTGCCGCCATCTTGGCGAGCAGATCCGCCGTCGCCGGGCACACCACCACCAGATCGGCCTCGCGGCTCAACTGGATATGCCCCATCTCGGCCTCGTTCTTGAGGTCGAAGAGGTTGGTGTAGACCTGGTTCTCGCTCAGCGCTGCGAGCGACATCGGGGTGACGAATTGCTGCCCGCCCTTGGTGAGCACGCAGGTGACGTCCCCGCCGCCCTTGCGGATCAGGCGCACCAGCTCGCAGGCCTTGTAGGCCGCGATCCCGCCGCCCACGACCAGCAGGATGCGTGGGGAAAAACCCGCTGCCGCTCCCTCGTCGCTCATCTCGCCAAACCGCCTCTCGCACCGTTGCCGGGGACTTGCGCACATAGTGCACCCGCCAGCAATCGCAAAGCTTGGTTAAATTTGCTTTGAAGTTTGGACCGCGAGCCGTGCGAAAAGCTCGGTCAGCCCGCGCGGGGCAAAGGCGAGGCCGATGGCGTAGGCGGGCAGGGCGAGCTCGACCCAGTAGTAATTCTGCGGCCGCGCGAACAGCGCCATTCCCGTGGCAAGGCCCGTGAACCACAGCAGCGCGAACAGCCCCATGCGTCCGCCCAGCCCCGCCCAGCCGAGCAGCGGCAGCACCGCCAGCGGCGCGGCGAGCATCGCGGGCACGTGGCGCAGACCCGTCAGCTGGGCAAGGCCTGCCAGCGGCACGCCGTATCCCGCCAGCGCGTTCCACCCCTGCGAGGCAAGGTCGCCCGGCAATCGCAGGGCATCGACCGCGTGGGCATGCGCGACAAGGCCGGCCGCGACCAGCGCCAGCAGCCCTGCCACCGCCCCCGCCTCGCGCCAGCGGTGCTGTTCAAAGGCGAAGGCCAGCCACAGCAGCACGAAGGGCGCGGCAAGCTCGCGCACCGCGAGCGCGGCAGCGGCAGCGAGCAGCGAAGGCCACCAGCGATCGGCTCGGTAGGCGAGCAGGGCAAGGCTCAGCAGCACCCCGGCGATGAAGTCATGGTCATAGCCCGCGAGCCGCGAGAGCGCCGCCCCGCCGCCTGCGGCAAGCAGCGCGGCGGCGATGATCCGCTCCTCGACGCTGGCCAGTGCCGGGCTGCGCCACCAGAGCGCGGCGATGGCACCCGCCACCAGCGCCAGCGCGAGCCAGCGCACGCCGTCAGCGCCGATCGCCGCCTGCGCCCATGCCAGCGTCGGCAGGCGGATGGTGACGAAGGGCCTGGTCGGGTACCCGCTCGCGCGGTGCTCGGCGAGCGCGGCGGCGTAGTAGCCCTCGCCAGCGGCCACGCGCGCGGCCACGCGCGAATAGAGCGCCATGTCGCCTTTCGCGCGGCCGGTCGCGCCGGTCTCTGCTTGTGCCACGGGGGCGGTGTCCCGGCTTGCCGGGGAAGCCGGCGGCGCGTTCGGGGCGACTGCGGCAGCGGCGCCCAGAGCCATGGCGAGCGCCAATCCCAGCACAAGCGCCGCCCCCCAGCGGGGCAGATGCGTGAAGGGCCGGCCCAGCGCCTCCCACCGGCCAAGCCAGCCGGAAGGCGAAATCATCCGATCCAGCCGAGCGCCAGTGCCCCCGACACCGCGCCCGCGCCGGCCAATGCCGCCAGCACAAGGCCGAACCAGCCCGTGCCTTCGCGCCGCTCGATGATCAGCGGGATCTCGGGCAGCGGCGGCGACTCGGGTGCGCCGCCCTTGGGCGGGAACTTCTCCTCGAGCCTGCGGATCAGGCCGGGCAGGCGCAGCAGGGTTTCCGCGTCCTGCTTGAGCCGATCCGCCAGCGCGGCTTCCGGCCCCAGCTCGTCGCGGATCCATTCGCGCACATAGGGCGCGGCGGTGTCCCACATGTTGATGTCGGGGTTGAGCTGGGTGGCGATGCCTTCGACCATCACCATGGTCTTTTGCAAGAGCAGCAGGTGCGGCTGGGTCTGCATGTCGAAATCGCGGGTGATTGCGAACAGCCCGTCGAGCATCTGGCCGACGCTCAGTTCCTTCACCGGCTTGCCGCGCATCGGCTCACCCACCGCGCGCAGGGCCGTCGCGAATTCGCCGACCGAGTGGTAGCTCGGCACATATTGCGCCTCGAAATGGATCTCGGCGACGCGCTGGTAATTGCCGGTGGTCAGCCCGTAGAGGATCTCCGCCAGCCATTGCCGCGCACGCCGGTCGATGCGGCCCATGATCCCGAAATCGATCGCGACGATGGTGCCGTCGTCCTCCACGAACAGGTTGCCCTGGTGCATGTCGGCATGGAAGAAGCCCGCGCTGATCGCCTGGGTGAGGAAGCTGATAACGAGGCGTTCGGAGATTTCGGCAAGGTCGTGGCCGCGCGCGCGCAGTTCGTCGACACGGCTGATCTTGACCCCGTCGATCCATTCGATGGTCATCACCCGGCCGTTGGTGCGGTCCCAGTCGATGGTCGGGATGCGGTAGCCCGGCACGCCCGCCATCTGCTCGGCGAGTTCGCTGGCAGAGGCCGCTTCGCGCCTGAGGTCGAGCTCGGAATTGGTCCAGCGCTTGAAGTTGGCGATGGTGAGCCGCGGGCGCAGGCGGCTCGCCTCCCCGCCCATCGCCTCGACATGGGCGGCGGCCCATTCGTAGGTCTGGATGTCGCGCGCGAACTTCTCGCGGATGCCGGGGCGCAGCACCTTGATCGCGACCTTGCGGCCATCGGTGGTCACACCCTTGTGGACCTGCGCGATGCTCGCCGCGCCGACCGGCTCGGGGTCGATTTCACTGAACAGTTTCTCGAGCGGCTGGCCGAAGCTCGATTCGATCGACGCCTTGATCTGCGCGAAAGGCACCGGGGGGAGCGAGTCCTGAAGGCTCAGCAGATTGTTCGCCGCCTCCTCGCCGACCAGATCGGGGCGGGTGGCGAGGCTCTGGCCGAGCTTGATCGCCGCCGGGCCGATGGCGCGGAAGGCGCCCGCGTAATCGGGCTTGCCGCGCTTGCCCGTCAGCGTTGCCAGCCGCGCGAGGCGCACGAACTGGCGCACCGCGGCGGGCGCATTGGGATCATTCTCGATCCCGACCAGCGCGCGCCTGCGGGCGAGCGTGACGCCCCAACGCGCAAGGCGGGAGAGGTGGACTACCGATGGGGTCACGTCCTTAGATCTTCCACCCCGAATGGATCGCGACCAGGCCGCCCATGATCGGTTCGACCTTGGTGTTGGCGAAACCGGCCTTGCGGATCATCTGCTCGAAGGCGGGCATCGGCGGGAACTTGCGGATCGATTCGGCGAGGTAGCGGTAGGAATCGGCGTCGCCTGCGATCGCCTGCCCCATGCGCGGCAGGAGGTGTTCGGAATAGATGTCGTAGGCCTCCTTCAGCCCCGACCACTCGACGGTCGAGAATTCGAGGCAGAAGAAGCGGCCACCGGGGCGCAGCACGCGCAGGGCCTCCGCGAGGGCGCGGTCGATATGCGTCACGTTCCGGATGCCGAAGGCGATGGTGTAGGCATCGAAGGTGTTGGAAGCGAAACTCACGCTTTCGGCGTTCTGGCAGGTGAAGACGAGCGCGCCGTCTTCCTCGTCAAACCCGCGCTCCAGTGCGCGCTCGGCGCCCACATCGAGCATGTCCTGGTTGATGTCGGCCACCGTGACATGCGCGCCGCGGGCCGCCATGCGGAAGGCGATGTCGCCGGTGCCGCCCGCCATGTCGAGGATCTGCTCGCCGGCTTGCGGCTTCACGCGCTTGACGAAGCGGTCCTTCCACAAGCGGTGCATGCCCCCCGACATGGCATCGTTCATGATGTCGTACTTGCGCGCGACACTGGAGAAGACCTCGCCGACCTTGCGGGTCTTTTCCTGCGGGGTGACCTGGGTGTAGCCGAAGGAGACGGTTTCGTCGGTGGTATCGCTCATGGGCCGTTCCCTAGAGGGAATTGAGCACTGCGCAAAGGGTGTTACAGGGCAATCCATGTGCGAAGATTGCAATGCCTGAGCTCCCGGAAGTCGAAACCACCGTCCGCGGGTTGGCGAAGTTCCTCGAAGGCGAGCGCATAACGCGCGTCACGCTCAACCGCGCGGACCTGCGCCGCCCCTTTCCCGCCGATCTTGTGCAGGTGATGACCGGCGCGAGGATCAGCGCGCTTGGGCGGCGGGCGAAGTATGGCCTCATGCATCTCGACCGCGGGGCGACGATGATCTTCCACCTCGGCATGAGCGGGCGCTGGCGGATCGATCCCGAGGCCCCCGACACCCATGATCACCTGCTGCTGGAAACCGCCGCGCACCGCTTCGCCCTGTGCGATCCGCGGCGGTTCGGCTCGGTCGATCTGGTGGCGACCGAGGTGCTTGACGCCTGGCCGCAATTTGCCGCGCTCGGGCCCGAGCCGCTCGGGCCGGGCCTCAGCGCAGGCCACCTCAAGGCGGCACTGAAGGGCAAGGTCTTGTCGATCAAGCTGGCGCTGCTCGACCAGCGGATCGTCGCTGGCTTGGGCAATATCTATGTCTGCGAGGCGCTGTGGCGGGCGGGCATCCGGCCAACCAAGCAGGCGGGCAAGGTGACGCAGGCCCAGCTTGCGCGGCTTGTCCCCGCGATCATCGCCGTGCTCGAAGCCTCGATCCGCGACGGGGGCTCCACCTTGCGCGACTATGCCCGGCCCGACGGGGAGCTGGGCTATTTCGCCAGCTCCTTCGATGTCTACGGGCGCGAGGGAGAGGCGTGCCGCCGCGATGATG
>NZ_JAMNXL010000060.1 GCF_023653175.1 Erythrobacter sp. | reverse complement strand
CTTGTGGCTGTCGGCCGCGGGGGCGGCAACGTGCGGACGGGTGATCAGATGCGCGGCGTCGGCGACCGCGCCGATGCCGATGGGAACAAGCCGCAACTGCCCCATCAGCGCGCGGCCCGGCAGGCTCCAATGGGCGAACTTCCACGCACCGAGCGCAAGCGTCAGATCAAAGGCCGGTAGCTTGTCGTTGAGCACCACCCCGCTGTCGCTGGCCACCCCCGAGGGCACATCCACTGCCACCTTGATCCGGTGCCGCGCGGCAAGATCGCGCAGCAGCAGCGCGTGCTCGGGCACCAGCGGGCGGGTGAGGCCCGATCCGAACAGGCAGTCGACGAAGACGTCTCCCACAGCGCCGCCTGCCGTGCCGACCGGCCCGTCCCAGCGCGCCTTCGCCTCGCGCGCGGCATCGGTTTTGGGTTCGAGCGGGGCGATCACGCTGACCGCATTGCCTGCCTCGCGCAGTCGCCGTGCGATCACGTAGCCGTCCCCGCCATTATTGCCCGGCCCGCATAGCACCGTGACAGAGCGGCCGGCGGCAATCCGCCGGATCCATTCCGCAGCGCCGCCTGCGGCCGTCTCCATGAGTTCGGAAACGCTCGTCCCCGCGTCGAACAGCGCCTGCTCTGCGGCGCGCATCTGGTCGGCGGTGAGGACCTGGGACCCGCTCACGGGGTCGGCGCGGCGGCGGGTTCGCGGGGCAAGCGGTAGCGGTCGGGCCCAATCGCGAATTGCAGCACGCCCTGACCCTCTTCCAGCACCACCGGCTCGGCTCCGTCGAGCGGGACTAGCGTGCCAGTGGCGGGGTCATAGGTGAGCCGCCGGAAGCCGCCATCGGGGTGGTGGATGACGATCTGCGGGCTGCCCGCGACGCGCTCGAGCGTGCAGACTTCGGCAAAGTCGGCGCCCGTACCGATCGCGCAGGCGATGGTGTCGCCCGCAGGCTCAGGGCTCTGCGCCCCGCAACCCGCCAATGCAAACAGGCCTAGGACTGCGCTAGATATCCGCAAAGACATGGGTTTCCGTTTTCGCTCCCGGGTGGGTGAGCGCACCATAGCGCGCCTTGCCGACGACCTGTCCATAGCGCCACAGCGCGCCCGACTGGTAGTCATTGCTGCGCGGCTGCCATTTCGCGCGGCGGGCGGCGAGCACCTCCTCGGGCACCTCGAGGTCGATCGTGCCGGCCACCGCATCGATGCTGATGATGTCGCCATCCTCGACCAGCGCGATCGGGCCGCCGTCGGCCGCTTCGGGGCCGACATGGCCGATGCAGAAGCCGCGCGTCGCGCCCGAGAAGCGCCCGTCGGTGATCAGCGCGACCTTCTCGCCCATGCCCTGCCCGTAGAGCGCGGCGGTGGTCGAGAGCATCTCGCGCATGCCCGGGCCGCCCTTGGGGCCCTCGTAGCGGATCACGATGACGCAGCCATCGGCGATGTCGCGCTGTTCTACGGCGGCGAAGGCGTGCTCCTCGCAGTCGAACACCCGCGCGGGGCCCGAGAACTGGAGGCGCGCCATCCCGGCGACCTTCACGATCGCGCCATCGGGCGCGAGCGTTCCCTTGAGGCCCACGACCCCGCCGGTGGGCGTGATCGGAGTCTTCACGTCATAAAAGACCTTCTGGTCGGGGTTCCAGGTGATCTCCTCGAGGTTCTCGCCGATGGTCTTGCCGGTGACGGTGACGGGGTTGGGGTCGAGGAACCCGCCGTCGAGCAGCGTCTTCATCGCCATGTAGACCCCGCCCGCCTCGTGCATGTCCTTGGCGACATACTTCCCGCCGGGCTTGAGGTCAGCGATGTAAGGCGTTGATTTGAAGATCTCGGCGACGTCGAACAGGTCGAAGTCGATCCCCGCCTCGCTCGCCATCGCGGGCAGGTGGAGCGCGGCGTTGGTCGAGCCGCCGGTCGCAGCGACCACACGCGCGGCGTTCATGAAGGCCTCGCGGGTGCAGATGTCGCGGGGGCGCAGATTGCGGGCGACGAGCTCCATCACCTGGCGGCCCGCGGCCACGGCTATGTCATCGCGCGATCTGTAAGGCGCGGGCGCCATGTTGCTGTTCGGCAGGGATAATCCGATCGCCTCGCCGACACAGGCCATGGTGTTGGCGGTGAACTGCCCGCCGCAGGCGCCGTGGCCGGGGCAGGCGACCTTTTCGAGCGCGATCAGCTCGGTCAGCGGGCAGTTGCCCGCGGCGAACTGCCCGACCGCCTCGAACACGTCGACCACGGTCACGTCATTGCCGCGGTGGGTGCCGGGGAGGATCGAGCCGCCGTAGACGAAGATCGACGGCACGTTCAGCCGCAGCATCGCCATCATCATGCCGGGCAGGCTCTTGTCGCAGCCGGCAAAGCCGACAAGCGCGTCATAACAGTGGCCTCGGACCGAAACCTCGATCGAATCCGCGATGATCTCGCGGCTGATGAGCGAGGACTTCATGCCCTGGTGGCCCATCGCGATGCCATCGGTGACGGTGATGGTGTTGAACCGGCGCGGGGTGCCGCCGCCCGCGATGACGCCCTCGCGGCAGATATCGGCCTGGGCGTTGAGGGTGGTGTTGCACGGCGCGGAGTCGTTGCCCGCGCTGACCACTCCGACGAAGGGCGCGGCGATCTCCTCCTCGGTCATGCCCATCGCGTAGTAATAGGAGCGATGCGGCGCGCGCTCCGGGCCGACCGAGACGTGGCGGCTGGGGAGCTTCGACTTGTCGAAGGTATGAGACATAAGATTTCCCGTTTCAGGCGTTTTGCGTAACGCCCCCTGCCTCTAGCGAAGCGCCGACGCAACCCTCTGCGCAATATCTGCCAATATTGCGGCCCAGCGGGAATGATCTGCGGGGGTTTGCGTCAGGTCCTGGCGCAGTTCGACGCCGAGATAGGGGCGGCCCTCGCCTTCCGCGTGGCGGTTCATGGTGTAGTTGAGGTCGCGCCCCGAATAGGGGAGGTTGTCGCCGACGTTCAGCCCCTGCGCCTCCAGCAGCGGGATGGCGATGCGGGCGGCGCGCTCGTCCTGATTGTAGAGCACGCCGACGTGCCACGGCCGTGCGGCGTCCGAGGTTTCGAGCCGCGGCGTGAAGGAGTGGAGCGAGAGGATCAACGTGGGTTCGCTCGCGGTCAGCCATTGTGCCAGCGCGGTATGGTAGGGCCGGTGGAAGCGGTCGAGGCGCGCCTCGCGGTCGGCGCCGACATTGCCGGGGATCGGGTGCCCGTCGCTGGCTTCGGGGACGAGTCCGGGGGCGGTCTCCTCGCGGTTGAGATCGCACACGAGGCGGCTGACGGCGGCGATGTGGGCGGGGATGGCGTGGTCGCGGGCGAGCAGTTCGGCGATCGCCTCGGTGCCGATATCGACGGCGATGTGTTCGTGGAGCAGGTGCGCGGGGATGCCGAGGGTGATGTCGGCTGGCACGCGGTTCGAGGCGTGGTCGACGACGCAGACGATGCCGCCGCGCTGAGGCGTGCCGATCTGGCGGAAGACTTCGCTCACCGCAGCCGCCCCGCCATGATCCACCATTCGTCCGGTATGGCCGCCGCCGCCGCGTCGCGGGCCTCCGGCGTGCCATAGAGCGCAAAGCAAGTCGCGCCCGAGCCGGACATGCGGGCGAGCCACGGGTTGGTTGCTTGCAGGGCGCTGAGCACCTCGGCGATCACCGGGCACAGCGCAATGGCGGGGGCTTCGAGATCGTTGCGCCCTTCCCTTGCGATTTGCGATGCGGGGCCTTGCGGCAGCGCGCCCCTGTCCTCACCGTCCCAAGCCTTGAACACCGGCCCGGTCGATAGCGGCACGCGCGGGTTGACCAGCAGGACGGGGGTTCCGGCAAGGTCGTCTTCGACCGCAAGCTGCTCGGTGCCGGTGCCGAGCCCGATATGGGTGCGGCTGAGGACGCAGGCGGGCACATCCGCGCCAAGTTTCGCCGCCCTCGCCTGCCAGTCATTGGGCAAGCCGTGGAGTGCCTCGACCATCCGGAACACCGCCCCCGCATCCGCCGACCCGCCGCCGAGGCCAGCCGCGACGGGGAGGTTCTTCTCCAGCGTCACAGCGAGGCCCTGCGGGCGCGGGAGTGCGGAGAGCGCGCGGGCGACGAGATTGTCGAAAGGATTGTCCAGCACCCCCGCAAACTCTCCCAGCGTGGTGACGCTGTCGGCGGCGGCAGGCGCTGCGCTCAGCACATCGCCCGCATCGACGAAGGCGAACAGGGTCTCAAGCTCGTGATACCCATCCTCCCGCCGCCTGCGAACATGCAGCGCGAGGTTGATCTTGGCGTAGGCGGTTTCGCGCATCAGTTGTTCCGGTCGATCCGTGGGCCGATTTGCCACTCGGCCACATCCCAATCATGCACCGCGCCGGTCGCCGCCTCGACCGCATACCAGCCGAGCAGCACGCTGCCGCAGCCTTGTGGGTCGCGGCAATAAGCGTTGACGCGCAGGACGTAGTAGCCGGGATGATTGTCATCCCTTCCCCCGTCGCAGCTTGCCATCTGCTCTGCGCGGTAGGTCTTGTTTGCAGCGAGCACCGACATCACGCGCTCGCACGCCTGATCGTCGGACGCGACCGCTTGTGGCACTTTCGTGTGGGCGCAACCCATCAGCAAGCTGACCGCAAGAGGCGCGAGGTTGATCTTGGCACAAGCGGTTTCTTTGCGTGTCACGAGCACTTCAGGATTGGCAGAAGCTGACGCCAAAATCCTCGCCTTCCATCAAAAAGACCGAGAATGCGCGGGTCGGGAACTCTGCACTCAGCTTGACCCAAAGGATGTCGCACATGATCGTAGCCATCGATACAATCTGCTGCTCCTTGAGCGGACCATCGGTATCGTCATTCGGGAAAGCCGCGTCGAGGAACAACGCGTTCATCGCCGTTTCGATCTGCGAGCGCGTCGCTCCCGATGCTTCCCACCCTCGCAGGCGGTCAGCATCGACTTCCTCTCGAAAAACGTAGCCCTCGAATTCGACGAGCCGAGGCCAGAGTAACGCCTGAAATCCCAACGCGTGGTCAGCCCGACCAACAATATAGATCCAGTCGGCCAGCGAGATGCCCTTGCCCAAGTTCCACTGGGTCAGTTCGGGCACAAGCTGATCGGCAGAAGCGGGCTCCATCACATATTCGGATAGTTCGGCCCGCCGCCGCCTTCCGGCGTCACCCAGTTGATGTTCTGGTTGGGGTCCTTGATGTCGCAGGTCTTGCAGTGGACGCAGTTCTGCGAGTTGATCTGGAACTTGGGCTCGCCGGTTTTCTCGTCGGTCAGCCATTCGTAGACCCCCGCCGGGCAGTAGCGCGCGGACGGGCCGCCGAACACCGCCAGCTCGCTTTCCTTCTGCAGCTCGAGATCCTTCACCTGCAGGTGGCAGGGCTGATCCTCGGCATGGTTGGTGTAGCTGTAGGCGACGTTGGTGAGCTTATCGAAGGTTATCACGCCATCGGGCTTGGGGTAGTCGATCTTCGGATAGAGATCGGCGCGGCCCGTCATGGTGTAGTCCTTGTGGTGCTTCATCGAGATCGGCAGGCCGATCTTCAATGTGCGCATCCACATGTCGATGCCGGCGACGAGCGTGCCGATATCGCCGCCGAACTTGGCGACCGCAGGCTCGGCGTTCTGGACGACCTTCAGCTCGTCCGCGATCCAGCTCGAGCGCACGGCGGCGTCGTAATCATTGAGCTCCGTCTTCTCGTGACCCGCCGCGATCGCCGCAGCGATGCTCTCGGCCGCCAGCATCCCGCTCTTCATCGCGGTGTGGCTGCCCTTGATCCGGGGCACGTTGACGAAGCCCGCCGCGCAGCCGATCAGAGCGCCGCCGGGGAAGGCGAGCTTGGGCACGGATTGCCAGCCGCCCTCGTTGATAGCGCGTGCGCCATAGCTCACCCGCTTGCCGCCTTCGAGATATTCGCGGATCGCCGGGTGGTTCTTCCAGCGCTGGAATTCCTGATAGGGCGAGACCCAGGGGTTCTTGTAATCGAGCGCGGTGACGAAGCCCAAGGCCACCTGCCCGTTGGCCTGATGGTAGAGGAAGCCCCCGCCCCAGCTGTCGCTCTCGGTAAGCGGCCAGCCCTGCGTGTGGATCACCCGGCCAGGCTTGTGCTTCTTGGGATCGATGTCCCACAATTCCTTGATGCCGAGGCCATAGACCTGCGGCTGGCAGTTCGCCTCAAGGTCGTACTTCGCCTTCATCCGCTTGGTGAGGTTGCCGCGTGCGCCCTCGGCAAACAGAGTATACTTGGCGTGGATCTCCATGCCGGGCTGGTAGTCGCCCTTGTGGCTGCCATCGGCGGCAACGCCCATGTCCTGCGTGATGACACCGGCGACGCGGCCCTCCTCGTCGATCATCACGTCGGCGGCGGGGAAGCCGGGGAACACCATCACGCCCAGCGCCTCGGCCTGTTCGGCCAGCCAGCGCGTCATGTTGCCGAGGCTGCCGGTGTAGCAGCCGTGGTTGCTCATCAGCGGCGGCATCAGCGCGTGGGGGAGCGAGGTCTTGCCGCCCTTCGAGAGCACCCAGTGCCAGTTGTCGGTCACCGGGGTTTCCGCCATCGGGCAGCCTTGCTCGCGCCACTCGGGCAGCAGCTCGTCCAGCGCCTTGGGATCGACCACCGCGCCCGACAGGATATGCGCGCCGATCTCCGAGCCCTTTTCGAGCACGATCACCTCAAGCTCGGCGTTGATCTGCTTCAGCCGGATCGCCGCGGAGAGACCCGCAGGACCGCCGCCGACGATCACCACGTCGCAGGGCATTGATTCACGTTCGACCATCGGGCTTTCCTGATCCTTGTTGGTTTTGACCGCTTGGGGGCCGCAGTCTGGCGATATGCCTTGCCTGTCCACTTGCTAAGCGCTCGGCGGACAGTCAAGACCCGCGATGGATAGCATGACCCCCTGATGAGCCCGCTGGCCCCTTCCCTCGCGCATGAATTCGAAGCGGCGCTGGCCTGGTGGAACCTGGCCGGGGTCGATTGCGACTTTGACGATGACGCTACGACGTGGCTGGCCGATCCGCGCGTGGCCGCCGCAATGGCCGGGGCGCAGGGCCTCGCCGCCAGCCGCGCCGGTGCCAAGGCGCTGGTTTCGCCCGCTCAAGATATTGTTGCGCGCACGGCCGCTCCCTTGCCCGCGGCATCCGAACGCACAGCATCCCCGCGCCGCGACTGGCTCGGCGATTCGCCCCCGGGCGATCTTGCCGCCTTCCGCCAATGGTGGATGGAAACTGCCGAGCTCTCGCCCTCGCACGGCTTCCCGCGCGTGCCCCCGCGCGGGGAAGCGGGCGCAGCGGTGATGGTGCTGGTTCCCCAGCCCGAAGCCGATGACCGCGAGCGGCTGCTCGACGGGCCGCAAGGGCGGCTGCTTGCCAATATCCTTGCCGCGATGGGCCTTGAGGAACGCGCGGTCTATATCGCCGCCGCACTCCCAGCCCATGCCCCGATGGCCGATCTTCCCGGGCTGGCGGCAGGCGGCATGGACGCGGTGACGGCGCACCACGTCAAGCTCGTCGCGCCGGCCCGCCTGATCGCCTTCGGCAGCGCCCTGGGGCCGATGCTGGGCGCGGGGCCAGCCGGTTCGCGCGATCAACCTTTACGTGAAATCAACTACATTGCGGGCAAGGTCCCGGTTCTGTCGAGCGAAGCGCTCGATGCCCTGATGGACATGCCCCGGCTCAAGTCCCGGTTCTGGCGGAGATGGATGGAATGGTCGGCCACAAACTGAAGCGCGGCGGCGCGGCGCTGGCGGCGATGGTGCTGGCGAGCGCGGGCTTCCATGCCCCGGCGGCCGCGCAGGCGGGCGATCTGGTGGCGCGCTGGAACGGCGCGACGCCCGGAGAGCGCGCGCTGACCGCGGTGCTTTCCCCCGAGGAACGCAACGCCTACCGCCAGCTTTTTGCCGCGATCGATGCCGAACAATGGCCGCAGGTCGAAAGCCTCATCGCCCAGCGCCCCGATGGCGTGCTGACCCAGGCCGCGCTCGCCGAATACTACACCCACGCCAAGAGCCCCAAGGTCTCGGCCGACCAGATCGCCCGCTGGTTTGCCGCGGGCACCGATCTGCCCCAGGCCGAACAGCTCGCCAAGATGGGCGCCAAGCGCGGACTGACCGCGCTCCCCATGCTCCCCGCAGGCCAGGGCTTCGCGCGCCAGCCCTATGCCCCCAAGCGCATCCTGCCCCGCAACGTGACCGACGGCACCATGCCCGCCAGCACCGCCAGCGCGATCCTCGCCGCGATCAAGGCCGACAATCCCACCGACGCGCAGCGCCTGCTCGCCGAGATCGATCCGCTGCTCTCGGGCGATGCGCGCGCCGAATGGCGCCAGCGCGTGGCGTGGAGCTACTATATCGAGAACCAGGACAATGCCGCGCTGGAACTCGCGCGCACCGTCGTCGAGGGCACCGGCGAATGGGTGCCCGAAGGCGCCTGGGTCGAGGGCCTGGCCGCCTGGCGCATGGGCTATTGCCAGCTGGCGGGCGAGGCCTTTGCGCGCGTGTCGGAACGCGCCTCCAATGTCGAACTGGCCGCGGCCGGGCATTACTGGGCCAGCCGCGCGGCGGTGCGCTGCCGCGAGCCGGGGCAGGCGGCACAGCACCTCAACGCCGCAGCGCAGATGGACGAGACGCTCTACGGCATGCTCGCAGCCGACCAGCTCGGTGTGGAATTGCCGCAGCACGCCGCGCCTTCGCCCTTGAGCCGCGAGGACTGGAGCCAGCTCCAGCAGCGCCCCAACGTCCGCGTCGCCGCCGCGCTGATCGAGATCGGTCGCCCAAGCCTTGCCGATGAAGTGCTTCGCTACGAGGCGAAGATCGGCCCGGCCTACCAATATGCGGCCCTCGCCCGGCTGGCGCGCGAGCTTGGCCTGCCCTCGACCCAGCTGTTCATGGCCCACAACGCGCCCTATGGCAGCAGCAGCGATCCGGCCTTGCGCTTCCCGGTCGCCAATTGGCAGCCGGTGGGCGGCTGGCAGGTCGATCCGGCGCTGGCCTTTGCCCATGCCTTGCAGGAATCGAACTTCCGCGCCGCCGCAGTGAGCCCCGCCAATGCGCGCGGGCTGATGCAGATCATGCCGGGCACCGCGCGCGACCATGCGGGCCGCCTCAGCCTCGGCGCCTCCTACGAGGATCTCAACGATCCGCAGGTCAACCTCGCCTATGGCCAGCGGCACCTCGAGATGCTGCGCGATTCCCCCGCGACCGGCGGTGTCCTGCCCAAGATCATGGCCGCCTATAACGCAGGGCTGACGCCGATTGCGCGCTGGAATACCGAGATCAACGATCAGGGCGATCCGCTGCTGTGGATGGAATCGATCCCTTATTGGGAGACCCGCGGCTATGTCGCGATCGTGATGCGCAATTACTGGATGTATGAACGTGCCGCCGGCGTGCAGTCCCCCAGCCGCCGCGCGCTCGCGCAAGGGCGCTGGCCCGAGTTTCCGCAAGCTGCTACCACCCGTTCCGCAAGTCGGGAGCGGTAGAGGAGCGCGCGCGTGGCGATTGACGAGACCAAGGTTTTCAAGCCGATAAATATCGCTGTTCTCACCGTTTCTGATACGCGCACTCCCGAGACCGACACCTCGGGCGACATCCTCGCCGGGCGCGTGACCGGTGCAGGGCACAACCTTGCGGCGCGCATGATCGTCAAGGATGACGCGCCAAGCCTCGCTGCACAGTTCGAGAGCTGGATCGACGACCCTGCCATCGACGCGGTGGTCTCCACCGGCGGCACCGGACTGACGGGCCGCGATGTCACCCCCGAAGCGCTCGGCATGATCGCAGGCGCGCGCGAGATCCCGGGTTTTGGCGAGCTGTTCCGCTGGCTCAGCTTCCAGACCATCGGCACCAGCACCGTCCAGAGCCGCGCGATGGCGGTGGTGGCGCGCGGGACCTATATCTTCGCGCTTCCCGGTTCGAACGGTGCGGTCAAGGACGGTTGGGACGGGATCCTCGCCGAGCAGCTCGACAGCCGCAATCGTCCCTGCAACTTCGTCGAGCTGATGCCGCGCCTCAAGGAAGTCTGAACGCAAGGCCGTCGCGCTGTGGTTGCCGCGTGATGGCCAGGTGATTGCCACCCCGTTGATGGTCTTGGTCGGGCAGATGCCGGGCAGTTCCACCGATAAGGGGGCTTGGCACAGCGCCCTTTGTTCCGTAAATGTTCCACGTGAAACATTTGCCGATCAAAGGGCGCGGGGCGCAATCGGGGGCGGTTCCGACCCGCTTCGGGCTGGCGGAGCGGGAGGCCGATGGCGACTGGCGCGATCATGTTGCGAGCCTTGATGGCCCCCCCGTCAAGCTGCGCACCACGGTGACCGTGGAGCGGCCCAAGTCGATCCTTACCTTCAATCAGTCCCCCGACGTGCCCTTCGACCGCTCGATCAACGCCTATCGCGGGTGCGAAAAGGGCTGCGTCTATTGCTTTGCCCGCCCCACCCACGCCTATCACGACCTCTCGCCCGGGCTCGATTTCGAGACGCGGCTGTTCGCCAAGCCCGATGCGGCAGCTTTGCTGCGCAAGACGCTGGCGAAAAAGGGCTATTCGCCAAAGCCCATCGCGCTCGGCACCAACACCGATCCCTATCAGCCGATCGAGCGCGATTACCGCATCACCCGCCAGATCCTCGAAGTCTGTCGCGAGACGCGCCACCCCGTCACCATCACCACCAAGTCCGACCGGGTGCTGTGGGACGCCGACCTGCTGGAGCAGATGGCGCGCGAGAAGCTGGTGGCGGTGTCGGTGTCGGTGACGACACTCGATCCGCTGCTTTCGGGAAAACTCGAACCGCGCTGCGCCGCGCCGTCGAAGCGGTTGATTGCGCTTGCCAAACTGGTCGAATTGGGGGTGCCGGTGCATTGTTCGCTCTCGCCCGTGATTCCGGCGATCACCGACGAATTCATGGAAGGCATCATCGCCCGCGTGGCCGAGCTGGGGGTGCGCAGTGTCGGCTGGATTCCGCTGCGCCTCCCCCACGAGGTCGCCCCGCTGTTCCGCGAGTGGCTCGCCGTCCACTTCCCCGAGCGTGCCGGCAGAGTCATGAGCATTGTCAGGGAGATGCGCGGCGGGCGCGACAATGATCCGAACTTCCACAGCCGCTTCAATCCGCAAGGCGTGTGGGCCGACCTGTTCCGGGCGCGCTTCCGGCTCGCCTGTCGCAAGGCCGGGATCGGTCAAGGCCAGGAACGCACCCGCTTCGAACTCGATTGCACGCGTTTCTGCCCGCCACAAAGGGATGGTCAATTGTCGCTGCTGTGATACGCTTGGCCGCAACCACGCGACCACAAAGGGGGATTCATGCGCTGGACTGTTCTTGCCGCCGCCGCTGCTTTGGCACTCACCACCACCAGCGCGCAGGCGCAGAGCATCCAGCACTTCACCCGCGCCGATTTCGAGCGCGCGCTGGTCGATGCGGGCGCCACGATCACCACCACCGATCCGAAAGCCGAACGAATCGACTTCGAATTCGATGGTGGCGTGATCGCCGATGCCCTGCTGCTCGCCTGCGAGGACAATGTCGCCAAAACAAAGTGCCTCGGCTCCTCGATGCTCGCCACCTTCGAGCCTGAGGGCCGCACCCGCGAGCAGGTGATCGAGGCGATCAACACCTACAATTACAAGGAAAATTTCGGCCGCGCCTATCTCGATGAGGACGGCACCATCTCGGTCCGGATGTACATCATCGCCGATGGCGGCATCACCCGCGCGAACTATTCGAGCCAGATCGGCCTGTGGTTCGCCTCGGTCTCGGACTTCTTCGGCTACCTCTACGACGAGTGACCGGTGACGGCGCCGGCCAGCCCGGCGCCCCTCTGCCCGATCGGGAGCTGCCCCATGCGAATCAAGAGACCGGTGCTGCTCGCCGCAGCCTTAGCGCTGTCGGTGGCGGTCGCGTTCACGACCTGGCCGCCCGCGCCCGATCACGCCGATATCGCCTATGCGCCGCTTTCGGCGAGCCAGACGTTCGATCTCTATCTTCCCGAGGGCCCGGGGCCCTTCCCGCTGGTGATCAACATCCACGGCGGCGGGTTCTGGAAGGGCGACAAGGGGATGCTCTCCCGCAAGATCCTCGATGCGCTGCGCGCGCGCAGGATCGCGGTTGCCACGATCGACTACCGGCTCACTCCCGAAGCGCGCTTTCCCGCCGCGATCGAGGATGCCAAGGCCGCGGTGCGCTTCCTGCGTGCCAATGCCGCGCGCTATCGCCTTGATCCGGAGCGCTTTGTCGTCTTCGGGCAATCGGCAGGCGGCAATCTGGCCGCGCTGATCGGGACGACCGGCAATGCCGCGGTGTTCGACAACCCGGCGCTCGGCAACCCCGGCGTCTCTGCCCACGTAAACGCGGTGATCGACTGGTACGGGGTGCATGATTTCCTGCTGATGGAGGAGCAAGCGCGCGCACAGGGCTGCTCGCCAAATCACGAGGCGGCAAATTCCTTTGAGTCCCTGTATCTCGGCGCCCCGGTCAGAACCGTGCCGGACAAGGTGAGCGCCACCAACCCGATCACCTATATCGATGCCGCAGACCCGCCGTTCCTGCTCCAAGTGGGCAGCGAGGACTGCCTGGTCCCGGTCGCTCAGACGACCATTCTGGCAGACGCGCTGCGGATGGCCGGGGTGCCGGTCGAAGTCGATCAGTTCGAGGGCACGTCCCACGGCGACAACAGCTTCTGGTCGCCAGTGTTCGAGGGCGACGCCAATGTGGAACGGGTGGCGGATTTTGCGGAAGCGCACCTCAGGAAGGCGCGCTGAACCGGGTTAGCCAAACCCCTCCCCCGCCTCGCCCGGAGCGAAGCGGATCAGGCGGCTGTCGACGAGGGCAGCAGTGCGGTTGACTACCGCCTGCTGGTAATCGGGGTCCTTGATCATCGCGAAGAAGGCGCCTGCGTTAGGGTAGTGGGCGATGAAGCCGTCGTGCCACTCGCGCACTTCCGGCCCGGTCACCATCGTCTCGAACCGCCCGCGCCACAGGATCTTGCCGCCAAGGCGCTGGAAGATCGGGCCGCTTGTCCTGCCATATTCCTCATAGGCGCGCCGCCCGCTCCAGCCCTTGCCCGCGTGCTCGTGGCCCTCGGGATATTCGGCCGTCTCGCGGTAGAGCAGCAGGTTGAGCATGTTGATCGGCGTGTCGCGCGGCAGGCCCTTGAAGGACTGGAAGTTCGCCGGCGAAGGGTCGATGTAAACCTCACTCATTGTCCCATCCCTCTCCTGTCAGGTCGCATTGCATGTACACGGTATCGAGCAGGCGGCCGAATTTCTTGCCGACATTGCGCATGCGGCCCGCGTGGACGAAGCCGCACTTCGCATGGAGCGCCACGGAAGCAGGCTCGCCGCCGCCGATAACGCCAAGCATCTGCGCAAAGCCGCTCGCCCGCGCGGCGTCGATCAGCGCCGGAAGCAGCGCGCTGCCGATCCCCTGCCCGCGCGCGTCATGCGAAATATAGATGCTGTCCTCGCAGGTATGCGCATAGGCCGCGCGGTCGCGGAAGCGGCCGGCGTAGGCATAGGCCACCACCGCCCCGCCGCGTTCGGCGACAAGGAAGGGGTGCCCCCGCGCGGCGAAGTCGGCAATCTTCTCCGCCCACGCCGCCGCATCGGGAGCGGCGGTGTCGAAGGTCGCGGTGCCGTTCGCCACGTGCCAGGCATAGATCGCGGCGATGGCCTGCGCATCGCCCTCGTACGCGGGCCGGATTGCCGCCTCAGGCAAGCGTGTAATCCGCAAAGCGGTCGCGCAGGTCCTTCTTCGAAATCTTGCCGGTCGCAGTGTGCGGGATGTCATCGACGAATTCGACCGCGTCGGGCATCCACCACTTGGCGATCTGGGGCTTGAGGTGTTCGAGGATGTCATCGGCGCAGCACTCCGCCCCGGCCTTCTTCACCACGAACAGCACCGGGCGCTCGTCCCACTTGGGGTGGGGGATGCCGATGCACGCCGCCTCGGCGACCGCGGGGTGCCCGCAGGCGGCGTTCTCGAGCTCGACCGAGCTGATCCACTCGCCGCCCGACTTGATCACGTCCTTGGTGCGGTCGGTGAGTTGCAGGGTGCCGTCGGGGTGGAGAATGCCGACATCGCCGGTGTCGAACCACCCGTCATTGCCGACCGCATCAGTTTCCGCCTTGAAGTAGCGCTTGATGATCCAGGGGCCGCGGATCTGGAGCGCGCCCGAGGTCTTGCCGTCGCGCGGCAGTTCGGTGGTCATGTCGGACAGGTCGACGGTGCGTAGCTGCACCCCGAAGATCGGGCGGCCCTGCATCGCGGTCTTCTCGATCTTCTGTTCCAGGGTGAGCGTGTCCCAGTCCCAGGTCGGCCCGCCAACGGTGCCGATCGGGCTGGTCTCGGTCATGCCCCAGGCATGCTGGACGCGGGTGCCGTTCTTCATCAGCCGCTCGATCATGAATTTCGGCGCTGCCGAGCCGCCGATGGTCGCCGCCTTCAAGGGCGGCAGGTCGAGGCCCTCGCGGTCGCAATACTGGAAATGCGCGAGCCACACAGTCGGCACGCCCGCAGAATCGGTCACGCCCTCGCGGATCATCAGATCATGCAGCACCGCCGGATCGTTGACCGCCGAGAACACGAACTTGATCCCCGCCATCGCGCCCGCATAGGGCAGGCCCCAGCTCGCCGCGTGGAACATCGGCACAACCGGGAGCATCACCGAGGCACTCGAGAAATTGAACGCCGCCGATTGCAGCCCGGCCATGGCGTGCATAACGGTCGAGCGGTGCTCGTATTGCACGCCCTTGGGATTGCCGGTGGTGCCGCTGGTGTAGCAGATCATGCAGGGGTCGCTCTCGGGGCCGGTGACCCATTCGAAATCGCCGTCCTCGGCTGCGATCCAGTCCTCGAAGGCGGGGGCGTGGTCGCCGGAATCGTAGCAGATGTAGTGCTCGACGGTCGGCCAGCGCGCCTTCATGCGGTCGACGATCGGCTGGAACGCCGCGTCATAGATCAGCACGCGGTCCTCGGCATGGGTCACGATATATTCGAGCTGGTCGTCGAACAGGCGCGGGTTCACCGTATGGAGCACGCCGCCCATCCCCGCCACGCCATACCAGCTGACGAGGTGGCGGGCGTGGTTCATGGCAAGGCTCGCGACCTTGTCGCCCGGTTTAAGCCCCAGGCGTTGCAAAGCCTGCGCCATCTTCAGCGCATCGCGGCGAATGCCCGCCCAATCGGTGCGGGTCACGCTGCCATCGGCCCAGCGGCTGACGATCTCACGCCCGCCTGCCTCGCGCGCGGCGTGATCGATCACCGCGGTCACCCGCATGGTCCATTCCTGCATTGCTCCGAGGCGCGTGGTCGCCATGGCCTGTCTCTCTCCTCTCGTGTTGTCCCCAGCCCATGCGTGGCATGGTGCACCGCGCAGTTCATGCCGCGCCCCTCGCCGCTTGGCAATCGCTTCGGCCAATCACCGGCACGGTCTGCCTTGACCGATGCAACAATCCGCATCCCGGCGACCTTGCCCTTCACCCGCCGGGAACGGCTGCGCCTTCGCGCGCGGCCCGGAGCCCCTCTCCGGGCGCCGGCAGACCACTGGATTATGAGGTAACAGGATAATGAAAAAGACGACATTTCTGCTGGTCGGAGCAGCCGCAGCTGCCTTCGCCGCTCCGGCGCACGCCGACGGGCCCTATATCGGCATCGAAGGCGGCGTAAGCCTCAAGGACAAGGTGACGGTCGATGTCCGTCCCCACGACGGGACCGGCGACGATGACTTCACCCGCGCGGCCACGGCCCGCACCAAGGTCGGCATCGATGGCGACGTGATCATCGGCTACGATTTCGGCCCGTTCCGGCTCGAGGCCGAGGGCGGGTACAAGAACGCCAAGTATCGCAGCCTGACGGTCGAGAACGTCGGGATCCTGCCCACCGGCTCGACCGTGCCGGTCGGCACCGTGGCCCAGAACGAGCGCGATCTCGAAATCTGGAGCGGGATGGTCAATGCGCTGGTCGAAATCGGCGCAGATGACGGCTTCCAGATCTATGGCGGCGGCGGCGTGGGCTTGGCGCGGCTCGAGCTGCCGGTCGAGGTCGCAGGCGTCGGCACGCTGATCGACGACGAGGACACCGATTTCGCCTGGCAGCTGATCGGCGGGGCACGCTTCCCGATTACCCGCAACGTCGATCTGGGCGTCAAGTACCGCTACTTCAACATCGACGACTTCCGCCTGACGGGCGCGAACGGCAACGACCTGAACGCCGACTATTCGGCCCATTCGGTGCTGGGGAGCCTGATCTTCAGTTTCGGCGGCAGCACGCAGGAAGCGCCCCCGCCGCCCCCGCCGCCTCCCCCGCCGCCTCCCCCGCCGCCGCCTCCCCCGCCGCCGCCTCCCCCGCCTCCGCCGCCGCAGGTGCAGTGCAACACGGGCCCCTACATCGTGTTCTTCGACTTCGACCGGTCGGACATCAGCCCGGAAGCGGCCGGCATCCTCAACAATGCCGCAAGCGCCTACGCCAATTGCGGCTCGGCGCGGGTGATGCTCGCCGGGCACACCGACACCTCGGGGAGCGCGCAGTACAACCAGGGGCTGGCCGAGCGCCGCAATGCCTCGGTGCAGAGCTATCTTACCGGGCGCGGGGTACCCGCAGGTCAGATGGCGGGTCAGGCCTTTGGCGAGAGCCAGCCGCGCGTGCCCACTGCCGACGGCGTGCGCGAGCCGCAGAACCGCCGGGTCGAGATCACCTATGGTCCCGGTTCGGGAATGTAGGTCTTCTCACCAAAGAATTACCCGAGGAAGGGGCCGGAGCGATCCGGCCCCTTTCTTCTATGCGACCAGCCTCAGGTTGCCGCGCTTCTTCAGCGGCGCGAGGTTGACCTTGGCGATCCCTGCGACATTGGCGAGCCGCTCGGCCAGCTCGCCGGTCAGCACGAAATTGCGGCCCAGGCACAGCTTCGCCTGCCCGCCATCGGCAAGCGCGAGCGTCACCACTACCTCGCCCGCGCCGGTCGGACGCTCGCCGCGCGCGACGTCGAGCTCGATCTGGAGTTCGAGCAGGGCCTCGAGGCTCGCGATCTCGGCGCTGAGCTCCATCGCGGTGGTGCCGCTCACTGCGGCAAGCGGGCGCGCGCCGCGCACGGTGAGGCGCGGCGGCTCGTCGGGGTTGGGCGAATCCAGCTCGACAGTGAGCAGCAGACACTCGCCGCCTTGCGCCCAGCGCTCGAAATCGGGCACCAGCGATTCCTCGAAACAGGCGGCGGAGAACTGGCCGGAGGAGTCGGAAAAATCCGCGCGCACGAAAGCGCCGCCCTTGCGGGTGCGCGCCTTGGTGATGCCTTCGACCAGCGCCGCCATCACCGCAGAGCCTTTCCCGCCTGCAGGAGCGCCCGCTTCCATCAGGCTCTGGTAGGTGCGCGCGCCATT
This sequence comes from Erythrobacter sp., assembly GCF_023653175.1. Taxonomy (GTDB): domain Bacteria; phylum Pseudomonadota; class Alphaproteobacteria; order Sphingomonadales; family Sphingomonadaceae; genus Erythrobacter. Next base: position 798 of record NZ_JAMNXL010000060.1, on the reverse strand, counting down.
GGCCGAGGCGGCCTCGCGATATTGCTGCACCGGGTGGGCGGAGAAATAGAAGCCGAAATTCTCGCGCTCCTTGGCCATGCGCTCGGTGCGGCTCCACGGCTCGCAGGCTTGAAGGCGCAGGTCTTCGGCAGGGCCTGCGTCGCCGCCGAACAGGCCGACCTGCCCGCTCGACCTTTCGCGGATCGCGGCATCGGCGACTGCCATCAGCAGATCGGCGTTGGCGAACAGCAGCGCGCGATTGGGCTCCAACCCGTCGAAGGCGCCCGCACAGATCAGGCCCTCCAATTGGCGACGGTTCATCGTGCCCTGCGGCACGCGTTCGAACAGATCCTTGAGGCTGGCGAAGGGCCCGTTCGCCTGCCGCTCGGCGACGATCGCCTCCATCGCCTTCTCGCCGACATTGCGGATCCCGGCGAGCGCATAGCGCACCGCATAGCCCGTGTCGGTCTGCTCGACGGTGAACTCGGCCTCGGAGGCGTTGATGCAGGGCGCCAGCACCTCGACCCCGCCCTGTCCGCCCGGATAGCGGCGCGCGTCATCTACGAAGACGTTCAATTTCTCCGACTGGTGCATGTCGAAGCACATCGAGGCGGCGTAGAATTCTTCCGGGTAATGCGCCTTCATCCACGCCGTTTGATAGGCGAGCAGCGCATAGGCCGCCGCGTGCGACTTGTTGAAGCCGTAGCCTGCGAATTTGTCGATCAAGTCGAACAGCTCGTTGGCGCGCTTGGCTTCGATGTCGGAGTTGGTCTTGCAGCCTTCGACGAAGCGCCCGCGCTGGGCGTCCATCTCGGCCTG
>NZ_JAMNXL010000243.1 GCF_023653175.1 Erythrobacter sp. | reverse complement strand
GGCAGGCGCATGGTGATCGTCATGGGCATGGGCATGGGCATGATCGCCGTGGCCATGGTCATCGTGAACCGCGTGCTGGATGTGCTCGGACTGCTCCCAGCGCGGCTTGCCCCAGAAGGTCAGGAACATCAGGCGCCACGAGTAGAAGCTGGTCAGCAGCGCAGCGATCGCGCCTGCCCAGAAGGCAAACTGCCCCGCCCCATTGTGGCGCGCATAGGCCGCCTCGAGGATCGCGTCCTTCGAGTAGAAGCCCGCAAAGCCGAATACGCCGAGGATGCCGACGCCGGTGATCGCCAGCGTGCCCATCATCATCGCCCAGAAGGTGAGCGGGATGTGCTTACGAAGGCCGCCGTAATAGCGCATGTCCTGCTCGTGGTGCATCGCGTGGATCACCGAGCCCGCGCCAAGGAACAGCAGCGCCTTGAAGAAGGCGTGGGTGAAGAGGTGGAACATCGCCGCCCCGTAAGCGCCCACCCCTGCGGCAAAGAACATGTAGCCCAGCTGCGAGCAGGTCGAATAGGCGATCACCCGCTTGATGTCCCACTGCGTCGTGCCGATGGTCGCTGCGAAGAAGCAGGTCGCAGCGCCCACGATGGTGACGATGGTCAGCGCGGTCGGCGCGGTCTCGAACATCGGCGAAAGCCGGCACAGCATGAACACGCCCGCGGTGACCATGGTCGCGGCGTGGATCAGCGCGGAGACCGGAGTCGGCCCCTCCATCGCGTCGGGCAGCCAGGTGTGGAGGCCCAGCTGCGCGCTTTTGCCCATCGCGCCGATGAACAGGAGGATGCACAGGATGTCCATCGTGTAGAGGCGCATGCCGACGAAGGTGATCGTCGATCCGCTCATCGCCGGAGCAGCCGCGAGGATCTCGGGGATTGAGGTGGTCTGGAACACCAGATAGGTGCCGAAGATGCCGAGCATGAAGCCGAGGTCACCCACACGGTTGACCACGAAGGCCTTGATCGCCGCCGCGCCCGCGCTGGGCTTCTTGAACCAGAAACCGATCAACAGATAGGAGGCAAGGCCCACACCTTCCCAACCGAAGAACATCTGGACGAGGTTGTCGGCGGTCACCAGCATCAGCATCGCGAAGGTGAACAGCGAGAGGTAGGCAAAGAACCGCGGCTGATCCGGGTCTTCTTCCATATACCCCCACGAATAGAGGTGCACGAGCGCCGAGACCGAGTTGATCACGACCAGCATGATCGCGGTCATGGTGTCGACCCGGAGCGCCCAGTCGAAGTTCAGCGAGCCGCTCTGCACCCACTTGAGCACCGGCACGACTTCCGCCGTGGCCGTGCCGCCGAGGAAGCCGAGGAAAATCGGCCAGCTGAGGCCTGCGGCAAGGAACAGCCCGGCGGTCGTCACGCTCTTGGCCGCGACATTGCCGATCATGCGGTTGCCCAAGCCAGCGATCAGGGCAGCGGCCAGCGGCGCGAAGACGATGATGAGGATCTGCGTGGACACGCGCGCTTACCCCTTCATCCGGTTGATATCGTCAACCGCGATCGAGCCGCGGGTGCGGAAATAGATCACGAGGATCGCGAGGCCAATGGCCGCTTCCGCCGCTGCGACCGTCAGCACCAGCATGGCGAAGACCTGACCGGTCAGATCGTTCAGGAAGGCGCTGAAGGCGACGAGGTTCAGGTTCACCGCCAACAGGATCAGCTCGACCGCCATCAGGATGACGATCACGTTCTTGCGGTTGAGGAAGATCCCCAAGACGCCGAGCACGAACAGGATCGCGCCGACAACGAGGTAATGTTCGATCCCGATCACAGCTCGATCCCCTGCCCGATCTCCGGGTTTTTCATGACGGTTGCATCTTCCGGACGGCGGCGGATCTGCTTGCCGACATCCTGCCGCGCGCGCGCTCCCGGCTTGGGCGGCTGGAAGGTCAGCACGATCGCGCCGATCATCGCCACCAGAAGGATGATCCCGGCGATCTCGAAGAGGATGATGTAGCGCCCGTAGAGCAGCGCGCCCAAGGCCTCGATGTTACTGGTGTCGGCGGCCTGCACCGCATCGCCTGCCGCTGTGCCGAGGGTCAGCCCGCCCGCGTTGTATGCCCCCACCGCCAGCAGCAGCTCGGCCAGCAGCACAGCGGCGATCAGCAGGCCGAGCGGCGCGTTGCGGCTGAAGCCTGCGCGCATCGCGGCAAAGTCGATGTCGAGCATCATGACGACAAACAGGAACAGCACCGCGACCGCCCCCACATAGACGATCACCAGCAGCATCGCGATGAACTCGGCGCCGAGCAGCACCATCAGGCCGGCCGCGTTGAAGAACGCAAGGATCAGCCACAGCACCGAGTGCACGGGATTGCGCGCCATCACGACCATGACGGCGCTTGCGACAACGATCGTCGCGAAGAAATAAAAGGCGATGGCCTGTATCATGATGCGTCTCCGCCGATCCGCGAGCCCCGGCTTGTCGCCAGAGTCCAGAAAGCGGCATTTGATCCCTTAGTCCAAGTCTCAGGTCCCGGCAGGACGCCGTTACCCTTTATGCAATTGACCCCGTTTCCCTCGTCGCCGCGCGCCCTAGCGGTAGGGGGCGTCGGCTTCAAGGTTGGCCGCGATGGCCCTTTCCCATTTGTCACCATTCGCGAGCAGCTTGGCCTTGTCGTACAAGAGCTCCTCGCGGGTTTCGGTCGAATATTCGAAGTTCGGCCCCTCGACGATCGCATCGACCGGGCAGGCTTCCTGGCAGAAGCCGCAGAAGATGCACTTGGTCATGTCGATGTCGTAGCGCGTGGTGCGGCGGCTGCCGTCCTCGCGCGGTTCGCTCTCGATGGTGATCGCCTGAGCGGGGCACACGGCCTCGCACAGCTTGCACGCGATGCAGCGTTCCTCGCCGTTGGGATAGCGCCGCAGCGCATGCTCGCCGCGGAACCGGGGCGAGAGCGGGGCTTTCTCGAAGGGGTAGTTGATCGTCACCTTGGGCTTGAAGAAATACTTCAGCGTCAAGGCATGCGCCTTGAGGAATTCCCAGAGGGTGAAGCTCTTGATGAGGTGGGAGACTGTGGTCATGATCCCTGCTCTTTCGGCGAAAAGTCGGCCTTGCACAGCCCGGCGGCGTCATAGCGATAGGGCTCATAGGCCGCGCTATCGCCGCCTCTGTTCCAGCTATCGTCGTAGACCGTGACATGGGCCACCGAAGTGCCCTCGCGGCGCAGTTTCAGATTGATAACGTAGAGCGCGGTGCCGACCCGGCGGGATATCTGGTAGTCGCGATACCAGTCGCTAGCATCGCTCGGCGTCATCGATGCTCGCCCGGCCAGGGGACTTCCCGTTGCACTTTCCAGCGACATGATGAAGCTCGCATTGGGCAAGTGCCCCTTGGGCGCGACGGGAATGAGGCCCCTGAGATCGAAGCTCTCCGCCGCAGTGCCATCGCCATTGGCGCGCGCAAGACTGCAGGCGAAAGCCGTCGCCGGGATTTCCGGCTGCGGCCGCGTATCGAGCGTTTCGATCATGGCCTGCGCCATCAGCACCACGCCGATCATCCGAAATGCCCCGTCGCCATCAGATAGCCGCTGGTCACCGTGACAAACACGAGGCTCATCGGCAGGAACACCTTCCACCCGAGGCGCATCAGCTGGTCGTAGCGGTAGCGCGGCACGGTCGCCCAGATCCAGCTGAACATGAAGAAGAACATGAAGGTCTTGAGCAGGAACCAGATGATCCCCGGCACCATGTAGAGCACCGGAATGTCGAGCGGCGGCAGCCACCCGCCCCAGAACAGCAGCGTGTTGAGCGAGCACATCAACAGGATGTTGGCATACTCGCCGAGCCAGAACAGCGCGAAGCTCATCGAGGAATATTCGGTCTGGTAGCCCGCGACGAGCTCGCTCTCCGCCTCGGTCAGGTCAAACGGCGCGCGCGCGGTTTCGGCCAGCGAGGAGATGAAAAACACCACCCACATCGGGAACAATAGAGGGTGCACCACATAGGCATTGATCAGACCAAGCCCGAAGCCGCGCTGCTCATTGACGATTCCGCTGAGGTTGAAGGTCCCCGCAAACAGCACCACGCACACCAAAACGAAGCCGATCGAGACTTCGTAGGAAATCATTTGCGCCGAGGCGCGCATCGCCGAGAAGAACGGGTATTTGGAGTTCGACGCCCAACCGCTCATCACCACGCCGTATACCCCCATCGAGGAGATCGCGAGGATGTAGAGCAGGCCGACATTGATGTCCGACAACACCACGCCCGCGTCAAACGGGATCACCGCCCAGGCCGCGAGCGCGACGGTGAAAGTGATGATCGGCGCGAGCAGGAAGATGCCCTTGTTCGCGGCGGAGGGGATGATGGTTTCCTGAAGGAACACCTTGAGCCCGTCGGCGAAGGACTGGAGCAGACCGAAAGGCCCGACCACATTGGGCCCGCGCCGCATCATGATCGCGCCCAGCACCTTGCGGTCGACATAG
>NZ_JAMNXL010000242.1 GCF_023653175.1 Erythrobacter sp. | reverse complement strand
CGTACCGCCCGAGATGACGATGTTCATCCGGCACGCGCCCGCGATCTTCAAGGCGGTGCACATCTTGTCCGACATCGAACCGAAATCGCGCAGCATGTCGAGCGTGATCGGCTTTTCGGAGAACTTACGAATCGAGATCGCGGTGCCGCGCAGGGACAGCGGCGGGACGATCACGTTCACACGGGAACCGTCCTTGAGGCGGGCGTCCGCCAGCGGCGTGGTCTGGTCGACGCGGCGGCCGACCTGGTTGACGATGCGCTGGGCGATCTGGAACAGGTGCTGCTCGTCGCGGAAGCGGATCGGGGCGAGCTGGAGCTTACCCTTCTTTTCGATGTAGGTCTGGTCCGGGCCGTTGACCATGATATCGGACACGTCGGGGTCGTTCAGCAGTTCTTCGAGCGGGCCGAAGCCGAGCAATTCGTCGATCAGCACCTTTTCCAGCGCGAACTGTTCGCGCCGGTTGAGCGTGACCTTCAGCTCGGCCAGCACTTCCATGATGATCGGGCGGAATTCCTCGGAGAGCTCCTCCTTGGAAAGCGTCGCCGCCGCTTCGGGGTCGACACGCTCGAGCAGGCGCGGGAGCACCTGTTCCTTGATCTTGTGGACGCTCGCTTCAAAGCCGCCGACTTCGGAATTGGCCTCGTTGACCGCGGCCATGCGCTCGTTGAGACGGTCGATCGCCTCGGAGGTCGATTGCGGCTTGCTGAGCGAGGGCGAGGGGGTCGGCGAAGGACGCGGCGCGGGGGTCTCGCCCGGGATCGGCGGGAACTGTTCGCCGCCGCGCGGGGCAGCGCCCGCTCCCTTCATCGGGCGTGCGACGCCGAAAGCGGGCCGCGAGCCCGGCTTCATCCCGCCTGCATTGCCCTTCTTGCCGAATGCGCTCATTCCCAGCCCCCAAGGGTCTCAATCAAATCGCGTCCACCTCGCCCTGAACAGGAGAAGGCAACGTCACGAGAAATGGTGAATAGGAGGGAATGGTTGTTTTTTTCCTAAGCATGTCTGACGCCCGTGATCCTTGGGCTTGCCGTTAAGGATCGTGAGGCTAGAGCAGGGCCAATTCGAACAGGGAAAGAGCGACAAGACATGTGCGGCATCATCGGGATCGTCGGCCAGGGCAGCGTTGCCGACCGTTTGGTCGACGGGCTCAAGCGCATGGAATATCGCGGCTATGACAGCGCCGGGATCTGCACGCTGCATGATGGCGCGCTGGTGCGGCGGCGGGCGGAAGGACGGCTCGCCAACCTCGTGACGGTGCTTGGCCAGGATCCCGCGCCGGGCCATGTCGGCATCGCTCACACCCGCTGGGCGACTCACGGCGCGCCGACCGCCGCCAACGCCCACCCGCATGCGACCGGCGAGGTGGCGATCGTCCACAACGGGATCATCGAGAACTTCAAGGAACTGCGCGGCGAACTTGCCGCCAAGGGCCGGGCCTTCGAGAGCGAGACCGACAGCGAGGTGGTCGCGCATCTGATTTCGGCCGAGGTCGAGGCCGGGGCCGATCCGGTGGCGGCGGTGCGTGCCGTGCTGCCGCGCCTGCGCGGCGCCTTCGCGCTCGCCATCGCCTTCCGCCAGCACCCCGACTTGCTCATCGGCGCACGCCTCGGCTCGCCGCTGGTGGTCGGCTACGGCCCGGAAGGGCAGGATGCGGAGATGTATCTCGGCTCCGACGCGCTGGCGCTCGCGCCGCTCACCCAGCGCATCGCCTATCTCGAAGAGGGCGACTGGGTGGTGATCCGGCGGGACAGCGCCGAGGTCTTCGATGCCGAGGGTAATCCGGCGACGCGCGAGATCCGCTTCTCCGGCGCCTCGGCGGCGGCAGTGGAGAAGGGCAATTACCGCCACTTCATGCAGAAGGAGATCTTCGAGCAGCCCACCGTGGTGGCACAGACGCTCTCCTCCTACCTGCGCCGTTCGGACAATTCGGTCGCGCTGCCGCAGATCGATTTCGACCTGTCGGCGATCCGCCGCCTGACCATCGTCGCCTGCGGCACCTCCTTTTATGCAGGGATGGTGGCGAAATACTGGTTCGAACAATTCGCCCGCGTGCCGGTCGACATCGATGTGGCGTCCGAGTTCCGGTATCGCGAGCCGGTGCTGGAGGAAGGTGGCCTTGCGCTGTTCATCTCGCAGAGCGGCGAGACGGCCGATACGCTGGCGGCGCTGCGGCACTGCAAGGCGAACGGGCAGACCATCGGCGTGGTCGTCAACGTGCCGACCAGCACCATGGCGCGCGAAGCCGACCTGCTGCTCCCCACCCATGCGGGGCCCGAGATCGGTGTCGCATCGACCAAGGCCTTCACCTGCCAGCTCGCCGTGCTCGCCGCGCTGGCCGCGCACATGGCGGTGAAGAAAGGCCGCCTGAACCGCGAACAGGAGGCCGAGATCGTGCGCCACCTGCTCGAGGCGCCGGCTGCCCTGAACGCGGCGCTCGCGCATGACGAGGATATCGCCGCGATGGCGCACCTCATCGCGCCGGCGCGCGATGTGCTCTATCTGGGACGCGGTCAGGACTACCCGCTGGCACTGGAAGGCGCGCTCAAGCTCAAGGAAATCAGCTACATCCACGCCGAGGGCTATGCCGCGGGCGAGATGAAGCACGGGCCGATCGCGCTGATCGACGACGCCGTGCCGGTGGTGGTTATCGCCCCCTCCGGCCCATTGTTCGAAAAGACCGTCTCCAACATGGAGGAAGTGCGCGCCCGAGGAGGCCAGGTGGTGCTGATCTCGGACGCGCAGGGGATCGCCGCGGCGGGCGAGGGCTGCATTGCCACGATCGAGATGCCGGTGGTCCACCCGCTTATCGTGCCGCTGGTCTATGCCGTACCGGTGCAGCTGCTCGCCTACCATGTCGCCGTGGTGAAGGGCACCGACGTCGACCAGCCGCGCAACCTCGCCAAGTCGGTGACGGTCGAATAGGCGGGCGGCGACGCTTAACCATCTCCGCAAGCCTCAATCCCTCGGAGCTTTACCGCGCACTAACCATTCGCGGTTAATGTGTCCCCCGTGGGCAAGGAAGTCACCTCACCGCAACCGGCTCTGCCTGCCGAGTTGCCGCTGTCCGACGTGCTCGGATTGACGCGGAACCCTGCGTTCGATGCGACGCGCCTGCGGGGCGAGGATGTGGCCGGGCTGACCCGGGCGAGCCGAAACCGGATGATCGCCAACGCGATGATCGCCGCCTTCGTCGCCAGCATCTTCGCCCCGCTGATCGGCTTCATGGTGGTGCTGCTCTGGATGGCGGTGCTCGCGGCGATCCTATTGCGCACCCGCCAGACCGACATGCTGCTGGTCGATACCGCCGCGCGGGTCAGCGCGGCAAGTCTCGAGCGCGCCCAGAACATCAACGCGCTGGCAGGCGCGGCCTGCTGGGTGGCGGCGACGCTGCTGTTCCCGTGGCTTGCGGACGGCGTGCAGGCGACCGCCATGCTGCTGACCATCCTGGCCCTGATGAGCGCCTCGACCTTCGTCTATTCGACCTCGCCGCTCAGCGTGCTCATCTACATCGCGGTGCTCGGCGCGGGCACGATCGTCAGCCAAGCGCTGGTGGGGGAATGGCACGCGATGGGCGGGGCGATCCTGTTCACCATTGCCAACCTCGTCGCCACGATCGAGATCCGCACCACCTTCGTCAAGTCGCGGCTTGCCGAGGCGGCTGTGGTCGAGAAGGAAGCGGTTGTCTCGCTGCTGCTGCGCGAGTTCGAGGAGAACGAGGCCGACTGGCTGTGGGAAGTCGATCCCGCCCGGCGCCTGCGTTCGGTCTCCCCGCGCTTCGCCTTCGCGCTCGGCAGCCCGCAGGCCGAGGTCGAGGGCAAGCCGCTGCTCGAGCTGATCGCGGGCACCCGCTGGTCGAGCGGCCAGTTCCCCCCGAGCCTCCACGATCTGGCCGAAAGGCTCAAGAATCGCGAGAACTTCTCGAACATGCTGGTGCAGGTCTCGATCCTGGGCGAGGAGCGCTGGTGGGAGCTTTCGGGCACGCCCATGCGCGACGAACAGGGGCGGTTCTGCGGCTTCCGCGGGGTCGGCTCGGACGTCACCGAACAGCGCAAGTCCTCTGAGAAGATCGCCTATCTCGCCCGCTACGACACGCTCACCCAGCTGCCCAACCGCCTGCAGCTGACCGAGGCGCTGGGCGAGGCGCTGCGCTATGCCGTCCAGTGGCGCACCCGCTGCGCGCTGCTGATGGTCGACCTCGACCGTTTCAAGGCGGTCAATGATTCGCTCGGCCACATGACCGGCGACAAGCTGCTCGCGCAGGTTTCGGCGCGGCTGCAATCGCTGATGGGCGAGAACCAGCTGTGCGGCCGGTTGGGCGGCGACGAATTCGCGATCGTGATCCGCGATGCAAGCGCGCCCAAGGTGATCTCCGACCTCGCCCGGCGGGTGATCGACCGCCTCTCGGAGCCCTATCAGGTCGATCACCACACGCTTTATGTCGGCGCCAGCGTCGGTTCGGCCGAAGG
>NZ_JAMNXL010000059.1 GCF_023653175.1 Erythrobacter sp. | reverse complement strand
GAGCAGCAGCGCGAGGCGCGCGTCGGCCCCGATCCGGCCGTGATGCTCGCATTTCGGGCAGACCGAGAGGTTCGCCTCGTAATCGGCGACGAACAGCATCTCCTGACACGAGGGGCACTTGACCCACAGGTCTTTCTCGGTGGTCTTCTTCTCCTGGGAGAAGCCGAGCGAATTGCGGACGCGGGTGAACCAGTTCATGGGCGGTGTCCTATTGTCTTTTTCTCGTCATTGCGAGCCGGAGGCGAAGCAATCCACGGGACAACGGTCCAGCTTGGCGCAACGTTCCTTGATGGATTGCCGCGTCGCTACGCTCCTCGCAATGACGAATTCGTCAGCGGGCGGAGTGTACTGCCTCGGCGAGCCCCTTGGTCAGGGTCTTGAGGTGCTGGGGAGCCTCCGCGCCATACTGGCCGCAGAGCTCGACCAGCGCAGAGCCGACCACCACGCCATCGGCGACCTTGGCGATCTCCGCCGCCTGTTCGGGCGTCCGCACACCGAAGCCGACCGCTACGGGAATGTTGGTGGATTGCTTGATGCGCGCGACGTTCGCCTCGATGCTGGCGATCTGCGCTTGCTGCTTGCCGGTGATCCCGGCGACCGAGACGTAGTAGAGGAAACCTTCCGAGCCCTCGAGCACCTGTGGAAGGCGCGCGGCGTCGGTTGTCGGCGTGGCGAGGCGGATCGGAGCGATGCCCTTGGCCCGCAAGGCCGGGCCGAGCGCGTCGTCTTCCTCGGGCGGGATGTCGACGCAGATGACGCCGTCAACGCCTGCCTGTGCCGCCGCGTCCGCGAACCACTCCGGCCCGCGCCGCACCATCGGATTGGCATAGCCCATCAGCACCAGCGGAACGTGCGGGTGCCGGGCGCGGAAGTCGGTCGCGTAGCGCAGCACGTCCGCAGTGGTCGTGCCCGCGCCGAGGCTGCGCAGATTGGCGCTCTGGATCGCGGGGCCATCGGCCATCGGATCGGTGAAGGGCATGCCGAGCTCGATCACATCCGCACCGGCTTCCACCAGCGCATCGAGATTGGCCGCCGTGTCGCCATCGCCTGCGGTGATGAAGCAGACGAGCGCGGGGCGGGGAGCGGCAAAGGTGGTGGTGAGGCGGGTCATGCGGGCTTTCGATAAGCGGTGGAATAGAAGCTGAAAAAGATTGCCATGAATACCGCGAAACCAACGTTCTCCATCGCCGAAAAGCTTGAAGGAAGGACAAGGCGAAGCAGGAGAGTCATCGGCACAAGCACCATGATGAGCAGCGGCGCGCGCTTCATGGCGTCAAACGGTCGGATATGGACTGCCCCTGTCATCAAACGTGCCGCGCCGCTGACCATGACCATAAGCATGCCAAGCACGGCAATTGCAGCCGGAACGAAAAATGCTGCCGAAGGCTCAGGAAGGGCATAGCGCAGGATCAGGGCTGGCACCCATCCCACGAAGAACAGGATAGTGCCGATTGTCCTGAACCGCTTCAAAGCTCGACCCCCAAACGCTCCGCCACGGTGAAGATGTCCTTGTCGCCGCGCCCGCACAGGTTGGCGAGGATGATGCTGTCCTTCGGCATCGTCGGCGCGACCTTCTTCACCGCCGCGATGGCGTGCGAGGGTTCGAGGGCGGGGATGATCCCCTCGGTCGCGCAGAGCAGCTGGAAGCCTTCCAGCGCCTCCTCGTCGGTGACGGCGGTGTAATCGACGCGGCCGCTCTCCTTGAGCCACGCGTGCTCCGGGCCGATGCCGGGGTAGTCGAGCCCGGCGCTGATCGAGTGGCCCTCGGTGATCTGGCCGTCGGCATCCTGAAGCAAGTAGGTGCGGTTGCCGTGGAGCACGCCGGGCGAGCCGCCGAGCAGGCTCGCGGCGTGTTCGTCGCCATCGAGGCCGTGGCCCGCCGCTTCGACGCCGAGCATCTTCACCGTGGCATCATCGAGGAAGGGATGGAACAGCCCCAGCGCGTTCGATCCGCCGCCGATCGCCGCGACCAAGAGGTCGGGCAGGCGACCGGTGCGGGCGAGCATCTGCGCGCGGGCTTCCTTGCCGATCACGCTCTGGAAGTTGCGGACCATCTCGGGATAGGGATGCGGGCCGGCCGCCGTGCCGATGATGTAGAAGGTGTCGTGGACATTGGCGACCCAGTCGCGCAGGCCCTCGTTCATCGCGTCCTTGAGCGTCGCGCCGCCGCTGGTGACGGGGACGACTTCGGCCCCGAGCAGCTTCATGCGGAAGACGTTGGGCGACTGGCGCTTCACATCCTCGGCGCCCATGTAGATCACGCAAGGCAGGCCGAAACGCGCGCAGACGGTCGCGGTCGCCACGCCGTGCTGGCCCGCGCCGGTTTCGGCGATGATGCGGGTCTTGCCCATGCGGATCGCGAGCAGGATCTGGCCGATGCAATTGTTGATCTTGTGCGCGCCGGTGTGATTGAGCTCGTCGCGCTTGAACCACACCTGCGCGCCGCCGAGTTCTTCGGTCAGGCGCGGCGCGAAATAGAGCGGCGAGGGGCGGCCGACGTAATGCTCGAGCAGATCGTCGAACTCGGCCTGGAACGCCGGGTCAGCCTGCGCCTTGCGGTATTCGCGCTCGAGATCGAGCACCAGCGGCATCAGGGTTTCGGCGACATAGCGCCCGCCGAACTGGCCGAAATGGCCGCGCTCGTCGGGCTGGGTGCGGAAGGAGTTGGGGACGGTGTTCATAGCCGCGCGGCTTTGCAGAAGGCGGCGATCTTGTCCACGTCCTTGATGCCGGGGCCACGCTCGACCCCGCTCGAGGTGTCGACCAGCGGCGCGCGCGTCAGGCGGATGGCCTCGGCGACATTGGCGGGGGTGAGACCGCCCGCAAGGCCCCATGGCGTCGGTCCGTCGTAGAAGCGCAGCAGGTTCCAGTCGAAGGCCGCGCCATTGCCGCCGGGCAGGCTCGAGGCGGGGGCATCGAAGAGCAGCCAGTCGACAGCGCCATGGAAGCGCGCGGCATCGGCGAGAGCGGCGGCGTCCTTCACGCCCATCGCGCGCCACGCCTCGATCCCGGTTTCCGAGCGGAAGCGGGCGAGGGTCTCGGGGGCTTCGGTCCCATGGAACTGGACGACATCGGGGCGAACCACGCGCACCGCTTCGGCCAGAACGTGCGGATCGGCGTCGACCAGGAGTAGCACCGCCTTGACGTGACCGGGCACAAGCGCACGCAGCGTCCCCGCATCGGCCAGAGCAAGGTGGCGCGGGCTCTTGGCAAAATGGACAAAGCCGACATGACTCGCCCCTGCGCCCACGGCGGCAGCGAGTGTCTCGGGGGTCGAAAGTCCACAGATCTTGACGAGCGGGGCAGCCATGCGCGGCCCTCTACGCCGCTCCAGCCGCTGCGTGAAGCGCGAAGTGCTTGATCGCACGCGGCTCTCGCGGCACTCTTCCAGTCCGCAACAGGAAGAGGTCGCCCATGAATTTTCGCATGCTTCTGGCGCTCGCCGCTGCGCTGCTGCTCGCCGCCTGCAATCCCGGCGCGCAGGTCGCCGACGCCAAGGTGCAGATCGAGACCCTGCAGGCGCTCTATAACAAGGGCGACGCGCAAGGCTTTTACGGCGCAGGCGGCGATACCCTGCGCAAGGCCGCGCCCGCCGAGCATCTCGAGGGGATGATGGCACTCATCGATGCGCGCCTCGGCAAGATCAGATCGAGTAAGCAGACCGGCTTCAACACAGCGATCAAGAACGGCGCCACCACCACCACGATCGTGATGCGGACCAGTTTCGAGCGTGGGGAGGGAACCGAGACCTATGTCTTCGAGGGCTCGGGCAAGGACATGAAACTCGCCGGGTGGAACGTCAATTCGCCGCTTCTCAACCTCAGCCCCGAAGACGTGAAGAAGCTGACCTCTGACGAAGGCAAGGCGCGTTAGGGCGCACCGAGCGGCTTTTCCAGCACCACGAAAGTGATCTGCGGGCCGGTCGCGGCGTCGGCAGGGCGCAGTTCGTGGAAGGGGCGGGTCTCGCCGGTGAGGGCATAGCCGCGCCGCACGTACCAGGCGATCAGGCTCGCGCGGCTGTCGATGACGGTCATCTCCATGCGCGCGATGCCGATCGTTCGGCCGTGATCCTCCGCCGCATCGAGCAACCGCCGCCCGAGCCCGCCCGACTGGAGCGTGGGCAGGACGCACAGCATCCCGAGATAGCCGAGCGTTTCGTCCTTGCGCGTCACCGCGACGCAGCCGATCAGCTTACCCGTGTCGCGCGCGGTGAGGATCGTCACCGCCGGATCGGCGAGCAGCGCGTCCAGCTCCTCGGCCCCGATGCGTTCATCGTCGAGAATGTCGGCCTCGTGGTTCCAGCCCTCGCGCGCCGAATCCCCGCGATAGGCGGCCTCGAGCAGGGCCTTCAGCGCAGGCATGTCGGCGGGAGTGGCGGTGGTAATTGCCAAAGTGTCGTGCATGGTCGTCAGTCGTTCTGGATGAGCCGCAGCAGCGTCCCGTCAGGGTCGATCAGGTAGGCGATGGTGAGCCCGCTCTCCTCCAGTCGGGGCGGGTGATAGCGCGGGATGCCTCGCCGCGCATCGGGCACGCCGCTTGTCTCGACCTGCGCCATGATGCCCGCCAGATCATCGAGCCTAAGACAGCAGCTGAAGCTGCTCTCGAACGGGTTGAGATCGGGGTAGGGGAAAAACTCCAGCGTCACGTCTCCGCGCGAAAGGATCATCCAGCCGTCCGAGCGGTAGTCTTCCTCGAAGCCGAGCTTGGCGTAAAACGCCGCCGTCGCAGCGAAATCGCGGGCGGGCAGGTTGGGGGTGGCGTGGTCGGTCATGGCGCTGGATCGGGTTCGTCTTCGTCGCGGGGCCATTCAAAGCGGCTGGCTGCCGGAATGAACCCGACCTCGACATACTTCGTCGCGCCGTCAAGGGAGTAGGCCGCCATGCACAGCGCGGCGACATGACCATCCGCCTCGCGCTTGGGAAGGCACGCGCCGGCCCGCGCGGGGTGCTGCACGCCGCCGGGCAGGGTGATCGCCTTGACCGTGAACCGCTCCGGCCGTTCTTCATCGATGGTGCCGCTGAAGGTCACGCCGTCGCCTTCCGCGCTGGTGGCGAAGGCGAAAGACTGCCCCGGCACCACCGTCAGCGAGCGGCAGGCGGGCACCGCTTGCGGTACCAGCACCGGCTCATGCTGCGCGCCGGTCAGCTGCACGATCCACGGAGCGAGGACGTATGGGGCGATGCCTGGGGCAGAACAGCGCCCCGGGATCGCCGCTGCGCCGGGCCATTCCTGCTCGGCAATGACCATCTCGGTGAGGTGCGCCAGGCCCCGTCCCTCGCGCTCTCTCGCGTAGCACAGCAATCGGCGCGCCCCCGCATCCTCGGGCGTGATCAGGCGGCAGCGACCGCTGGCGGGGGTTTCGGGCAGCAAAGCGCGTTCGACTGCGGTGACGTTGAAGCCCCCTTCCGCTTCGCGGCGACCGATGAAGGCGATGGCCGCCTTGCTCGCCTCGCGGTCACGGTAGAAGGTGAGCCGGTTACCCCAGTCGAGCGATGCGGCCTCGCAGCGATAGCTTCCGGTGCCGACGTCGTCGATCATTTGCAGCCAGCGGGTGACCGCTTCGCCGGGATGGCTGCATTCTCCTTTGACCGACTCAGCCGGGAGCGGCGGGGGTGCCGCCTCTTCGGCCCGGGCGGGGGCAGTGAGCAGCAGCGCTGCCAGCAGAGCCGCAGCGCCCGTCCGAATCACAACGTCGCCTCGATCGCGCGCGCGGCGGCCTCCGGGTCTTCGGCGCGGGCGATCGGGCGGCCGATCACCAGCACGCTCGCGCCATTGTCGCGGGCGGCGCGGGGCGTGACGACGCGCTTCTGGTCGCCGGTGCCGCCGCCTGTGGGACGCAGGCCTGGGACGACGAAATAGCCGTCCTTCCATGCCTTCTTTACCATGCCGACCTCCTGTCCCGAGCACACGATCCCGTCGAGCCCGGCGGCATGGGCGAGCTCGGCAAGGCGCATCACCTGCGTCTCGGCGCTGCCATAGACGCCGGTAGAGGTGAGGTCGTTCGCATCGAGGCTGGTGAGCATCGTCACCGCGACCACCTTGGTGCCCGCTGCAGCTGCCGCCTTGGCATCCTCCATCATCGCGCGCCCGCCGGCGGCGTGGACGGTGACGATCGCGGGTTCGTAGACATGGATCGCCTGCATCGCGGCGGCAACGGTGTTGGGGATGTCGTGGAACTTCAGGTCGAGGAAGATCGGCAGCCCGCAATGGGCGATCTCGTGCACCCCGTGCGCGCCGTGGGCGCAGAAGAATTCGAGGCCCAATTTGACCCCGCCGATATGCGCCTTGACCTTCTCGACCAGCGCCTTGGCAGGTTCGAGCTGCGGCACGTCCAGCGCCAGATAGACCGGATTGCTCATTCGCCCGCGCTCCCCCCCCCGTCATTAGAGCCACTGCCTGCGCTGCCCGTATCGGAAATGTCGAAGGGCTCAGGCGCGTCTCCCCCGCTTTTGCCCGGCTTGTCCACAGGGCTATCCGCCGCATGCGAGGCACTTGCCGCGCTCGTCACGTCGGCGCGGTGGGCCATTGCGGTGTTTTTGAGGGAATTCTCGAGCGTGCGCACGCGCCGGCTCAGGCTCCACACCACGCTGCGGTGGACGGCCCACATCGGCAGGAAGCCGGCGGTGAAGGCGAGCAGCGCCAGCACCGGTACCTTGGTCTCGAGCACGAGGTTCTGCCACAGCCGCAGTTCGACCGGCTGCCAGTTGTAGATGGCAAAGACCAGAAAGCCGAGCGCGGCCAGAACCCAGATGATGGTGCGAAGGACTTTCACGAAGGTGGTGTCTCCCGATGGCCCCTTGAGACGGCAAACCTAAGCCATTCGTGTCCCTTGTCCAGCATCGCGCGGATCAACCGAAGACGCGCGCGAAGATCGTGTCGACGTGCTTGAAGTGGTAGCCGAGGTCGAACTTCTCTTCGAGCTGCTGCGGCGTCAGCGCGGCGGTGACGTCGGCATCGGCCTTGAGCAGATCGAGGAGCGACAGCGCGCCGTCCGATTCCCACACCTTCATCGCGTTGCGCTGGACGAGGCGATAGGACTCGTCGCGGGTCAGCCCTGCCTGCGTCAGCGCCAGCAGGACGCGCTGCGAATGGATGAGCCCGCCCATGCGGTTCATGTTCTTCTCCATACGCGCAGGATAGACGAGCAGCTTCTCGACCACGCCGGTGAGCCGCGCCAGCGCGAAGTCCAAGGTGATGGTCGCATCGGGCCCGATATAGCGCTCCACGGAAGAGTGCGAGATATCGCGCTCATGCCAAAGTGCGACGTTCTCGAGCGCCGGGGTGACGGCCGAGCGCACCACGCGCGCCAAGCCGGTGAGGTTCTCGGTCAGGATCGGATTGCGCTTGTGCGGCATGGCCGACGAGCCCTTCTGGCCGGGGGAGAAATACTCCTCGGCCTCGAGCACTTCGGTGCGTTGCAGATGGCGGATTTCGGTCGCAAGGCGCTCGATCGAGCTGGCGATCACGCCGAGCGTGGCAAAATACATCGCGTGGCGATCGCGCGGGATGACCTGGGTGGAGACGGGTTCGATCTCCAGCCCGAGCTGCTCGGCGACATAGGCCTCCACCGCCGGATCGACATTGGCAAAGGTGCCGACCGCGCCCGAGATAGCGCAGGTCGCGATCTCGGCGCGCGCCGCCACCAGGCGGGTGCGGCAGCGGGCGAACTCGGCATAGGCCTCAGCGAGCTTGAGGCCGAAGGTCACCGGCTCGGCATGGATGCCGTGACTGCGACCGATGGTGGGGGTGTATTTGTGTTCCTCGGCACGGGTGCGGATCGCGGCCAGCAGCGCGTCGAGTTCGGCCAGCAGGATGTCGCTCGCCCGGGCAAGTTGCACCGAAAGCGTGGTGTCGAGCACGTCGGAGCTGGTCATGCCCTGGTGCATGAATCGGGCTTCCTCGCCGACCTGCTGCGCGACCCAATCGAGGAAGGCGATCACGTCATGCTTGGTCACTGCCTCGATCGCGTCGATCGCTTCGACGTCGATCTTTGGATCGGTTGCCCACCAGTCCCACAGCGCCTTGGCGGCCGATTGCGGCACCACACCGAGATCGGCGAGCTTCTGCGTCGCGTGCGCCTCGATCTCGAACCAGATGCGATATTTCGCCTCGGGCTCCCACAGGGCGGTCATGGCTGGGCGGGCGTAGCGGGGGACCATCGGGCGGCTCCGGATGAGAGGTCGAACTTGCCGGAGCGGCTAGGCGGGCGGCGCGGCGAAGGCAAGCCCCCCGGCGGGGCCTAGATCAGCCCCTTGGCGCGCAGGCTTACATGCCCTTCGCGCCCGATGATCACGTGATCGTGGACGGTTACCCCCATGTGCCGCCCGGCCTCGGCGAGGCGCTGGGTGATCTGGATGTCGGCGCGGCTCGGCTCGGGGCTGCCGGAGGGGTGGTTGTGGACGAGGATCATCGCGCTCGCGCCCACGTCCATCGCCCGGCGGATCACTTCGCGCGGGTGGATCGCGGCCTCGTCGATGCTGCCGTCGCCCACATGGTGGTCCTCGATCAGGCGGTTCTTGGTGTCGAGATAGAGCACCCGCACCCGCTCGATGGTGAGATGCGCCATGTCGGTGGTGAGGTAGTCGATCAGCGCCTGCCAGCTGGAGAGCACCGGCTTGCCCATGATCTCGCCGCGCGCCATGCGCCGCGCCGCGGTGGCCACGGCCTTGAGCGCCGCCGCCGAGTTCTCGCCGATGCCCTTGACCCGCTGGAGCGACTTGGGATCGGCGTTCATCACGCCCGCAAGGCTCCCGAACTGGGCGAGCAGCGCCTTGGCCATCGGCTTGGTATTGCCGCGCGGGATCGCGGCATAGAGCAGGTATTCGAGCACCTCGTAATCGGCGAGCGCCTCGGCACCGCCGGTCAGCAAACGGTGCCTGAGGCGCGCGCGATGCCCGTCGCCCGCCGCCTTTCCCGCGTCCCAATCGGGCACCGCGCCGTCGAGAAAATCGAAACTGTCTTCAGCTTCCGGCAATGCGACCCTCCGGAAAAGCGTTGGCCCTGCGTGTCTCATTGCCTTTGGAAGGGGATACGCGCAAGAGTTGGAGACGATGCGGCAAGCGGAAGCTGAGACAGTGGAGGAGCCGCAGAACGGCGGGAGCGGGCGCGCGCGGCCGCGCCGCCGCTGGCGCAGCCCGGTCGCGCTTGGCGTCGCCGCGCTCGCGCTGGTGGGCGGCGGGACGGCGTGGCTGAGCCGCGAGCGAATCGCCGCCGACGTGATCGACGACTATCTCGCCGGGCGCGGGGTGCCCGCCACTTACGACATCGTGAGCCTCACGCCGCAGCGTCAGGTGATCGAAAACCTCGTGGTCGGCGATCCGGCGCGGCCTGACCTGACCGTGCGGCGCATGGTGATAGAGCTTGGCGTCGGCTGGCAGGGGCCCGAGGTGCGGCGCGTCTCGGTCGAGGGCGCGCGGGTATTCGCGCGGCTTCAGGGCGGCACGCTCAGCCTCGGCAAGCTCGATCCGCTGGTGTTCACCGGGGGTGACGCTGCCCCCGCGCTCCCGGCAATCGACGTGGTTTTGACCGACGCGCGCGGGCTGCTGGAGAGCGATTACGGGCGGGTCGGGTTCAAACTCGATGGCAAGGGCCGGCTCGATGACGGGTTTGCCGGGGTGCTGGCCGCGACCGCTCCGGGGATCGGCACTGCGGAGTGCCGCGCCGCAAGCGCGACGCTTTACGGCAGCCTCACCACCACAGGCGGCGCGCCTGCCTTCGATGGGCCGCTGCGGCTGGCGGGGCTCGCCTGCGGGGGCGCAACCCTCGCGCGCGCCGACATCGGTGCCAAGGCGAGCCTTGCGTCCGGGTTCGACGCGGCAAGCGCCGATTTCCGGGTGACGGGCGGCGGCGCGCAAGCGGGGGATCTGACCGCGGCGGGGCTGGGCGGGAGCGCCGAGCTCGGCTGGTCCGAGGGCCGCCTCGCGCTTGGCCACGATCTCGCGCTCACCGGCATCGCGGCGCCGCAAGGCCGCCTCGCGCGGCTTGCGGTCGAAGGCGACTGGCGCGGCGCGGCGGACGGGTCGGGCGGGCAGTGGGAGGGCACCCTGCGCGGCGCGGGCCTTTCGCCAGCCACGGACCTCGCCGCAAGCCTTGCCGCCATCGAGCGCGGCGCTGCGGGCACGCTGATCGCACCGCTCGTCGCCCGCGCGCGCACCAGCCTCGGCGCGGCGCTCGAGGGGGCGAGTTTCCGCGGTGAGGCGGTCATCCGCCACAAGGGCGCCGAAGCCTCGCTGGTGATCCCCGAGGCCAGCCTTGCCAGCGCGCGCGGGACGCGGGTGCTGGCGCTCTCGCGGGCGGGCGCGAGGCTGGGCCAGGGCGGCGTGAGCGGGCTGGCGGGCAGTCTGCTGGCTGGCGGCGAGGGGCTGCCCTCGATCAACGGGCGGATCGCACAGGATCAGGGCGGGGGCTGGAGCGCGCGGCTCGCCATGGCCGATTATGCCGCCGGGGCAAACCGCCTCGCGATCCCGCGCCTGACGCTCAGGAGCGGCGCAAGCGGGGCGCTTTCTTTCGAGGGCCTCGTCAAGGCCAGCGGCGACCTGCCGGGCGGCGGGGTCAATGACCTTGACCTGCCGCTCGAGGGCACGTGGTCGCAAGCCTCGGGCCTTGCGCTCGGCACGCGCTGCACGCCGCTGCGCTTTGCCAAGGTCGCGCTCTCGGGCCTGACGCTCGCGGGCCGGCAGCTCCAGCTGTGCCCCGAGGGCCGCGCGCCGATCCTGACCTATCGCGACCAGCTGCGCCTCGCCGCGCGCACCGGGGCGCTCGAGCTCGACGGCACGCTCGGCGAGAGCCCGGCGAGCTTCGCGGCGGCGGGCGTCACGCTGCGCTACCCGGAGCCCTTCGCGGTTCAGGGCCTCGCCGCGCGCATCGGTGAAGGCAGCAGCGAAGTGCGCCTCTCGGCCGCCACGCTCACGGGCCGCTTCGGCGAGGCGATCACCGGCGATTTTGCAGGCGGCGCGGCAAGGCTCGTCGCCGTGCCCTTCGATCTCGACTCCATCGCCGGGGGCTGGACCTTCGCCGATGGCGTGCTGAGCCTCGCCGGCGCCAGCTTCACCCTGACCGATCGCCCGAATGCGGATCACCCCGAGCCGCGCTTCACGCCGATGCGCGCAGAGGGCGCGACGCTGCAGCTCGAGGACAACCGCATCACCGCCGACGCCCGGCTCGCCCACCGCGATTCGGGCCGCGCCGTGGCCAATGTGGCGATCACCCATGACCTAGGCACAGCCGTCGGCAACGCGCGCCTCGCCGTGCCCGGGCTGGTGTTCGACAAGGGCTTCCAGCCCGAAGACCTCTCCTATCTCGCCAAGGGCGTTATCGCGCTGGCCGAGGGCAGCGTGACCGGCACCGGGCGGATCGACTGGCAGGGCGAGACCCTCACCAGCTCCGGCACGTTTGGCACAAGCGGGCTCGATTTCGCCGCTGCCTTCGGTCCGGTTCGGGGCCTGAAGGGCGAGGTCGTGTTCACCGATCTCCTCAACCTCACCACCGCGCCCGACCAGATCGTGACCATCGCCGCGATCAATCCGGGAATCGAAGTGCTGGCGGGCACGGTGCAGTTCGAGGTCAAGGACGGCATGCTGCTCGCCCTCGAGGACGCGCGCTTTCCCTTGATGGGCGGCACGCTGGTGATGCGCCCGCTGGTGATGGACTTCAGCCAGCCCGAGGAACGCCGCTACGTGTTCGAGATCAGCGGCCTCGATGCTGCCCGCTTCGTCGCCGAGATGGAGCTCAGCAACCTGTCGGCCACCGGCATCTTCGATGGCACCGTGCCGATCGTGTTCGACAAGGATGGCCGCGGGCGGATCGACAATGGCATCCTGGTGGCGCGCGAGGGCGGGGGCAATCTCGCCTATATCGGCGAGCTGACTTATGAAGACCTCGGCACGATGGGCAATTACGCCTTCTCGGCGCTGCGTTCGCTCGACTATCGCCAGATGCGCGTGGGGCTGGGCGGGCAGCTCGACGGCGAGATCGTCACCAGCTTCGAATACGACGGTGTGCGCCAGGGCGCGGGCACCAGCAGCAATTTCGTCACCCGCCGCCTCGCCCGGCTGCCGATCCTTTTCAAGGTCAATGTCCGCTCGGAGAATTTCTACCAGCTGACGACCATGGTGCGGTCGTTCTGGGATATCGATTTCCTCGGCAGTCCGGTCGATCGCGGGCTGCTCAAGGCGGAAGATGGCCGCTTCGTTCCCGCCAATCCCGCCCGCCCCACCTTGCCGGGCGCTATCCAACCCGTTCAACCTGCCGAAAGCGAAAGCCAGCCATGAAGCATCACGAATTGACCGCGCCGGGCGGCGCTGCCAAATCCTCGGGACACACCCGGGGAAGCGGGGCGCAGATGGGGCGGCAGATGACAGGACGACACCGGGCGATGATGGCCGGAGCTGTGATCCTTTCGGCAGGGCTAGGGGGATGCATCAACATCGCCGCGCCCGAGAAGCCGATCGTGATCGAGCTCAACATCAACATCCGGCAGGAAGTGATCTATCGGCTGGCGGAAGACGCGGCCAACACGATTGAAGAGAACCCGGACATCTTCTGAAAGGTGCCCGGCGGTCTGGAGGAAAGCTGATGCTGAGTGTCAAATCCGTAAGTCTGGCCGCCATGGTGGCAATCGCGGCGCTTTCCGTGCCCGCGCTGGCGCAGCGCGATCCCGCTTTCGATGCCGCGCGCGCCTCGGGGCAGGTCGGCGAGAAGGTTGACGGCTATGTCGGCATCGTCGGCAACGAGACGACCGAACTGCGCCGGATCGTGGACGACATCAACATCAAGCGCCGTGCGGTCTACGCCGAACGCGCACAGGCCAAGAATGCGACGATCGAGGAATATGCGCTGACGATCGGGTGCCAGCAGATCCTCAAGACCGCGCCGGGGGAAAAGTACCAGGCCCCCGACGGCACCTGGCAAACCCGCACCAGCGCACCCCCGACCCGCCACCCCAAGTGCCCGTGAGTTTTGTGCAGTTGCACAAAACTCCGGCCCGCCGATGTTGACACATATCTAGCCCCCTTCTAAGGGGGCGGCGCCCTCGGCGGGCACCTGGTTGCATGTGGCTTGGCCTTGCCCTTAAGGACAAAGCCATGAGCGACGAGAAACCCGCCCGAGAACCCATTCACGAGGATGCGCGGATCGACGCGCTCGAAGCGCGGCTCAAGGCCGCACGCGAGCGCGAAGAGCAGCGCAACCGGCCGCAGGTGCAGGGCGTCGATGCGAATTACCGCAGCGGCAACCGCGCTCTGGCCAGCCTTCTGGGAGGGATCATCGGCGGCCTGATGATCGGCTTTGCGATTGACGCATTGGCCGGCATCGCGCCCTGGGGTCTGTTAGGCGGGTTGTTCCTCGGAACGGCAGCGGCTTTCAGAAGCATTGTTCTGAGCGCGAATACGCGCCCCGAAGACGAGGCTGACAGCGGGGAATAGGCGGGTATTGGCCCGGTTCCAGCCGCATTCAGCTCCCTCGAGGGGCGCGTTTGATGTGAAACATTTGGGGATCTTTCGATCGTGGCAGCCGAAGAAGGCAAGGTCGATCCGATGAAGCAGTTCACCATCGAACCCCTGCTGGGGTCCGATTGGCAGCTGGGCGACGGAATCAACATCGCGTTCACCAACTCCGCGCTGTGGATGGCGATCACCGCTGTCCTCGTCTGGGTGTTCGTCGCGGGCGGCATGAAGCGCCAGCTGGTGCCGGGCCGCTGGCAGATGGCGGTCGAGACCATGACCGGCTTCATCGACGACCTGCTCAAAGCGAATGTCGGCAAGGCCGGGCGCAAATATGTGCCCTACATCTTCACGCTGTTCATGTTCATCCTGTTCGGCAACCTGCTGGGCCTCGTGCCGGTCGGGCTGATCCCGGGCATCCACGCCTTCACATTCACCAGCCACTTCACTGCGACCGGTGTGCTCGCGATTCTGAGCTTCTCGATCGTGCTGATCGTGGGCTTCTGGAAGCATGGCTTCCACTTCTTCTCGCTGTTCTGGCCCTCGAACACCCCGTGGTTTCTGGCCGCGCCGATCAGCCTGATCGAGCTCGTCAGCTTTATGGTCCGTCCCTTCAGCCTCGCGCTGCGACTGTTCGTTGCGATGATGGCCGGGCACGTCCTGCTCAAGGTGCTGGCGAGCTTCGTCATCGCCGGTGGCGGCGCGGGCCTTGGCCTCGGCGTGCTGGTCGGTGTGCCGAGCTTCGTGCTGATGGTCGCGATCAGCGCGCTCGAGATTCTCGTGGCCGGCATTCAGGCCTATGTCTTCGCGCTCTTGACCTCGCTCTACATCAACGACGCGGAAAATCTTCACTGAGGGCCTTCAGAGGCTTTCTTCACTACCATCGCCAACAATCAGAATTTCAACGGAGTTTAATACCATGGACGCACAAGCTGCAGCTCTTCTCGGTGCCGGTCTCGCGGCGATCGGCGCTGGCCTCGCCGCGCTCGGCGTGGGCAACGTGTTTGCCTCGTTCCTCGAAGGCGCGCTGCGCAATCCGGGTGCCGCCGACGGCCAGCAGGGCCGCCTGTTCATCGGCTTCGCGGCTGCCGAACTTCTCGGCCTGTTGGCCTTCGTGATCGCCGTTCTGCTGATCTTCAGCTAAGACGGCAACGTGGCCTCACGCCGGGTCGGAGCCAAGCGCTCCCGCCCGGCGGGGCCGATCACGCAGGTTCGCGACCAAAGGTTCATCATGCCTCAGATCGATCAACTCTCCGAAACCCTGACCAGCCAGATCTTCTGGCTGCTGGTGTTCTTCAGCCTCACCTTCGTCCTTGTGGGACTGGGGATGGTGCCCAAGATCCTAGGCACGGTGGAGATGCGTGACAACCAGATCGCCGGCGATCTCGCTGCGGCTCAGGCTGCGCGCGATGCGGCGACCGGCGAGGAAGAGGCCTGGCGCACACGCGAGAACGCCAACCGCGCCGCTGCGCAGGCCCTGATCGGTGAGGCCAAGGCCAAGGCGGCCACCGCCAGCGCCGCCAAGCTCGCCGAGGCGCAGGGCCGTCTCGACGCCCAGCTCGCCGAGGCCGAAGCCGCGATCGAGACCGCGCGCAGCAGCGCCATGGCCGAGGTCGAGGGCGTTGCCGCTGACGCCGCGCGCGACATCGTCGCCCGCGTCGCCGGGGCCGATATCAAACCCGCAACCGCCAAGGCGGCGGTCAAGAAGGTGATGGCGCATGGCTGACATCCTGACCCTGCTCGCCAGCGGTGCCGAGGGCGCGCACCACGCCGAACCCAGCGTCTTCGGGCTCGACACCTACCAGTGGGTCGCGCTGGCGATGGCGGTGCTGATCGGCGTGTTCCTGTGGAAGAAGGTGCCGGGCGTGATCACCGGCGGGCTCGACGCCAAGATTGCCGCGATCCGCGCTGCGCTCGATGAAGCCAA
The DNA here is from genome assembly GCF_023653175.1 of Erythrobacter sp. Taxonomy (GTDB): domain Bacteria; phylum Pseudomonadota; class Alphaproteobacteria; order Sphingomonadales; family Sphingomonadaceae; genus Erythrobacter. The sequence goes on along the minus strand of NZ_JAMNXL010000059.1, from coordinate 2,932 downwards.
GACCCTGCGCGCCGAGGCAGAAGCCCTGCGCGCAGAATACGCCGCCAAGATCGCGGACGCCGAGAAGGATGCCGCAGCGATGCTGGCAGGCGCGCGCGAGGAAGCCGACGCGATCCTCGCCAAGGCCGAGGCCGACAGCGAAGTGATGGTCGCTCGCCGTCAGCGCATGGCCGAAGACAAGATCGCCGCCGCCGAGCGTGCCGCTATCGCCGAGGTCAAGGCCCGCGCGGTGACCGCCGCTGCCGCCGCTTCGAAGGTGCTGATCGCCAAGGCGCACGACGGCGAAGCCGACCGCAAGCTCGCCGACGAGGTCATCGCCTCGCTCTGAGCGCTGTCATTGCCGGTTGCGAAAAAGGGCGGTCCGCTGTGGCCGCCCTTTTTCTTTGCCTTGCAGGCTGATAAGTCTGCGCGGAACAGGTCGATGGGATAGGCGAGATGATGCCACGCTGGTTGATCGCTCCGGGAATGCTGATCGCTGCTCCGCTCGCCGCGCAGCAGACCGCGTCGGCCGATCCGATCGTGCTGTGGGGCGAGTTCACCACCGCGACGCCCAAGGCCAAGGCCAAGGCCTTCATGAAAAGCCTGCCGAAGCGGCAGCTCGCGGTGATCCCGGGCTGTGCCGGGCCTTTCGGCTATCGCAGCGGCAAGGGCGGGCTGGTGACGGTCACCTTCATGGCATCGCTGGCCGCTCCCGATTGCTTCGACAGGCTGCGCGCGCAGTTCGAAGCCGAAATGGGCGAGCCCGAGCGCGGCACCGCGTCGTTCGGTTCGGTGATCGGCTATGGCAATGGCGGTGTGCTGGACACCACGTCGGCGGGGCTGATGCTGACCTGGCGACAAGGGGTGAAGAAGACCAAGCTGATCAGAACGCCGGGTGGCGGCTACAATCTGATCTTCACGGTGCGCGAGGACAAGTACCTCTACTGAGGCTGCCTCATGCCCCCGGAACGAACACCACCTTCCCCACCAGCTCGCGCCGCACCATTGCGTCGAAGCCTTCGCGCCAGCGGGAGAGGGGGAGGATGCGGTCGATCGCGGGGAAAATCGCGCCTGCCTCGGCGAGGTGGGTGATGGCGCGGGTGATCGCGGCTCCGCGCTCGGGAAAGCGGCGGGCGTATTCTCCGGCGCGCAGGCCGACGATGCTGAACCCCTTGATGAGCGGAATGTTGGTTGAAACCTCGGCGATCCGCCCCGAGGTGAAGCCGACCACCACCAGCTTGCCGCCGAAGGCGACGCAGCGGGTGGATTCGTCGAACACGTCGCCTCCGACGGGATCGAAGACGATATCGGCGAGCGCCCCGCCGGTCAGCCGCGCGACTTCTTCGCGAAAGCGTCCCTCGGCCACGATCACCGCCTCGGGGCAGGCGAGGGCGGCGATGCGTGCCGCCTTGGCGGGCGAGCCGGTGGTGGCGATCACCCGTGCGCCCAGCGCCCGCGCGAGGTCGCAGGCGGCAAGGCCCACGCCGCCGCTCGCGCCGTGGACCAGCATCCACTGGCCCTCCTGCAATCCGCCCAGTTCGACCAGCCCGGTGAAGGCCGTCGCATAGGCCGCGCCCATCGCGGCGGCGGCTGCGAAGTCCATGCCCGTCGGCATGACGGAGAGCTTGCCTGCCGGAACGCAGGCGATCTCGGCAAAGGCGCCGGTCTTGTTGCCGCCCATCACCCTGTCGCCGGGGGCAAAGCCGCTGCCGGGATCGGCCTCGAGCACCTCGCCCGCGAATTCGAGTCCGCTGGTGAAGGGCACCTCGGGCTTGAACTGGTATTCGCCGCGGGTCATCAACAGATCGGGGAAGTTCAATGATGCGGCCGCTACCCTCACCTTTACTTCGCCCGCGCCGCGCCCGGGCTCTGCCACATCCGCAAGCGCCACGCCTGACACGTCGCCCGTCAGGCGCTCGACAACCAGCGCCTGCATCAGCCGAAGATCGACAGGTCGAGCGGCTCGGAAGGGCCCAGCCACACGACGTAGCGGGTGTGATCGGCAAGGTCGTTGCCCGACAGGCCGTGGGCGAAGATCGTCAGATCCCCGCGCTCGTGCATTGCCCACAGCGTGAACTGCGCGAAGGTCTCCGGCGACATCGACATCTGGCATGACCCGCGCGGATGGGGGCCGATGGGGGCCAGGTGGAAGTGCCCCACCGCGATCCTGAAGTGCGCGCGCGCGCGCTCGGCGAAGGCCTGCGCTGTCCCGACCTCTTCGGCGTCATAGTAGATATGGGCGTGAAAGCCCCGGATCGCCCCCGGGTTCTCCATCGATCAGAACCTGTCCTTGGCGGCCCTGAGCGCGGCGAAAGTCTCGGCCGGCGTGCTGCCGCCCCAGCGGGCCATCATCTCGGGATCGTCGGCGCGCAGGAAGGGGTTGGTGGCCAGTTCGCGGCGCAGGGTGGTGGGCACGGTCGGCTCGTCCTTCTCGCGCTTCGCCGTGATCTCGTCGACATAGTCCTGCAGCGCGACATTCTCGGGATCGGCGTGGAGCGCGAATTTCGCGTTGGACGCGGTGTATTCGTGCGCGCAGTAAAGCAGGGTTTCGGGCGGCAGCGCCTTGATGCGCGACAGGCTGTCCCAGAACTGCCCGGCCTCGCCCTCGAACATCCGCCCGCAGCCCAGCGCGAAGACCGAGTCGCCGACGAAGGCGATCCCGGCTTCGGCGAGGTGGAGGGCGATATGGCCATTGGTGTGGCCCGAGACGTCGATAACCCGTGCTTCCACGCCGCCGATCTTCACCACATCGCCATTGCCGATGGTGCGGTCCACCGGAAACTTGCCACCCAGCTCGGCCGGGCCGAGGATCGTGCAGCCGGTTTCCTCCTGGATATGGGCATTGCCGCCCGCATGATCGGGGTGCCAGTGGGTGTTCCAGATCTGGGTGATCTTCCAGCCCTTCATGTCGGCCTCGAGCAGGTATGCCTTGGCGTCGGGCGTGTCGATGGCG
>NZ_JAMNXL010000058.1 GCF_023653175.1 Erythrobacter sp. | reverse complement strand
TCGCCGGCGAGGAAGGCAACCGCTTCGCGCTCGGCACACCCTTCGCCACGGGCCGCGCGCAGATCACGCCGTTGCAGCCGCGCACCATTCGCATCGGCTTCGACACGCGCTTCTGATTTTTTTTCCAATTCGCATCAAGGCTGCCTCGCGCGGGCTCCGTCTCCTGTTCGAACGACCAGGAGGACCCCCTTGCTCAACCCCCGCTTGCTTTTCGCCGGAACCGCGCTCGCCACCATCGCCACGCCGTTTCTGGCATCGAAACTGTCCGCGCAGACCGTCATCAACACCGCGCGCACCACGCCGGTAGTCACCTCGACGGTGAACGGCGGCCAGCCTGCCGACGTGCGTATCGAGAGCGCCGGATCGGTCACCGTAACCAGCGGCACCGCGGTGACGGTCGACAGCAACAATTCGGTGACCAATGCGGGCACCATCACGATCAGCAATGCCGACAATGCGACCGGCATTCTGGTGACCGGCGCGCGCACGTCCAACATCACCAATTCGGGCACGATCACCATCGACGAGGCCTATACGCCGACCGACACCGACAATGACGGCGATCTCGACGGGCTCTTCGCGCTCGGCACCGGGCGCACCGCGATCCGCATCGACGGTCCGCTGACCGGTAATCTCGTCCACACCGGCACGATTCTGGTCGAGGGCAACAGCTCGGCCGGCATCCGGGCGAGCGCGCCGATCACCGGGGCGGTCACCATCGAGGGCAAGACCACCGTCACCGGCAACAACTCCGTCGGCGTGGCGCTGGGCGGCGTCACCGGCAATGTCCGGCTGGCGGGCGAGATCACAGTGCGCGGGTCGGCTGCGCAAGGCGCGGTGCTCGGCGGCGACCTTGGCGGGGCGCTGCGCGTCCAGAGCGCGATCACCGCGACCGGCTACCGCACCACCACCTTGCCGACCGACACCTCCAAGCTCGATGCCGACGACCTGCTGCAAGGTGGCAGCGCGCTGGTGATCGAGGGCAATGTCGCGCGCGGCATCATCTTCGAGATCGCGCCGACCGATACCGTCGCCTCCGACAATGACGAGGACGACGACGGGATCGAGGACGCCAAGGAAGGCACCACCCGGATTATCGCCTATGGCGCGGCACCGGCGGTGCAGATCGGCGGAACGACCGATATCGCCATCGGCGCCACCCAGGGGACGGCGGGCCAGTTCGGGATCGTCATGGCCGGCACGATCCTCGGCGACGGGGTCTATCAGGGCGTTAACGCCACCGGCCTGCGGATCGGCGGGCGCGGCGGGGATGTTGCAATCGCCAACGGCATCCAGATCAACGGCCAGATCGGCGGCGCATCGCGTGGGGGCAATGCAACCGCAGTCGAGCTTGCCGCAGGCGCGGCCACGCCGGCGCTGAACAACGCCGGCACCATCGCCGCCACCGTCAGCGGCACCACCGGCACCGGCACGGCAACCGGGGTGCTGATCGGCGCGGACGCCTCGCTTCCCACCTTGCGCAATTCGCGCAGCATCACCGCGACCACGATCAAGGACGGCACCGCCTATGCGATCCGCGACCTTTCGGGCACGCTCGGCCTGATCGAGAACAGCGGCACGATCACCGCGACCGGTGCCGATGCGACCGCAACCCGCAATGTCGCCATCGACTTGTCCGCGCGGACCGGGGACAGCATCGTGCGCCAGACCGTGGTCGCCGCCGGGGTGACCGCGCCGACCATCACCGGCGACATCCGCTTCGGTGGCGGCTCGGATCTGCTCGAACTTGCCGATGGCGGCTTTGCCGGCAATGTCAGCTTCGGCGCGGGCACCAATCGGCTGCTGATGAGCGGCGATGCGGTGATGATCGGCAATGCCGATTTCAGCGGCGGGGCGGGTACGTTGAGCCTTGCGGGCACGGCGGCCTACGCAGGCAGGCTGCTTAATGCGCAGAACGTCTCGGTCAATCTTGGCGGCGGCACTCTGGCGCTCGACGGGCCGACGAGCATCGCCAGCCTTGATGTCGGCGCGAACGGCGTGATCGGCGCGACGCTCGGCGGGGCGGCGGGCACCGGCACCGCGATCACCGTCAGCGGCGCGGCGACCTTCGGCACCGGCACGAAGATCCGCATTCGCCTTGCCGATATCAACACGGCGGTGGGTACCTACACCGTCATTTCGGCAGGCAGTCTTGCGGGCGGGAGCAACCTCACTGCGGATTCGGCGCTGGTGCCGTTCCTCTACAAGGCGGCGCTGGCCGTGAGCGGCAACAACGTCAATGTCGCGATCAGCCGCAAGGCCAACAACGAGCTCGGCCTCAACACCTCGGAAGCCGCTGCTTTCGACGGTCTGTTCGCCGCGTTTTCGAAGGACGCCAAGGTCGCCAACCTGTTCCTCGGCATCAACACCGCCGAGGTGTTCCAGGCCTATGTCGCCCAGACCCTGCCCGACCACGCGGGCGGCAGTTTCGAGGGCCTGAGCCAGGGCCTGCGCGCCTTCGACCGGCATTTCATGGACCCCGATTCGCCCTTCGACGAGGAAGGTAGCTTCCGGATCATCGCGGATTTCGCCAACTGGAATGTCGAGAAGGACCGCGGCCAATCCGCGGCCTTCGACCTCTCCGGTCTGGGCTTCCGCGGGGGGGCGGAATACCTCACCAAGCTGGGCGCCTTCGGGGTGACCGGCAGCTGGCTGTGGAACAAGTACAAGAACGGGCCCTTCGACAACTCCGTGCTGTCCGACAGCTACGAGGTGGGCGCGCATTGGCGTGGGCGTTTCGGACCCGTGATCGCCTTTGCGCGGGCAGGCGCGGGGAAGGCCGACTTCTCGGGCAGCCGCGTCTTTGCAGGGTCAGGCACCGATGCCGCCAATTACACCATCACCCGCGATTGGAAGGGTGACTTCGTCACCGCCACCGGCGGCGCCTCGATCGAAGGCGGCGGGCAGTTCTTCTTCTTCCGCCCCTCGGTGGTGGTGGATTACCTGCGACTGAAGGAGGACGGCTATACCGAGGCGGGCGGCGGCACGGCATTGAACCTCACTGTCGAGGACCGGGCGAGCAAGGAAGTGGGCATCAGCGGCGCGGTGGCCGTCGGCGCCGACCTGTTCGGCATGCAGGCGCGCGATCGCGGCTGGCTGCGGATCGAGGGCGAGGGCGGCTGGCGCGAGCTGCTGACCAGCGACCTTGGCGCCACCCGCGCGCGCTACAACACCGGGCAGCAGTTCACGCTCACCCCCGAAGGGCGCAACAGCGGCTGGTTCGCCCGCACGCGGGTGCTGGGCGGGGACGGCAGCTACAAGATCGCCGGTGAGGTCGGGCTGGAAGAGCAGTTCGGCAATATCGGCTACAGCTTGCGCGCATCCATCCGCCTCGGCTGGTGAGTGTAGCGCGGGTGTCGGCCGGCCTTGCCCCCCCGCATGTCAGGCCGGCACCCAACTGCTAGCGCGACGCCTCGGGCAGGCTCTGCACGTGCATCATGTAGGCGACGATAGCGGGCACCGCCGCCTCGTCGACCGGCGCCTTGTAGAGCTTCCTCATCTTGCCCACGATCGATTCCCACTTCTCGGCCGAGACCTTGGGCTGCTGGAGCATGGTCGAGGGCGAGTGGCAGGCGGTGCAGTTCTCGATCACCGCATCGCGCCCGGGGCCTTCGGGAAGGTCGATCGGGTCATCGGGCAGGGTGATGCTGGCGTCCGCGAAGACGACCTTGGGGGCGCTGTCGCAGCCTGCGAGGGCCAGCGCGAGGATGAGGGCAGCGGCGGCTCTCATTGCGCCCTCAGGGTCATGCGTTCGATGACGTTGCGGGCATAGCCGCTGGGGTTCCAGGCCAGCGCCTCGGGCTGCACCGCGCCGTTCACGTTGCGGGCGCGCACGCCGATGCTCTCGAAGTCGCCCGCGACCTGCGGCAGCTTCACCGACCAGCGGCGGAAGGCAAAGGGGCCTTCGTCGGGGCCAAGGGTGCAGGGGATTTCCCAGCCCTTGCCGACCAGATCGACCCGTTCGAGCGCGGCGTCGCCGCCCATCGCGATCCCGTCGAGAACCAACGGCTTGCCCAGCGCGACCACCTCGCCGTCGCCATGGCTGGTGATGAAGGCGCGCGGGGGCATGGCGGTGACGGGGACGGTGGGGAAGTCCTTGGTTTCAGGCGTGATCGGCTGCGCAGGGATGCGGTAGGAATCGGCGACGTAATAGCTGTCATCCTCGCCGGTCAGCACCTCGATGGTGCTGAGCATCTTGACCCAATAGGTCGAGAACCACCCCGGCACCACGATCCGCAAGGGGAACCCGTGGAGGATCGAGAGCGGCGCGTCGTTCATCCCCCAGGCGACCAGCACGTCGTCGCGCAGCGCGATGTCCATCGGAATGGACTTGATGAACTGCGGCGCGCCATCGGTCAGGGGCACGTCGAGCCCGGCGAAGCGCACGCGCCTGGCCCCGGCGGCGAGGCCCGCCTTGGCGAGAACGTCCTTGAGCCGCACGCCCGTCCACTTCGCGCAGCCCATCGCGCCATTGCCCCACTGGGTGCCGGTGACGCGCGGGCTCGAGAGGCCGCGGCCATTGCCTGCGCACTGGTTGATGGCGACGACTTCCACCGTTTCGCCCGCGGCGGCGATGTCGTTCAGCGTCAGGGAGACGGCGTTCTTGACCGCGCCGCCCACCGCGACCCGGTGTTCGGCGGCCTTCACTTGCGTTGGCATGTCCCAGTTCCAGCGCACGAACATGCGGTCATTGGGGGTGATGATGCCTTCGCGGAACACCTCCATCGGGGTTTCGAGCAGGGGCGGGCGGATGCGCTGGACGATCATCTCGCCCTTGCCGGGAAAGGCGGGCGTGGTGGGTCGCAGGCTCGGCCCGCCGGGGAGCACGAGGTCGATCATCCCGCCTGCCGCCAGCTTCGCCAATGCGGGCGCAGCCAGCGCCGCTGTTCCGGCACCCGCGATCAGCGCGCGGCGGGAAAGCCGCGTTTCGTTCATGCCTTCACGCCCTCCAACCGGGCAATCAGCGCGCCGATGTCGGCCACCGCGAGGCCGTGCGTGGCGATCAATTCGCCGATATCGTCGATCCGCGCCATCTCGCCATCATCGCGCATGATCGAGCAGATCACTGCCGCATCGCCCACGCCGGCAAGGCGCGCAAGGTCGATCGAGGCCTCGCAGGCCGAGGCGCGCTCCAGCACGCCGCCGGCCCGCGCGATCAGCGGGAAGACGTGGCCGGGGGAGTGGATATGCGCATTGGTCGCCCCCTCGGCGATCGCGACGCGCACCGTATGCGCGCGGTCGGCGGCGGAGATGCCGGTCGATACCCCCTCGGCCGCCTCGATCGAGCGGGCGAAGGGCCGCCCGGTCTGGCGCGCGGTGCCGGGGTTGACGAGGCTGAGGCCGAGCTGCTCGGCGCGCTGCGGGGTTACCGCAAGGCAGATCAGCCCGCGGCCATGCGTGGCCATGAAGTTGATCACTTCGGGCGTCACATGGCTGGCCGCGCACATCAGGTCGATGTCCCCGCCGCGCAAGGCATCGCCCGCGATGACGACGATCCGCCCTGCGGTAATCGCCTCCAGCGCGGCCTCAAGCCCGGTGTCGACCGCGGCGCTCATCACGCCAGATCCCTTCCCGCGGCAAAGCTCTTCGCGCCCAGCACCACCTGCTTGCCGACCAGTTCGATCTGCCCGCGGGCGCGCTCGTCGAGGCATTCGCCGTCGGGGGAGAACATGCCCTGATAGGTGCGGATCGTCGCCCCCATCGGGGTCGGCCAGCCGCGCAGGGCATGGGTGATCGCGCGCATGGTGAGCAGGGTGCTCATCGAGGCCTGATCGCCGAAGGCGGTGGCGATCAGGCCCACCGCGCGGCCATCGAGATAGGGCCGCTCGTCGCGCGCGAGGTCTTCGAGGTAATCGAGCGCGTTCTTGACCACGCCCGAGATCGTGCCGTGATAGCCGGGCGCGGCGACCAGCAGGCCGTCTGCCGCGCGCACGGCTTCGACCATCTCCGCGCCCCATGTCGCATCGTGGCCGGGGCCGCGATAATGGGGCAGGGCGGACAGATATTCGCCGCCGAACACGGTCACCTCCGCCCCTTCGCCCGCCGCGATGGTCCCGGCCAGGCGCAGCGCCTGCTCGGTCGAGGAGCCGGGATTGACCGTGCCGCCAAGGGCTACGATTCGGGTCATTGGAGAGGGGTCCTTTCGGTGAGATAGGCAGCCAGAAGCGCGGTCTGTTCGGGCGTGAAGTGCAGGCCGAGCTTAGTGCGGCGCCACAGGATGTCGTCGGCCGTCCGCGCCCATTCACGGGTGACGAGATAGTCGACCTCGGCAGCGGTCAGACCGTGGCCGAAATCCGCGCCGAGGTCGGCGGCGCTGGCCGCATCGCCGAGGAAATCCAGGGCGCAGGTGCCATAAAGGCGGATCAGCCGCTGCGCCTCGCGCGGGGACAGGAAGGGGTAGCGCGCGCCAAGTTCGACGATCTTCGCCCCCGCTTCGGTCATGCCGAAATCGCCGCCGGGAAGGTATGCGCCGCCGGTCCAGTCCTTGCCATCCAGCACGGGGAGGAAGGGGGCGAGCCGTTCCACCGCCTCGGCCGCAAGGTGGCGGTAAGTGGTGATCTTGCCGCCGAACACCGATAGCAGCGGCGCGGTTCCATCCGCCCCGCCGTCGACCTCGAAGCGGTAGCCGCGCGTCGCCGCCTCGGGCTTGCCCGAGCCGTCATCGACCAGCGGGCGCACCCCGGAATAGGTCCAGACAACGTCTGCAGGGGTGACGGGCGTGCGGAAATATTCCGAGGCGCCCTCGCAAAGATAGGCGATTTCCTCTGCGCTCGCCTCCACCGCGTCGAGCCCGGCCTTGTGGTCGACATCGGTGGTGCCGATCAGGGTGAAGTCGCTTTCGTAGGGAATGGCGAAGAAGATCCGCCCGTCGGGCAGCTGGAAGAAATAGGCATAATCGTGATCGAACAGCTTGCGGACGACGATGTGCGAGCCGCGCACCAGCCGCATCTTCTGCGCCGAGGGCTCGCCAGCGCGGCCGAGCAGGTCGAGGACGCGCGGGCCCGCGGCGTTGACGACTGCGCGGGCGCGGAAGGTCTCAGCCCCGGCTTCGATGCGCCACAGGTCGTCCTCTCGGGTCAGTGCCGTCACCTCGCAGCGGGTGCGCACCTCGGCGCCGCGATCTGCCGCGTCGCGGGCGTTGAGGATGACGAGCCGCGCATCGTCCACCCAGCCATCCGAATAGGCGAAGGCGCGGGAGTATCCCCGCTTCAGCGGCGCGCCTGCGGGGTGGCGCGTCAGGTCGACGCTCTCGGCCGCCGGAAGCCGCTTGCGGCCGCCGATATGGTCGTAGAGGAACAGCCCGAGCCGCAGCAGCCAGCGCGGGCGCAGGCCGGGGCGGTGGGGGAGGATGAAGCGCAGCGGCCAGATGATGTGCGGCGCGATCCCCCACAGCACCTCGCGCTCGGACAGGGACTCGCGCACCAGGGCGAATTCGTAATGCTCAAGGTAGCGCAGGCCGCCATGGATCAGCTTGGTGGAGTTCGACGACGTGCCTGTCGCAAGGTCGCCCCGCTCGAGCAGCAGCACGCGCGCCCCGCGCCCCGCCGCATCGCGCGCGATCCCGGCGCCGTTGACGCCGCCGCCGATCACCGCAAGATCGTAGGTCTGCTCCATCAGATCACCCACTGTGCATAGGCAAGCGCCACCGCGAGGCTGGCGATGGTCGCCGCCAGCACCGGCATCACCGCCCGCCAGCCGAGGCCTAGCAACAGATCGGTGCGGGTGCGCATCGCGGTCGCCGTAACCGCGAGGAGCAGCAATGTCTTGGACAAAGTCAGCGCATGGGCGGCGAGCTCCGGCGGCACCGGGACGAGCGAGTTGACCCCCACCAGCGCGAGGAAGGCGAGGATGAAGCCCGGCAGCACCGGCACCCGCGCGCGGCCGACCCCGGCGGGCAGCGGCTCGGCGCGTGCGATCCACAAGGCGGCGAGCGTCACCAGCGGGGCGAGCAGGGCGACACGGGTGAGCTTCACCACCGTCGCCTGCGCGCCTGCCGCGTCCGAGACCGCAAAGCCTGCGCCGATCGCCTGCGCGACGTCATGGATCGAGGCCCCCACCAGAAATCCGGCCTGCGCGTCGGTGAAGCCGAGCATCGTGGTGAGCGGCGGATAGGTGACGAGCGCGATGGCGCTGGCGGCGGCAAGGATCACCAGCGTCAGGGTGAAGAGCGACTGGTCGATCCGCTCGCGCCCGATCACGCCGTAAAGCGCCAGCGCGGCCGAGGCGCCGCAGATCGCGGTCGCCCCGCCGCCGAGCAGGCCGATCGCGGGGCTCTGCCCGGTCGCGCGCGCGGCGGCCAGCGCAGCGATCAGCGCCGAGCCCATGACGAGGGCGAGCCCGGCGAAAGGCACGATCCCCATTGCAGCGACCTGCATCGCGGTGACCTGAAAGCCGAGCAGCACGATCCCGGCGCGAAGGCCATGGCGGCTGGCTGCGTCGAGCCCGTCATGGGTGCGCGGATCGGCGGCGGCGAAATTGACGGCAAGGCCGATTAGCAGCCCCGCCAGAATGATCGGCACCCCGTAATTCTGCGCCAGCCACGCTGCCGCCGCGCCCGCTATCGCGCTGATCGCAAGGCCCGGGACGAAGCGCGACAGCGGCTTGCGCGCGCCGCGCGCGGCTTCGGAAGCGGCGCTGTCGGCGAGCATGATCTCGCCGAACAGATCGCCGGCATAGGCCTCGAAATCGGGGCGGGAGCCTTGCTTCATGGCCTCGCGGAGCTGCCCTCATGCATCACGTATGTCTCACGGTGTCACAAGCCTACCGCGCGGCCCCTCCGATTGCAACCTTGCAGGGGATCAGGCGAACACGTCTTCGCTGGCCTCGGGTCGGCGGATCTCGGGGAGCAGCAGCTGGAACCACGCCAGCGCAATCAGGTAGGATGCCGCCGCGAAGGCGAACAGCGGCCCGTAGCCAAGCCCCGCATCGAGCACGCGGCCCGCCACAAGGCTGATCGCCACCCCGCCCATATTACCCATGAAGGCGCCGAACGCCGTCACCCGCCCGACCTTCTCCCCCGGCACCACGTCGGTGATGGTCGAGAACAGCGAGAGCGAGAAGCCTTGATGCCCGGCCATCACGACCCCGATCATGACAGCCACCGGCCAGAAGGAATCGAGCGCGAGCACCAGCGGCAGCGGCAGCACGATCAGCGCGCAGACCAGCATCACGCCCTTGCGCACGCGGTTGGGGCTCCACCCCGCCTCGAGCAGGCGGGTCGAGATCCACCCGGCAAGCAGCGCGCCGAGCCCCGATCCGGCAAAGGCGATGGCGAGCGGCACCGCCAGCTCCAGGGTCGATAGGCCGAACTGCTTGCGGTAGTAATCCGCCAGCCAGAAATTGATGAACCACCAGGTCATGTCCGACAGAGCTTTGGCGACGACGATTGCCCAGGTCTGGCGGTTCAGCAGGATCGCGCCGTATGGCGCGCCCCCGACACCGACGGCAGTCGCCTCAGTCGCCGCTGCGGCATTGAGGCCGGCGACGCCGCGCGCGAGCCACATCCAGGCGAGCAAGGACACGAAGCCGCCGATCCCGCCCGCCACCAGCGCGCCGCGCCAGCCCACGCTCAGCGCCAGCGCCGGGATAAGGAAGGGCATCGCGATCGTCCCCGCGCCTGCCAGCATGGTCGCAAAGCCGAAGGCGAAGCTGCGCTTGTCGGGCGGGAACAGCGTTGCGACGGTCTTGATCGTAAGCGGCGTCTGCACCGCCTCGGTCACGCCCAGCCCGACCCGCGCCGCGACCACCTGCCAGGTGGTGAGCGCCCAGCCATGCGCCATCGCGGCGAAGCTCCACGCGCTCGCGCCGACCTGCATCGAACGGTTGACCCCGAGCCGGTCGACCAGCCAGCCGGTGAACAGGAAGGCAAAGGCGGCCGAGAACTGCGTGACTGCGGCCAGATCGCCGAAGTCGCTGTCGGTCCAGCCGAAATCCTCCATCATGTCGGGCTTGAGGATCGCGATGATCGGCCGGTCCATCGCGTTGAACACCCCCGCGATGCACAGCACGGTGAACAGCGACCAGCGCAGGCGCGCAGTTATGGGCGTGGAGTGGTCAGCGGCCATCGCAGGTTCCTAAAGCGGGCGGCAGGGGCAGGGCAAGGGCGAGACAAGAAGGGCCGCCGGATCGCTCCGACGGCCCCCTGATGTTCACGAGCCCAAGCGGATCAGCGCGTCCGCACGCGCAGTGACACGCCGAAATAGCGATCCGCGTCGCGCGGGATCTGCAGGCGGCGGCCGTTCTCGATGTTGAGCAGCACGTAGCTTTCATCCGCGATGTTGCGGGCGTGGAAGGTCACGCGGTACTTGTCGTCCGGGTCCGAGAAGCCAAGCGAGGCGTTCCAGATGCCGTAGGGGTCAATGATCGTCGAAGCCTGCTGGCCAAGGTCCGAATACTGCGTGCTGGTGTGGCGGTAATCGGTGTTGAGGTACATCGTCACCGGCCCGAGCTCGCGGGTGTAGTCCCCGCCGATGGTGTAGACGAACTTCGGCGCGAGCGGCAGCACGGTGCCGTTGCGCGCGTCGGGCGCGTTGGTGGTGGGGTTGGGGTTGAACGCCTTGACCCGCGCGTCGGCATAGGCTGCGCTGGCGCGCAGGTTGAGGCCGTCGATGGGGTTGACGATCAGGTCGGCCTCGAAGCCTTCGCTCTTGACCGTGCCCGCGTTGGTCAGGTTCGAGATCGTCGCGCCGTTGACCACGATGAAGTTGTTCGCCTGAAACCCGTCATACTCGACCGTGAAGGCCGCAAGGTTGAGCTGCACGCGGTTGTCGAGGAACTGCGACTTCACCCCGATCTCGAAGCTGTCCGACAGCTCCTCGGAAATCGGAACGGCGTTGTTGGGCGCGGTGTGGTTGAAGAACACGTTGAACGCCGGACCCTTGTAGCCGCGGGTGTAGGACCCGTAGAGCATGATGTCCTCGGTCGGCTTGAACTGGATCGCGGCGCGGCCCGACAGGTTGCCGTTGGTGGTCTCGCCGCGGCTGGTGTTGGTGCCGTTGCCGCCGTTGGCGATGAGGCCGCCGGCAGGGTTGGCGACCACGCCCGGGCCGGTCGCGGGCAGGCCGGTGGTGGCATTGACGCCGGGCGCGCGGATGTGAACGAATTGCAGATCATCCCAGGTGTAGCGCAGTCCGCCGGTCAGCGAGAGCTGATCGGTGATCTCGTAGGTCGCCTGACCGAACAGCGCGTAGTTCACCGACCGCACTTCCGAGCGCGAGGTGGCGAAGGGGAACAGCGTGTTGACGGTGTCGTTCAAATTGCACGGGATCGCCCCGCCCGGCAGCGCCGCGAGGTTCGAGGTGGTGCAGGTGATGTTGCGGCGGGTGAAATCCTGCGTGTTGTCCGATTGCCAGGCGAAGGCGCCGACCTGATAGTGGAAGGCCTTCGACTGGTCGGAGGCGAGGCGGATTTCGGCCGAGACCTGCTCGGTCTTGACCACGCCGAGGTCATGCAGCTGGCCCGCGCCGACGATCGCGCGCGGCAGGAAGTCGCCCTCGCGGTTCTCGGTGTTCTCCCAGTTGCGATAGCCGAGCACGATGCTGAGCGTGTGGGTGTCGGTGATGTCGAAATCGCCGGTGCCGGTCAGGCTCCACTGCTGGTCCTCGGTGCTAGTGACGAGGTCGTTGTTGATGAAACGCTGGTCCTCGCCCAGCGCCACGCCGCCCGGCAGCGCGAGCAGTGCGTCCTGCACCGCGCCGCGGCTGGCGCCGGTCACGTCGACGCAGCAATCGTCGTCGGCCTTGTAGTAGTCCGCGATCAGGCGGACCTTGTTGGCGCCGTCGTCGTAATCCATGATGCCGCGCACGCCGTAGCGCTCGTAGCCGTTGACCTGCTCGTTGCGGCCACCGAAGATATTGGTGATGTTGCCGTCATAGCTGCCGTAGAAGCCGGTCAGGCGGGCGCTGAGGTTCTCGCCGATCGGGCCGCTGATGGCGGCGCGCAGGCGGTATTCCTCGCCCTCGAACCAGTCGGCGTTGAACTCGGCCTCGAGCGTGTCGGTGCCGCCCTTCGAGACGATGTTGACGAGGCCGGCGCTCGCGTTGCGGCCGAACAGCGTGCCCTGCGGACCGCGCAGCACTTCAAGCCGCTGGATGTCGACGAGGTCCATGAAGGCCTGGCCCGAACGGCTCAGCACCACGCCGTCGACAACGGTGGACACAGAAGGCTCGGCCGCGACCGAGAAGGTGATGGTGCCGACGCCGCGCATCACGATCGCAGAGTTGGCGCTGGTGGTGCCCTTGCGGAAGGTCACCGAGGGCACGACGGTCGAGATGTTCTCGAGGCTGATGACGCCCGCCTGCTGCAGACGGTCGCCCGATACCGCGGAGATCGCGATCGGCACGTCCTGGACGTTTTCCTCGACTTTCTGGGCGGTGACGATGATTTCCTCGACCTGCGCCAGCGCCGGAGCGGCGGTGGCGAAAGCGAGCGAGCTGGCCGACAGGGCCAGCGCCTTGATGGCAAAACGGGTGGTGGCGGACATGATGGTTCTCTCCCCTCTGATCACGATCAACTCTTTCGGACGGTGGCTTGCGACCCGGTCCGTGCGGTCGATCTTTGGCCTGTCGGGTTGCGCTTTCCGCTGCATTCTGTCAAGCGGTGTCAGAACGGGCCAAGGGACAGCCCGGGACAAGGATGCGGGTTAGGGATGGTGCGGCTGGAGCCGGAAGAGGGGGGCGTGACGTTGCGGCTGGCAGGCCGTGCGGTGCTCCGCCATGCTCCAGATTGCCCTGCGATTTCCGTGGCTTCGGGCGCGCCACAGGTCACCATGGTGCGCGGCAATTTTCGGCTTTCCGACGATGCTGTGGCAGCGATGCCACTGTGCGGGGCAGAAGTGGATGGAACGGGCGGCGCGGTGCTGGCGAGCACCGATGGCAGCGTCAAGGTCGCCATTTCACTTGCGCCGGACGCATCACGGCTGACGCTCACGGCGCTCTCGGGTCACGACCGCATGACCATATACCTCACGCTCGCTCCTGACGACATTCTTTGGGGCGGGGGCGAGCAGATGAGCTACCTTGCCCTCAATGGCCGCAATTTCCCGATCTGGACCAGCGAGCCCGGCGTCGGGCGCGAACCCGGCACGCCGCTCACCGATTCTGCGAGCGCGGACGGGAGCTTTGCGGGCGGGGATTACTGGACGACCAACTACCCCGAGCCCACCGTGCTGTGCTCGGGCGGCTGGGCGATCAGCCTCGCCAATGCCGAATATGTGGAACTCGATGCGCGCGAGGAAGGCCGCCTGCGCATCCACGTGTGGTCGGGCGAGGTCGCCATCGACCTGTTCGAGGGTGCGCCCGCGGACCTGACCCGCCAGCTGGCCGCGCGCTTCGGCCCCCGCCAAGCGCTGCCCGACTGGGCGATCGGCGGGGCGGTGGTGGGCCTCAAGCAGGGCGAAGCCTCGTTCGAGCGCCTCGAAAAGCTGATCGACGCGGGCGCGGCCGTCTCGGGCCTGTGGTGCGAGGACTGGGTCGGCATCCGCGAGACCAGCTTCGGCCGCCGGCTGTTCTGGGACTGGCAGTGGAACGCGGAGCGCTACCCCGATCTGCCCGCCCGCATCGCCGCATTGAAGGCCCGCGGCATCCGCTTCCTCGGCTATGTGAACCCCTACCTCGCGGTCGACGGCCCGCTCTACCCGGAAGCCGCCGCCAAGGGCTACTTCGCCCGGGAGCTGGAGAGCGACGCCCCCTACCTCGTCGACTTCGGCGAGTTTCACGCAGGGGTGGTCGATTTCACCAACCCCGCCGCTTGCCACTGGTTCGCCGAGGAGGTGATCGGCAAGCGGATGCTCGATTTCGGGCTCGATGGCTGGATGGCGGATTTCGGTGAATACCTGCCGACCGACCTGCGCCTGTTCGATGGCGACCCGATGCAGGAACACAACCGCTGGCCGGTCCGCTGGGCCGAGGTCAATGCGCGGGCCGTCGCCTCGCGCGGCAAGACCGGCGATGTGCTGTGGTTCATGCGGGCAGGCCACAAGGGGGTGCAGGCGCATTGCCCGCTCTTGTGGGCGGGCGACCAGTCGGTCGATTTCAGCCGCCATGACGGCATCGGCACGGTCGTCACCGCCGCGCTGTCATCGGGGCTGGTGGGCAATGCCTTCAGCCATTCGGATGTCGGTGGTTACACCAGCCTGTTCGGCAATGTCCGCAGCGAGGAGCTGATGCTGCGCTGGTACGAGCTCGGCGCCTTCAGTCCCGTCTTCCGCACCCACGAAGGCAACCGCCCGGACGAAAACCTCCAGATCGACTCCACGCCTGCGCTGATAGAGGGCTTCGTCCGTTGGAGCCGGGTGCACACGGCCCTCGCGCCCTATGTCCGCCACCTCGTCGCCGAGGCGCAGGCCGCCGGGCTTCCCGCGCAGAGCGCCCTGTTCCTGCACCACCCCGAGGATCGCGAGACCTTCACGATACAGGATCAGTATCTCTATGGTGCTGATCTGATGGTGGCACCGGTGATCGAAGCGGGGGCGGACATGCGACAAGTCTATCTGCCGCAAGGCATCTGGCGGCACATCTGGAGCGGCGCAGACTATGCGCCCGGCTGGCATGAAGTGCCTGCGCCGATCGGTGAGCCTGCGGTTTTCTACCGCGAGGGCAGCCCCTTCGCGCCGCTGTTCGCGGAGCTTGCGCAATGAGCCGCGCCAACATCAAGGACGTCGCCGCGCGTGCCGGGGTCGCGGTCAAGACCGTCAGCCGCGTGCTCAACGGCCACCCCTATGTCAGCGCGGAACTGAAGGCGCGGGTCGAAACCGCGATGGCCGAACTCGATTACCGCCCCTCGGTGGCCGCGCGCATCCTGTCGGGCGCCAAGTCGGGGCAGGTCGCGCTGATCTACGACAATCACAGCCCCTATTACATGTTTCAGATCCAGAAGGGCTGCTGGGAGGTGTGCCACGAGGCCGGCATCCGCCTGCTCGCCCAGCCGGTCGACGTTGCAGATCCGCGCGTCGGCGATCAGGTGCGCGGGCTGGTGAGCGAGACCCATGTCGACGGCATCATCCTCTCCTCCCCCGTCACCGACTGCGATCCCGTGCTGCGCGCATTGGAGACGATGGACGTGCCCTTCGTGCGCATCTCGCCCGGCACGAACCACGCGCTCACTTCATCCGTGTTCATGGACGACGCGCAGGCCGCCGACGACCTGACCACGCACCTCATCAACGCCGGACACCGCCGGATCGGGTTCATCAAGGGCCACACCAACCACATGGCCTCCGACGACCGCCTGTTCGGCTACCGCCGCGCTTTGGACCGCGTCGGCATCCCCTTTGAACCGCAACTGGTGGTCGACGGTGCGTTCGACTTCGACAGCGGCGTGGCCGGCGCGCGGGCCTTGCTCGATCAACCCTCCCGGCCCACCGCGATCTTCGCCTCGAACGACGACATGGCCGCAGGCGTCCTCGCCGTGGCGCATGACCGCGGGATCAATGTGCCCGCCGAGCTGTCGGTGACCGGCTTCGACGACACCACGCTGGCGCGCACCGTGTGGCCGCCGCTGACCACCATCCGTCAGCCAATGGCCGATCTGGCGCGCACCGCCACGCAAATCCTGATCGCGGGCGGGGACATCACCCACAAGCGCCTGCCCCATGAACTCGTCGAGCGCGCCTCGGTCGCTCCCCCCAAGAGGAACCCCTGAGACATGAGTGAACTGCCCCTGCCGCCTGCAACCCGCCGCCTCGGCCTGAGCGATATCGAGGTCTCGCCCATCGCCTGGGGCATGTGGCGCCTCGCCGAGAACGGCCGCACGGTCGCCGATGCGGCCAAGCTGGTGCACGCAGCGCTGGATGCGGGGATCACCTTCCTCGACACCGCCGATATCTACGGCTTCGACGGCACCTCCGGCTTCGGCGATGCCGAGGCGCTGCTGGGCGAGGTGCTGGCCGCCGAGCCGGGCCTGCGGGACAAGATGGTGCTGGCGACCAAGGGCGGCATCCTCCCCCCGCTCCCCTATGATCAGAGCCCGGATTACCTGAAGAAGGCGATCGACGATTCTCTGCGGCGCTTGCAGGTGGACTCGGTCGACCTGTGGCAGATCCATCGCCCCGATATCCTCACCCACCCGCAGGAAGTGGCACGGGCGCTCGACGATGCGGTGGCGAGCGGCAAGGTGCGCACGCTCGGCGTGTCGAACTTCACGATGTTCCAGCTTCCGGCGCTGGCGAAGTTTCTCGACAACAAGCTGGTCAGCACCCAGCCCGAAATCAGCCCGTTGCGGATCGATTGTTTCGAGAATGGGCAGCTTGATCAGGCGATGGCCTTCGGCCTCACCCCGCTGGCGTGGTCGCCGCTCGGCGGCGGGCGCTTGGCGGCGCCGGAGACCGCGCGTGACAAGGCTGTTGCCGCCGCGCTCGACACCGTGGCCGAGGCGCAAGGCGTCTCGCGTACGGTCTGTGCCTATAGCTGGCTGATGGCGCACCCGGCGGGGATCATCCCGATCATCGGCTCGCAGAACGAAAGCCGCATCGCCGAGGGCGCCGAGGCGCTCAAGGTGCGCTGGACGCGGCAGGATTGGTACGCGGTGCTGGTAGCGGCGCGCGGGGTGCCGCTGCCCTAAGGCGAAAGGTTCGGGGGCACGAACAGACAAGTTTGGACGAGGAACGGATAGAATGACCCAGCAATGCGAAATCGCGTGGTTCTCCGCGCTATGCGACGATGACTACGAGTTCCTCGGCGTCCCCGATCCCTATCTCCAATCGAGCTGGG
The DNA here is from genome assembly GCF_023653175.1 of Erythrobacter sp. Classification (GTDB taxonomy): domain Bacteria; phylum Pseudomonadota; class Alphaproteobacteria; order Sphingomonadales; family Sphingomonadaceae; genus Erythrobacter. Next base: position 1,807 of record NZ_JAMNXL010000058.1, on the reverse strand, counting down.
AGCATTGCCGCAATCTCGTGATGCGCGCCGAGGAAGGCGGGTTCGACAATATCCTGCTGCCCTCGGGCTATCAGCTGGGTGTCGACACCACGATCTTCGCCGCCGCAGTGGCGACGCAGGTCAAGCGCATCAAGCTGCTCTGGGCAACCCGCATGGGCGAAGACTGGCCGCCGCAGCTGGCGCGCCGGATCGCCACGCTCGACCGTATCCTCGGCCCGAACGCGGCGGGGACGGGCGGGCGTTTGAACGTCAACATCATCTCCTCGGACATGCCGGGCGAGAAGATCGAAAGCGGCCCGCGCTACCGCCGCGGCACCGAGATCATGAAGATCGTCAAGACGTTGCTCAATGGCGAGCATCTCGATTTCGACGGCGAGTTCTACAATCTGAAGCTCGATCCGCCGCGCATCACGACGCTCAGCGGCAAGTGCCCGCCGTTCTACTTCGGCGGCCTCAGCCACGAAGCGCGCGAATGTGCGGCCGAGGCGGCGGATGTCTACCTGATGTGGCCCGACACGATGGACAAGGTCCGCGAGAACATCGCCGACTTGAAGGCGCGCGCTGCCAATTATGGCCGCACCCTCAAGTTCGGCTACCGCGTCCACGTGATTGTGCGCGAGACCGAGGACGAGGCGCGCCAATACGCCGACCGCCTGCTCTCGAAGCTCGACGACGAGGCTGGCCGGGCGATCCGCGAGAAGTCGCTCGACGCCAAGAACTACGGCGTCCAGCGCCAGCAGGAGCTGCGCGGCGCGGCGGACGGCGACGGCTTCGTCGAGGAGAACCTGTGGACCGGCATCGGCCGCGCGCGTTCGGGCTGCGGGGCGGCGATCGTCGGCACGCCCGACCAGGTGCTCGCCAAGCTGCGCGCCTATCAGGCCGAAGGGATCGAGGCCTTCATCCTCTCGGGCTACCCGCACATGCAGGAGGCGGACCTGTTCGCCCGCCATGTGCTGCCGCATATCACCCACGGCCCGTTGGAGATGTGAGGCAAGTCCGGGGGGTTGAGTCGCACGGCGATTCCCTCCCCGTTGCACGGTCGTTGTCGCATCATCGGCGGGTCATTTGCTGTTTCACGTGAAACATGACGCTAGGGCGCGGCGGCTCTGAGGCACTCGGTGCCAATTGCCTCTTTTCCGCGTCCGCGCGCCGTGACAAAGCGTATTTCAACGCGGCAAAAGCAGTCTGGAGAGAGACCTATGAACCTCGAATTCACCCCCGAAGAGCAGGCCTTCCGCGAAGAGGTCCGCACCTTCATCGCCGAAAACTATCCCAAGCACCTCGCCGATTTCGGCATGCGCGAGGACATGGCGCGCGAGGACTTCATCGCGTGGCACAAGATCCTCGGCGCGAAGGGTTGGTCGGTCCCCGCATGGCCGGTCGAATATGGCGGCACCGGCTGGACGCCGACCCAGCGCTACATATGGTCGGAAGAGAACGCCCGCGTGAACGCGCTGATGCCGCTGCCCTTCGGCGTCTCGATGGTCGGCCCGGTGATTTACACCTTCGGCAATGAAGAGCAGAAGGCCAAGCATCTTCCCGGCATCCGCAGCGGCGAGGTGTGGTGGTGTCAGGGCTATTCGGAACCGGGCGCGGGCTCGGACCTCGCCAGCCTCAAGACCACTGCGGTGCGTGACGGCGATCACTACGTCATCAACGGCCAGAAGACCTGGACGACGCTCGCCCAGCACGCCGACTGGGGCTTCTTCCTGTGCCGCACCGATCCCACCGCCAAGGCGCAGGAGGGGATCAGCTTCATCCTCGTCGACATGAAGACGCCGGGCGTGGAAGTGAAGCCGATCAAGCT
>NZ_JAMNXL010000241.1 GCF_023653175.1 Erythrobacter sp. | reverse complement strand
TCTGGGGCTTCGAGGCCGAACTCTCCTACCCTGTTATCGACACCGGCAGCTTCCGCCTGCTGACCGACCTCAGGGCCTCCTATGTCGAGGCCGAGCTTGACGACGGCACCGCCGTCCCGCGCATCCCGCCGCTCTCCCTGCTCGGCGCGATCGAGGCCCAGACCGGCCCCATCGACCTGCGCGGCGAGGTCCAGTGGTTCGACAGCCAGGACCGAACCGCTCCCTTCGAGACCGCGACCGACAGCTTCACGCTGGCCAATGCGCTGGTCGCCTGGCGCCCGCTCAAGGACAACCGGAACCTCACCTTCCAGCTCGCCGCCGACAACCTGTTCGACGTCACCGGCCGCCGCCACGCGAGCTTCACGAAAGACTTCGTGCCCCTCATCGGGCGCAATGTCCGGGCGAGCGTGCGCCTCAGTTTCTGAGGCTTAGCTCACCCACCAAGGGTCGCAATCGGGGCAGTCGAGATCATCGGCTGCCCCTTTTGCGTGAGGTTACTCCTCGACCGCAAACGTCAGCTCGGCGTGCTCTTCGAGCCGCTTCACCAGATCCTCGCCGAGAAACGCGCCCGGGGTGCCGATCCCGCCCGGCTTGTCGCAGGACAAGAGCGCGATCCCCGTCTCGGACAGCATCCGGCTGGTCGAGCCGTAACCCGGATCATAGCGGCCCTTGACGCCATATTGCAGCCGCTCGCCGCCCGGCATGTCGGCGACGAACACCACGTCATAAAAGCCGTTCTCGCGCTCTTCCTTCGTGGGCCCCTCGCCCGGCTTGGGGGGCTTGGCGCCGAACGGGTTCTTCATGAATTCGAGCGCCGCATTGGCCGCCGCCTTCCCCGCTTCGCCGGGGCTGGTCAGCATCATCTCGTCATACTGGAAATCGGTCCCGTAGGGGTGGCCGAGCAGGAAGTTGGTGCGGTGCACGTTCTTGGTGTTGATCGGTGCCATCACGAAGGGCGCGGACCACTTGCCGAGATCGTCCTCATAGCCCGGGATCATGCCCGAGGGCTGATCCGGCCCCTCGAAACCGGGGGTGAGCGCAAACGGATTGCGCAGCACGCCGATCACCGAGACGTCCTTGGCCGCCGCCTTCATCGTCGCGCCGAGGCTCGCCGCGGTGCCGCCCGAGAAGGTGCCCTGCATCGCGCGGACGCGCCCGCGGATGCGCGGGGCGGGCTTGCCGAACTTTTCGACGCAGGCCTTCTGCGCCATCATCACGCCGAGATCGAAGGGGATCGAATCGAACCCGCTCGAGAAACAGATGCGCGCGCCGCTGGCTTCGGCGGCGGCCTGATGCTCGGCGATCTTGGCGGCCATCCACGCCGGCTCGCCGCACAGGTCGGCATAGTCGGTGCCGGTCTTGACGCAGGCGGCGACGAGCTTGTCGCCATAGAGCTGATATGGGCCGACGGTGGTGAGGACGACGCGGGTGCGCGCGCACATGGCTTCAAGGTCGGCGTCGTCATCGGCATTGGCGACCACCAGCGGGGTCGAGGCAGGCGCGCCGATCAGGTCACGCACCTCTTCCAGCTTGGCGAGACTGCGCCCGGCCATCGCCCACTTGGGGCCATCCTCGCGGCTGCCGTAGTGGTGGGCGAGATACTCCGCCACCAGCCGCCCGGTGTAGCCGGTGGCGCCATAGACGATGATGTCGAATTCGCGGGTGCTCATATGGGGTCTCCCTAGGTTTTGCCCATGCCATGCAATCACGCGGCGCGGGTGTCAAAGGCCATCGCCGCGCGTGTTGGAAAGGTGACAAGGGTTACACCGCGTCAACTTCCCAACAGGCGCATTTATCCTTGTTGAACAGAGCATTGCCCGCAAATTGCGCAGCGGACGGACAGGGGTATGGGGGCTGTTTGTCATGCATGGGGCTCCGCCGGGCCAATCCGGGGAGCCTACCGCGGTCCGCGTGCTGTAGGAAAGCGCCCTGAAGCCGCAGCCCTAAAGCCGCGGCAGCGTCACCCCGCGCTGGCCCATGTATTTGCCCGCGCGGTCCTTGTAGCTGGTCTCGCAGCGCTCGTTGCCTTGCAGGAACAGGAACTGGCACGCGCCCTCGTTGGCGTAGATCTTCGCGGGCAGCGGCGTGGTGTTGCTGAATTCGAGCGTCACGTGCCCCTCCCAGCCCGGCTCCAGCGGGGTGACGTTCACGATGATCCCGCAGCGCGCATAGGTGCTCTTGCCGAGGCAGATCACCAGCACATCCTCCGGCACGCGGAAGTATTCGACCGTGCGGGCGAGCGCGAAGGAGTTGGGCGGGATGATGCAGACATCGGTCTCGCGGTCGACGAAGCTCTTGGGGTCGAACTGCTTGGGATCGACCACCGATGAATCGACATTGGTGAAGATTTTGAACTCGGGCGCAACCCGCGCGTCATAGCCATAGGACGAGAGGCCGTAGGAGATCACCCCGTCGCGCCGCTGCGCCTCGACGAAAGGCTCGATCATGCCATGTTCGAGCGCCTGCGTACGGATCCATTTGTCGGAGAGAATCGCCATGCTGCTGTGATTCCCGATGGGAGGCCGCGGGGCAAGGGCGAGGCCGGACATATCCCCTCACCCCTCATCGTCACCCCAGCGCAAGCTGGGGCCTAGGGCGGCGACGCGCGGTGCTTGCGGCTCTGGGTCCCAGGTTTCGCTGGGATGACGGTGGGCTTGCAAGCTCTCGTTAGGATTCTCGACCTAGGTCTCACGGTCGAGGAGATCGAAGATGAGCTTCACGGAAAAAGAAAAGCGCGACTGGCACGCCAGCAGAAAGTCCAGTCGCGCTTGGGATGACCAGCCGGCACAGATTTCGTGCGCTCACTGCGGGGCGCCAGCACCAAACAGCCAGTCGGGTTCGGAATTTCCCCTCTGCGACGCTTGCGACTGATTGCACCAGACCAAACTCTGCCGACCCCGGCAAGGCACTAGTCGACGACCGTAATCACAGGCCCGGCGGGCAATGGGAGGATCAAGCCCTACCCCTTTCCCCGTCCCGGGCTTGACCCGGGACCCCGCTTCTTTTCGCCGAGGTAGGGCTAAGCAAGGCAGCTGGGCCCCGGGTCATGCCCGGGGAGGGCGAGCAGTATTCGGCAAGCCGAACTTCGCCCAAACCGGCAGGTGATCGGACGCGGTCGTTGCCAGTGCGCTGCGGTGGACGCCGCAGTCCTTCGCCGTCAGGCCCTCGCAATGCATGATCCGGTCGAGCCTTCCGAGGGGGCGGCGGCTCGGGAAGCTGGGGCCGGGGTCGAGCAGGGCGAAGTGCTTGCTGAACTCGCGAAAACACCCCGACACGGCGCGCCATTCGTTGAGGTCGCCCATCAGCACGGTCGGGCCTTGCGCACGCGCCGCCTCGCCCAGTGCGGCGATGGTGCGGGCCTGCCGCACGCGCCACAGGCCCGAGAGGTCGAGGTGCATGCCGAAGACGGTCAGCGCCGCCTCGCCCACCCGCAGCCGCGCCGTCACCACCCCGCGCGGTTCGAGGCAGGGAATATGGATGATGTCGTGGCTCTCCACCGCAATCCCGCGCCGCACGAGGATCGCGTTGCCGTGCCAGCCCATCGAATCCGTCTGCACATCGAGCGGCACGGGGACGTAATCGCTGTGCCCCTCGATCAGGAAACGCGGGAGTACGGAGGCCCGGGTGCCGAAGCGCAGGTCCGCCTCCTGCAGGCACACCACGTCCGCGCCGACCTCGTTCAGCACATTGAGGATGCGCGCCGGATCGCGCTTGCGGTCGGTGCCGATACCCTTGTGGATGTTGTAGCTCGCCACCTTGAGGTTGGCGGGCAGAGGCGCGGCGTCCGGCATGGGCGCAAGGATAAGCGCCGCCGCACTAATTCGATAGAGGCGGGCGCGCGGTTCGTCGCATCATCGCCCCATGACGTATGGCGCGCGTGTTCTTTATGCCTTCGATGGCGGAGCCCGGGGTGACTGGGCGGTGACGGGCATGACCACTCTTGCCGGGGAGAGCCTGCCCGTGGTCGCCGGGCTCACGGTGCGGCAGGGCGGCTTTGCCGAGGCGCGCTGGCCGGTCTGGACGCTCTCGGGCGTCGCCAGCCACCTGCGTTACACCCTGCGCGAGGAATTTGCCGAGCTGTCCGCGCGCGGCAGTCCGCTGGGGCGCGGCGAGGCGCGGTGCGCGGCGCTGATCCCGATCTCCAAGAGCGAGGCCTGGTGGGCGCTCGCGCAGGACGAACGCCGCCGCATCTACGAGGAGCAGTCGCGCCACACCAGCATCGGGATGGAATACCTCCCCCAGATCGCCCGCCGGTTGCACCACGGCCGCGACCTCGGCGAGCCCTTCGACTTCCTCACCTGGTTCGAATACGCCCCCGAGCACGAGGGGCTGTTCGATGAGCTACTGGCGCGCCTGCGGGCGAGCGAGGAGTGGCGTTACGTGAGCCGCGAGATCGACATCCGCTTGACCCGCGCCGCCTAACCCGCCGCCAGCAGGCTAGCATTGCCCCCTGCCGCGGTGGTGTCGATGCACACCACCCGCTCGGTAGCGAAACGGGCG
>NZ_JAMNXL010000057.1 GCF_023653175.1 Erythrobacter sp. | reverse complement strand
ACCGGCCATGGCAGCCCTTGTCGCCAGGCTGGCTGATTGATTCGTGTCGGTGAAGTGCGCGCGCTTAGGCGGGAGTGGCGCGAAAGGCAAGGGGGGAGACGCCGCCGCCTTCCCGCGATCAGGCGGCGTTGGCCCGCGCCGCGGCCGACGCCAGCTCCAGCGGGCGCAGGATCAGCGTCACCCGGTCGTGCCCCGCGGCAAGGTGCAGCACATCGCCCGCGCGCACCGCGATCGGCTGCGGGAAGGCATGCAGCACCTGCAGCCAGCCGCCATCACTATAGCCGTCCGGGTGATTGTCAAAGGTGATGCCCTCGGCCAGATCGACCTGCATCCACTGTACGATCCCCGCCGCGACCCCGTCGGCGAGCACGGGAATGCTGAGCAGTTGCAGATCGGCGGGGTGGGCCTTGCGGGTGAGGTCGATGCGCAGCAGCTCGACATCGCCCGACAGGCGCTTCCAGCCGGTCATGGTGCCGTGGATCGGCAGCTTCTGCGCCGCCAGCGCCCCGAAGGCCGAAATATCGAAGCCCGAGACCTCGCCGACGAACACGTAGTCCTCCAGTAACCGGCTCTCGACCAGGCACCCGATCGCCGCCGCCGCGCGCGGGATGATGATTGCATCGGGCTTGAGCAGCCGTGCATGGGCATCCTCGAAGGTGTCGATGACCTTCTCGGTCAGGAGGTCGCTCGAGAGGATTTCCGAGACGAGGATGTCGGCGCGCTCGGGAAGATGCTCGCCCACCTCCAGCGCTCCCGAGGGAGCGGTGTAGACCATGATGCGGTCGGCAAAGCCGTTCCCGGCGATGATCGCGCGGGCGGTTTCGGCAATCGCCGGCACCATCTCGCAGGCGGTGACCGATTGCGCTCCGGCGCGCGCGGCCATCATCGACAGGAGCCCGCTGCCGGTGCCGATATCGAGCACCCGCGCCTCTGGCCCGCGCGCGGCAATCGCGGCGATGATCGCCGCCTCGAAGGCATCGTTGCGGCGCGTGTCGTTGAGCATGGGGATATGCCAGAAGGGCACCAGCTCGGCGCACAGGCGGCGGATCTGGTGCTCGATATGGATGTTGCCCGGCTGGAGCGCGAGCGCCTCGCGGAACTTGGCGAGCGCCTCGTGCTTGCGCCCCGCATCGGCGAGGAACACCGCGAGGTTGTTGGCGCTGACGGCATTGGCGGGATTGGCCGCGCAAGTCGCTTCAAGCGCGGCGATGGCGCGGTCGCGTTGGCCGGTGCGGGCGAAGATCAAGCCTGTCTCGTGCAGCGCGACGTCATGCGCGGGCTCGATCGCCAGCAACCGCTCCCACAGCGCCAGCGCCTCCGCATCCGCACCGCGCTGGGCGAGCATCCCGGCGAGGATCGGCAGCACGTCGGCGAGGCGGTAACCGGCCTCGATAACCATCGCATAGCCCGCTTCGGCGGCGGCGAGGTCACCCGCCTCGTGCAGGCGCAGGGCGTCTTCAAGGATGGTACGGGCACCGTCGATGGATTTGAGCTGCTTGGTCATGATGTCTCCCGGACCGCCTGATCGGCCGCTGCTTGCGGGTTATTAACCAAGCTGCTTAAGAGTCTGCCGCGCGCGGCTAGGGGTGTTTCCCGAAGGGAGGGTGGCCGGTCTCGGCCAGCCAGCGCGCGAAATCGCCATGCGGGATCGGCAGGGCGCCGGGCGGGAGCGGCGCGGCCCAGAGATAGGCCTCGGCCATGATCGCCTCGCCCGCGCACTGCACGGGGATCGGGCGGCGGGCGTAGTCCGCCCCCTCGAAGGCGTCGACCGCCGCCAGTTCGACTGTGTCGCAAGGATGCAAGGCGCCGCTGACCATCCCCTCGCCCGGCACCAGCGCCGGATACCAGCCCTGCGGATCATCGATGGCGAACAGCGCGCCGCTGGCGCTCGCCGCCCGCCCGGGGCCGATACCGGCCAGGAAAGGCCAGTCGCCCAGGCCTTCCCGCAGCACACCGTAGACGAACAGGTGCACCCTACCCCATCGCCTCGAGCACATCCTCGAGCCGCGCCGGATCGCCGAGCGCGATCACCGTGCCGTCGGAGCCTGCGTCGAGCGGGTTGCCCTGCCAGTCGGCCATCATTCCCCCTGCGCCCTCCACCACCGGCACCAGCGCGGCATAATCGTGGAGCTTCAAGTTCGCCTCGATCACGATGTCGATATGCCCGCTCGCGACGAGGCCGTAATTGTAGCAGTCCCCGCCGTAGACGATCTTGCGCTCGGCGACGCTCTTGGCGACCGACATGAAGGCGTCGGCTTCCTCGTTGGTGAAGGCGTGCGGGCTGGTGGTGGCGAGCACCGCCTCGGACAGCTCCTTCAAGGGGCGGGTTTGCGCGGGCTTGCCGTTGAACAAGGTCGGCTGGCCGATGCGGCCCACCCAGCGCTCGCCGCTCACCGCCTGGTCGATGATCCCGAGCACCGGCCAGCCGTCCTGCAACAAGGCGATCAGCGTGCCGAAGATCGGGCGGCCGGCGATGAAGCTGGTGGTGCCGTCGATCGGATCGAGCACCCATTGGCGGCCCGCGCCCTCGTTGCGGGTGCCATATTCCTCGCCGATGATGCCGTCGCGGGGGAACTCGGCCTCGATCAGGCGGCGCATCGCAGCCTCGGCGGCGCGGTCGGCTTCGGTGACATAGGAGCGGTCGGCTTTCCGCTCCTCGCTCCACTGGCCGCGGAACAGCGGACGGATCGCAGCCCCGGCGAGATCGGCAAGGCGCAGGGCGAGAGCGAGATCGTTATCGGTCATGCGCTCCTCCAATAATCGAAGGCTTCGGCCTGTCGAGCCTGAGTATAGCGCTGCGCCTCCGGCCCCTCCCATTCGCGCGGCAGGTCGTCGTAGACCCCAGTGCGGGAGACGAACCAGCCCTGCCCCGGCAGCCCGTCAGACTGGCGCACCACCAGCACTGCGAGCCCCGGTTCGCCCGCCACGCGCCCGTCCTCGTCGATCCGGTCGAGCACCTTGCACAATGCACGCATCAGGGGCCGGGTGAAGGCGTGGCCGAGGATGTTCAGCAGCGCGCCATAGGTGAAGGTCTCCCGCGCGCGCGCCGCCGCGATCAGCAGGGCGCGCACTTCGGCAGGATCAAACACGACAGCAAAGACGCGAGCCGCGCAGCGGCGAGCGCCCCCTCACCATCAATCGAACAGGCTCGAGACCGAGCTCTCATCGGCAATCCGCCGGATCGCTTCGCCCACCAGCGGGGCTATCGGCAGCACGCGGATGCGATCGGAAGCTTCGGCGGCCTCGGTCGGCCGGATCGAATCGGTGATGACGAGCTCCTTGAGGCTCGACCCGTTGATCCGCGCCACCGCGCCGCCCGAGAGCACCCCGTGCGTGATATAGGCCGCGACCGACTTGGCGCCGCCTTCCAGCAGCGCCTCGGCCGCGTTGCACAAGGTGCCGCCCGAATCGACGATGTCGTCGATCAGGATGCAGTGGCGGCCGGAGACGTCACCGATGATGTTCATCACCTCGCTCTCGCCCGGCCGGTCGCGGCGCTTGTCGACGATCGCGAGCGGCGCGTTGTCGAGGCGCTTGGCCAGCGCGCGGGCGCGCACCACGCCGCCGACGTCGGGCGAGACCACCATCAACTGCTGGTCGCCATAGCGCGCCTGGATGTCGGCGGCCATCACGGGGGCTGCGTAGAGGTTGTCGGTCGGGATGTCGAAGAAGCCCTGGATCTGCCCGGCGTGGAGATCCACCGCCAGCATCCGGTCTGCGCCCGCCTCGGTGATCAGGTTCGCCACCAGCTTGGCCGAAATCGGCGTGCGCGGGCCCGGCTTGCGGTCCTGCCGGGCATAGCCGAAATAGGGCACCACCGCCGTGATCCGCTTGGCCGAGGCGCGGCGCAGCGCGTCGATGCAGATCAGCAGTTCCATCAGGTTGTCGTTGGCCGGGAAATTGGTCGGCTGGACGACGAAGACGTCCTCCCCGCGCACGTTTTCGTGGATCTCGACGAAGACTTCCTCGTCGGCGAAACGCCGCACGCTGGCATCAGTGAGCGGGATTTCGAGATAGGCCGCGATCGCCCGGGCGAGCGGCAGGTTCGAATTGCCGGACATGATCTTCATGGAAACGCGAATCCCCGTTGGCGCAGACACTGCCCGCCTAGCGATGCGTCATGGAAATGCAACGCGGGGCTCATGGTTCTCGTCAGACAAGACGCGGCGGCGGGCAAGGAGAAGACCCGCCGCCGCGCTCGCCCCCATGGGAGGCGCCGGGCGCTTGTGCCTCAGCCCGGCACCTTCCACACCGCAAAGGACCTGACCCTCATCTCTGCGGTGCCGCCGGTGTAGTCGCCGGTCTTCTTGACCGCGACGTTCATCAGCGGGAACCAGGTCGTGCCCTTGAACGGATTGACCGTCTGGTAGGTCTCCTTGCCGTCGACGAACCAGGTGATGAAATCGGGCGCGATGTCGACCGCGAAGCGGTGGTAGCTGGTGTCGAAGCCCGACAGGCCATAGGCGTTGGCGGCATTGACCTGCATCAGCGCGGTGAAGCTGCGCTTGCCGTTGGCGCCGCCGTGGATGTTGCCGCTGATGTTCTTCGAGAAATTCCAGCCGCTGCCGTAGCCGAAGCCTTCGTAGACATCGATCTCCGGGGGCCAGCCACTCGTGGGAAGCAACCACAAGGCCGGCCAGCCGCCGCGGCGGTTGGGCATCATCGCGGTCCATTCGTACTGGCCGTATTGCAGCTGGGTCGCGGGCATCCGCTGGCCGGTGAGCATCGCCGCGCCGTGATGCCAATAGGTGTTGTCGTGCAAAATCGGGCTGGCGAGCTGCTGGCTGCGGATCACCACCTCGCCGTTCTCGATGGCGAAAGGCGGCATGGCGGTCGGGTGCAGGCCGGGATCGAGATAAAGGCCGGTCTCGGCATTGCCCGGCTGGGTGCGGCCGTGGGGCAGGCGCGTGCGCCACGCCTCGGCAGAGCCGGCATCGCTCCACGTCACCTTGGCGGGATCGAGCTGGTAGGCGAGCGCGCCGCTCGGCGCGAAGGTCCGGGCCTTGCGGAAGCCGCCGGTCTTCGCCACCCCTGCCTTCGCGCCCACGACGGCGGTCACCCTCGCCGAGGAATTGATCACGCCCCCGCCGACCACCCCTTCAGGCAGGATGATGTCGAAGCTGCGCCCGGCGTCCATGTTGACCAGCGGCACGCGCACCGTCTGCTCGAGCGGGTCGCCCGGACGGAAGAACACCGTGGTCGCGACCTTCTGGAAATGCCGCCCCTCGATCCCGGCCAACGTGCCCGTGCCGTTGCGGGTCATCACCCGCACGATCACCGTGTTGGGGGTCTGGCGATTTATGCGGATCGGCACGAAGGCCTCGCTCGCGCCCACCGGCACGCTGACAGTCCCGATGCTGACCGCGGCCTTGGCGGGGTAGACCGTCCCGCCCTTGAAGTCGAAGGCGGCAAAGGGATTGGTCGTTGTGGTCGCACCCTCGGGCAATCCGTTGGCGGTCGACGCCACCTTGCCGCCTGTCGGCTGGACGACCGTGACCGGCTGCGCGGCGTCGGCAAGGCTCGACTGCGGCGGCGCGGCCTCGTCGCCGCCACAGGCACTCAGGAACGATACGGTGAATGCAAGAGAGACAAGGTGTTTCATGGGACAATCCTCCGGTTGCCCCGTCTTGATGGAGCCCGGAATCCTGATCCGTCAATGTAATCCACATTAAAAACACGGTGAGTTGTGAAGTAACCTGCGTTAGCAAACGAGAATAGATTCGTAATTACTCATTTGATAAACGGCTCGTCGCAGCTTCTATAAAGAAGAAGCTCGAATTGTGTCTTTTGGTGGTGATCTGAAGCGAATCACGGTTTCGGCTCTGCGCTCAGACCATCTCGCGAATCACACCCGGTGATGTGTAACGTCATCGCCAAAACGCAAATCGGCAGACTGCAGCCATCGAGAGATCCGTTGAAACCGCCCGTTTCCTACAGGCGCGCCGGGCGCTACGCTGGCGAGTGGTTCTTTCGCATGTCCGAAAAGGGTGGTCGCAGGACCACAGCGCGCGATTTCTCTCGCGCATCCCTTGTCCGTCCTCTTTGGCGGTGCAGACACAAACCGTTGATCAGGATCGCAAAAATCAAGCCGGCCAAAGCGGACACGGTGTAACCTTTGTCCGCCTAAGCTTCGAGTTCGACGTCCCAGTACAGCCAGTCGCGCCAGGTTTCGTGGAGGTAGCCCGGCGGGAACAGCTTGCCCGCCTGTTGCAGCTGCCACGAGGTCGGACGGATCGGCGCCTGATGCAGCGGCATCGCGGCCTGCTTGGGCGTGCGCCCGCCCTTCTTCATGTTGCAGGGCGCGCAGGCGGTGATGATGTTCTCCCACGTCGTGCGCCCGCCGAGGCGACGCGGGACCACGTGATCGAAGGTCAGGTGATCGTGGCTGCCGCAATACTGGCACTGGAAGCGGTCGCGCAGGAACACGTTGAAGCGGGTGAAGGCGGGAAACTCGCTGTGCTTCACATATTGCCGGAGCGCGATGACGCTCGGGATCTTCATGTCGAAGCTGGGCGAGTGCACCTCGCGGTCATAGCTCGCAACGATGTCCACCCGGTCGAGGAACACCGCCTTGATTGCGGTCTGCCACGGCCACAGGCTCAGCGGGTAATAGGACAGCGGGGTGTAATCGGCGTTGAGCACCAGCGCCGGGCAGGCCGACAGATTGCGCGTCGGGTCTTCATCGACCCCGCGGAACTTCGCCACTCTCTCGATCAGTTCGGCATTGAACACGACGCGCGTTCCTCCCTGATTGACCTCTATCCTGACGTGGCAGGGCAAAGAGTCAAACCCGTGACAGGGTGGCTATCCACAGGGACACGCTGTGGACAGCCTGTGGATAGCGCAAGAAAATGACCTGTGGCATGGGCGTTTGCGATGGATCGCCCCGCCCCGCCCGTGACCCGTTTCGCGCCGAGCCCCAACGGGCACCTGCACCTCGGCCATGCGCTGTCAGCGATCGTCGCACATGATCTGGCGAAGGCCGGCGGCGGTCGATTCCTGCTCAGGATCGAGGATATCGACGGGCCGCGCTCCCGCCCCGAACTCGCCGAGGAATTCCGCCGCGATCTGGAATGGCTGGGGCTCGAATGGGATGAGGTGCCCGCCCAGTCGACTCGCCTCGCCAGCTATGCCGCGGCCGCCGCAGCGCTGAAGGCGCGCGGCCTCCTCTACCCCTGCACCTGCACCCGCTCCGAGATCGAGGCGGCAGGCGCGCTACCGGGAGCAGACGGCCTGATCTACACGGGCGCCTGCAAGCACCGTCTGCCCGACCCCGCGCGCCCCGCGGCATGGCGGCTCGATGCGGAGAAGGCGCTGGCGGAGACCGGCTCGCTGGTTTGGGACGATGCGCTGGCGGGCCCGCAGCCGGTCGACCTTGCCGGCCTCGGCGATGTCGTGCTCGTCCGGAAAGACCTCCCCGCCAGCTACCACCTCGCGGTAACGCTCGACGATGCGGCGGACGGCGTGACGCTGGTGACGCGCGGCGCCGACCTGTTCGCCGCCAGCCATGTCCACCGCACCCTGCAAGCCCTGCTCGCCCTGCCGGTGCCGCGCTGGCACCACCACCCGCTGCTCCTCGGCCCCGACGGCGAGAAACTCGCCAAACGCCGCGGCTCGCCGGCCCTTGCCGAGCGCCGGATCGCAGGCGAGGACGGACGCGTGCTTGCGCAGCAACTACGCATGCAACTTTTGTCACTTGGAACCTGAGCCGCCAGCGTCCATTTAGGGCTCATGACCTATGTCCTCATCCCCGCGCTCCTGATCCTCATGGGTCTCACCGCCTTCTCGCTGGTCAAGGGCATCATCGCCTTTCTCCAGACCACCAAGATCGACCTCGAGACAGGGGAGGGCAGCACCGCAACCGACATGCAGCTCGCCCAGAACAAGGCGATGTTCGCGCGCATCAAGTATCAGGGGCTGGCGATCGCGGTGGTCGCGGTTCTCCTGGCGGTGTCGCGCTAAGCCCACCGCGCCATGGTCAAACTCAACCGGATCTACACCCGCACCGGGGATGACGGGACGACGGGGCTTGTCGACGGCTCGCGCTGTCCGAAGCACTCGGCGCGCATCGCCGCCATGGGGCTGGTGGACGAGGCGAACTCCGCCATCGGCCTTGCTGTCTGCGCGCTTGATGACGAAGCGACACGCGCGCTCCTGACCCGCGTCCAGAACGACCTGTTCGATCTGGGCGCTGACCTCGCCACTCCCAGCGCTGATGGGGATTTCGCCCCGTCAGAGATGGTGCTGCGCATCGTCCCCAGCCAACCGGAATGGATCGAGACCCAGATCGATGCGCTCAACGAACGCCTCGATCCCCTCACCAGCTTCGTCCTGCCCGGCGGGAGCGAGGCAGCCGCGCGCGTGCATGTCGCCCGCGCCACGACCCGCGCCGCAGAGCGCTCGATGGTCGCGCTGGCAGCCGAGGACGCGGTCAACCCGGCCGCGCTCGCCTATATCAACCGCCTTTCCGACCTGCTCTTTGTCCTCGCCCGGGTGGCGAATGATGACGGGCGGAAAGACGTGAAGTGGGTGCCTGGCGCCAATCGCTAGCCAAATAGGCTGCTAGCCAGCCGCCATGTTCCCCGCTAGGGCGGCATCCTTGCTGCACCTGCGAAGGAACCAAGCCCCAATGTCCAGCCCAATGCGCAACATCGCCGTCATCGGCGCCGGTCAGATGGGCACCGGCATCGCCCAGACCGTCGCGGCCAATGGCATGAAGGTCATGCTGACGGACGTCGACTTGCCCCGCGCCGAGGCCGGCAAGGTGGCCATCGAGAAGGCGCTCGCCAAGCTCATGGGCCGCGGCAAGATCGAGGCGGAGGAGGCGGAAAAGCTGCTCGCCCGCATCACCCCGGTCGCCGATTACACTCCCTTCGCCGAGGCCGACCTCATTATCGAGGCCGCGACCGAGCGCGAGGAGATCAAGAACGCGATCTTCGCAAAGGCCGGCGAAGTGCTCGCCAAGGACGCGATCATGGCGTCGAACACCTCCTCGATCCCGATCACCCGCATGGCCAACCACTCGCCCGATCCGGCGCGCTTCATCGGCTTGCACTTCTTCAACCCCGTCCCCGTGATGGGCCTCATCGAAGTGATCCCCGGCCTTGCCACCGCGGCCGAGACCACCGACCGCGTCACCGCCTTCGCGCGCGGGCTCGGCAAGGAAGTTGTGCTGAGCCAGGACGAGCCCGGCTTCGTTGTCAACCGCATCCTCCTGCCGATGATCAACGAGGCCGTCTTCGTGCTCGGGCAGTCGACTGCGGGGATCGAGGATATCGACAAGGGCTGCCGCCTCGGCCTCAACCACCCGATGGGCCCGCTGCAACTGGCTGATTTCGTCGGGCTCGACACCTGTCTCGACATCATCAAGGTGCTCTACAAGACCACCCGCGACAGCAAGTATCGCCCCGCGCCGTTGCTGGTGAAATATGTCGAGGCCGGCTGGCTCGGCCGCAAGACGGGCCGCGGCTTCTACGACTACACGGGCGAGGCCCCGGTTCCCACCCGATAACCTCCCCACGCGCTGACCGGGCGCAAGCCCGGTGCATCTGGGCGCGGCTCGGCGCAAGGCATGGCAACAATCGGCGCTCCTTGCGGGTTAGGCCCGGGGAAGGAGAGCCCCCATGCCCAAGCCCGATGACACCGCGATCCCCGGCCACCCCGCAGGCCCGCCTCCCGAGGCGCATAATGACGAGCAGGACCCGCGCGGCACGCAGGCTCAGGACGTCGCCGATGCGGCGCGGCGCGAGGACAGCCACACCGCGAGCCCGCTCGAAAGCACCAAGCCGCCCGCCAACGACCACGACCCCGCCCCCGCCAGCAAGGGCGACCTCATCGACGAGATGCGCCGCATGGAAGGCGAAGGCCGGATCGACATGTCCGCCTTCTCCGGCGAGCCCAACCATGATGACGAGCCAGGCACCTTCGGCGGCGAAACCACCGACGACGATGACGGCGACTGGCTCACCGCCGATGGCGAGGAGCTGACCGAAGAGGAGCTCGAAACCCTGCTCGACACGGACGGGAATGAAGGCGCCGACGAGGAGGAATGACCACCCCGAAAGGCCCGGCGCCTATTGCGGCATTTCCTTGTCGGGAATGAACTGCTCGGCGGATGCGGCCCCCGGAGGCGCGACCACGGCAGTGGGAGCCAGCGGCGCGGTCATCGGGTTGCCGGCATTGGGATCAGACGCGGTCGGTGCCGTGGGCGCTGCGGCGTCGGGGTTGTATTCCCCGAACACCGAAGGCGGCGCCCTGGGCTCACTTTGCGCTCCGATAGCACCCTGCGTGCCGCCCGCCAGCAGCCCGCGCTGCGATTCGGACAGGCTCACCGCGCGCGTCACCAGCCCGCCATTGCCCTGCGGACCGATCATCGCCGCCGCGCCGAGCACGATCAGCACCACGAAGGCAAGCGCCATACGACTGTTCTGGAACAGAAGCCTCATCATGCCGCGCGCATAACAGGCGCGTGGTTAAGCCTTGGTTGAAATCGGCCCCGCGCCGAGGCTCAGCGTGGCAGTCCGCGCTTCCATTCGTAGAGCAGGTCGAGCGCCTCGCGCGGGGTGAGCGCGTCGAGATCGGCGGCCCTCAGCGCCTCGGCGAGCTGCTGTTCGGGGCTCGCCGGTTCGGGCTCGGCCGGGCGAAGGTTGGCGAACAGCGGCAGATCGCCGAGCCCCGCCGCGATTCCCCCCGTCGCCTCGCGCGTGGCTTCGAGCTTGGCGAGCACCGCCTTGGCGCGGGCGACCACATTCGCAGGCACCCCGGCGAGCCGCGCGACGGCGAGGCCGTAGGAGCGATCCGCGGGGCCGTCGGCCAGTTCATGCAGCAGCACCAGATCGCCCTGCCACTCGCGCGCGCGGACATGGTGCAGGCTGAGCGCCTCGCAGGTCTCCGCCAGACGCGCAAGCTCATGATAATGTGTGGCAAACAGACAGCGGCAGCGAATCTGCGAATGCACCGCCTCGGCCACCGCCCAGGCCAGCGCCAAGCCGTCATAGGTGGAGGTGCCGCGCCCGACCTCGTCGAGGATCACGAAGCTGCGATTGGTCGCCTGCGCGAGGATCGCGGCGGTCTCGACCATCTCGACCATGAAGGTTGAGCGCCCGCGCGCAAGGTTGTCCGCCGCGCCGACGCGGCTGAACAACCTGTCGACGAGGCCGATACGAGCCGCCGACGCAGGCACAAAGACCCCCGCTTGCGCCAGCAACACGATGAGGGCGTTCTGGCGCAGGAAGGTCGACTTGCCGCCCATGTTCGGCCCGCCGATCAGCCACAGCCGGTTGTCGTCGGCGAGGTGGCAGTCATTGGCCACGAACCGCTCGCCGGTCTTCGCCAGCGCCGCTTCGACGACCGGATGGCGACCGGCGGTGATCGCAAGCCCTGCGTCCTCGGCGATCTCCGGGCGGCACCAGTCGCCCTCTGCCGCACGCTCGGCATTGCCCGCACCGACGTCGAGCCGCGCCAGCGCGGCGGCGGTCGCGGCGATGCTCTCGCGCAATGCGATCACCTCCGCCACCAAAGTCTCGAAATGCGCTTCCTCGCAGGCCAGCGCATGGCCCCCGGCCTCGGCAATGCGGGCGGCTTCCTCATGCAGCTTCAACGAGTTGAACCGCACCGCGCCTGCCATCGTCTGCCGGTGGGTGAAGCCGCTGTCGGGCGCCATCAGCGCATCGGCGTGGCGCGCGCTCACTTCGATGAAATAGCCGAGCACCCCATTGTGACGGATCTTGAGCGAGGCGATGCCCGTCTCCTCGCGGTAGCGCGCCTCCATCGCCGCAATCGCGCGCCGCGCATCGCCCGAGGTGGCGCGCAGCTCGTCCAAGGCGGCGTCATAGCCATCGGCGATGAACCCGCCGCCCGAACGCTCGGTCGGGGGTGAGGGGACGAGCGCGCGGCTCAGCAGATCCGTCAGCGCGCCATGCCCGGTCAGCCGCGCAGTCACCTTGGCGAGCAGCGCCGGGCAGTCGGTCGCGCCCGACAGCCAGTGGTGGAGCCGCGCCGCCTCTGTGAGCCCGTCGCGCAGCTGGCCGAGATCGCGAGGGCTCCCCCGCCCCGCCACCACCCGCCCGAGCGCGCGGCCAAGATCGGGGACGGCGCGCAAGGCTTCGCGCAATTGCGCTCGCTCGATGGGCCGGTCGCGCCAGAACTGCACCAGCGCCAGCCGCGCCTCGATGGCGCTCACGTCGAGCAAGGGCGCGGAGAGATCCTCGGCCAGCAGCCGCGAGCCTGCGCCGGTCACGCAGCGATCGACCGCGCCGATCAGGCTGCCGGCGCGCCCGCCTTGCGCCGATTCGAGGATCTCGAGGCTCCCGCGCGTCGCCGCGTCCATCGCCATGGTGCTGGCGGTTTCGCGCACCACCGGGGGCAGCAGCAGCGGCAGACTCCCCCGCCCGACATGATCGAGATAGCTGACCAGCCCCCCTGCCGCGCTCAACATCGCGCGGGTGAAGCTGCCGAAGGCGTCGAGCGTCGCGACGCCGTGGACGGCCTTCAACCGCTCGGCACCTGCATCGCTGGCGAAGGCGGTGCGCGGGCGATAGATGGCTTCGTCCGGGCCGTGCTGCCAGTCCTCGGGCACCACCACCTCGCTGGGCGACAAGCGCGCCAGCGCCGCGCCGAGCTGATCGCCTTCGCATTCCTCCAGGACCACCGCGCCCGTCGAAACATCCACCGCGGCGATCCCCACCGTGCCGCGCAACTCGGCCAGAGCGACCAGCACATTGGCCCGGCGCGGCTCGAGCAGAGCCTCCTCGGTCAGCGTCCCCGCCGTCACCAGCCGGACAATCGCGCGGCCCACCAGCACCTTGGACGAGGGCAGCCCCTCACGCTTGGCGCGCGCCTTGGCCTCGTCGGGCGTCTCGACCTGCTCGGCGATCGCCACCCGGCAGCCGGCCTTGATCAGCCGCGCCAGATAGCTCTCCGCCGAATGCACCGGCACCCCGCACATCGGGATCGGCGCGCCGCCATGCTCTCCGCGAGTGGTCAGCGCGATGTCGAGGATCGCTGCGGCGCGCTTGGCATCCTCGAAGAACAGCTCGAAGAAATCGCCCATGCGGTAAAACAGAAGTGCATCGCCCGCTTCCTCCCGCAGGCGCAGATATTGCGCCATCATCGGGGTGGGTTTCGGATCATCGCGCGCGGCCATGTCATCGCCTAGCGCGCCGCGGCCCGATTCGGGAATGTCGGGACTTGCAGCTTTCCCCGAGCGTGCTTGCGATAAATCGCCTATCGCATCGGCCGCGCGCCCGCTAAGCGAGGCACGGATTACGTTACGGACGAATAGGGGATCGGGCATCATGGCCGAAGAGAACGGCACCCAGAACAAGGGTGGCTTCACCGCGCGCGAAGCGCTGTTCTATCACGAGACGATCCGCCCGGGTAAGCTCGAGATCGTCGCCACCAAGCCGATGACCTCGCAGCGCGATCTCAGTCTCGCCTATTCGCCGGGCGTCGCCGTGCCGGTCGAAGCCATCGCCGCCGACCCCTCGCTCGCCGCGCGCTACACCGCCAAGGCCAACCTTGTGGCGGTGATCAGCAACGGCACCGCGATCCTCGGCCTTGGCAACCTGGGCGCGCTCGCCTCCAAGCCGGTGATGGAGGGCAAGGCGGTGCTGTTCAAGCGCTTCGCCGATGTGGACTCCATCGACATCGAGCTCGACACCGAAGACCCCGAGGCCTTCATCAACGCGGTCGCGCTGATGGAGCCGACCTTTGGCGGCATCAACCTTGAGGACATCAAGGCCCCCGAATGCTTCATCATCGAGGCCGCCTTGCGCGAGCGGATGAAGATCCCGGTGATGCACGATGATCAGCACGGCACCGCGATCATCACCGCCGCGGGCCTGCTCAATGCCTGTCACATCACCGGGCGCGACTTCAAGGACGTGAAGGTGGTGGTCAACGGCGCGGGCGCGGCAGCGATTGCCTGCACCGCGCTGATCAAGGCGATGGGCGTGCGCCACGAGAACGTGATCATGTGCGACCGTTCCGGCCCGATCACCCCGGGCCGCGAGGGGATGGACCAGTGGAAGAGCGCCCACGCGGTCGCCACCACCGCCACCAGCCTCGAAGAGGCGCTGGCCGGCGCCGACATCTTCCTTGGTCTCTCGGCGGCAGGAGCCCTGAAGCCCGACTGGGTGAAGAAGATGGCCGACCGGCCGATCATCTTTGCCATGGCCAACCCCGTGCCCGAAATCATGCCCGACGAGGCCAAGGCCGTGCGCCCCGACGCGATCATTGCCACCGGCCGCTCGGACTTCCCCAATCAGGTCAACAATGTCCTCGGCTTCCCCTTCATCTTCCGCGGCGCGCTGGACGTGCAGGCGACCACCATCAACGAGGAGATGAAGGTCGCCGCAGCCCAGGCCATCGCCGAGCTCGCCCGCCAGCAGGTGCCCGAGGAAGTCGCGAGCGCCTATGGCAAGAACCACAAGTTCGGCACCGACTACATCATCCCCGCCCCCTTCGACCCGCGGCTGATCGAGGTCGTCTCCTCCGCTGTGGCCAAGGCGGCGATGGACTCGGGCGTGGCGCGGGCGCGGATCGAGGATTTCGACGCCTACCGCATGCAGCTGCGCAGCCGCCTCAACCCGACCACCTCGGTGCTGAGCGGTGTCTATGAAGTCGCCAAGTCCAACCCCAAGCGGATGGTCTTTGCCGAGGCGGAAGAGGAAGTGGTGCTGCGTGCCGCGATCCAGTTCCGCGATTTCGGCTACGGCACGCCTATTCTGGTGGGCCGCACCAAGGCGGTGCTCGACAAGCTCCACCAGCTTTCGGTCGGCGATCCGGGCAGCTTCGAAATCCAGAACTCGGCCGACAGCGAGCATGTGCCGGCGATGGTCGCGTTCCTCTACAAGCGCCTCCAGCGCCGCGGCTATACCGAGCGCGACGTGCGGCGCATGGTCAACCAGGATCGCAACGTCTTCGCCTCGCTGCTGGTCGCGCTTGGCCATGGCGACGGGATGATCACCGGCATGACCCGCACCTTCGCGCAAACCGTGCGCGAGGTGAACCTTGTGCTCGATCCCAAGGGAGGCTGCCTGCCCTTCGGCATCCACATGATGATCGGCAAGAACCACACCACCTTCCTTGCCGACACCACCATCAACGAGCGCCCCGATGCCGCCGCCCTCGCCCACATCGCCAAGGAGACCGCGGCGGTCGCCCGGCGCATGGGGCATGAACCGCGGGTGGCGTTCCTCAGCTATTCGACCTTTGGCAACCCCTCGGGCCAGTGGCTCGACAATATCCGCGCGGCCGTCGCGATCCTCGACAAGGAGGATCCGGGCTTCGAGTACGAGGGCGAGATGGCGCCCGATGCGGCGCTGAACCCCAAGGTGATGGCGCTCTACCCGTTCAGCCGCCTGTCGGGCCCGGCCAATGTGCTGATCATGCCGGGGCTGCAATCGGCGAACCTCTCGGCCAAGCTGCTGCGCGAGCTGGGCAGCAATGCCACCATCGGCCCGATGATGATCGGGATGGAAAAGCCGGTGCAGATCGTGCCGATGACCGCGAGCGTTCCCGATGTGCTGACGCTGGCGGTGCTGGCGGGCGCGGGGGTTGTGGGCTGACGCCTCGATGATCGCCTGCCAGCGCGACCGTTTCGTCATTCCGGCGGACGTGCACTACCTCAACTGCGCCTACATGGCGCCGCTTTCGCATGACGTGATTGCGGCAATGGACGAGGGCGCGCGGGCCAAGGCGAGCCCGTGGCGCTACAAGCCGGCGGATTTCTTCACCGTGTCCGAGCATTTCCGCGAGCGCGCGGCGAGCCTCGCCGGGGTGCCGCAGGATTGCGTCGCGATCGTCCCCTCCGCGAGCTACGGACTGGCGGTGGCGGCGGCCAACCTGCCGCTCGGGCGCGGGCAGGAGGTGGTGACGCTGGCGGGCCAGTTCCCCTCCAACGTCTATGTCTGGCAGGATCTCGCCGCGCGCTGCGGCGGACGCATGCGCATAGTCGAGCGGCCCTCGCAGGATTGCTGGACCGCTGCGGTGCTGGACGCGATCGGGGCCGACACCGGCATCGTCGCCGTCCCGCATTGCCACTGGGCGGACGGGCGGGTGGTCGATCTGGTCGCGGTCGGTACCAAGGCGCGCAAGCTGGGCGCGGCGCTGGTGCTCGATCTCACCCAGTCACTGGGCGCAATGCCGCTCGATTTCACCGCGGTCGATCCCGACTTCGCGGTCGCGGCCTGCTACAAGTGGCTGATGGGGCCCTATGGGACGGGGATGCTCTACGTCGCCCCGCGCCACCTTGCGGGCCGCCCGATCGAACACAACTGGATCAACCGCGCGGGCTCGGAGGATTTCGCCCGGCTGGTGGACTATCGTGAGGATTTCCAGCCCGGCGCGCGGCGTTTCGACATGGGCGAGAAGGCGAACCCGCCGCTGCTGATGGGCGCGAGCGCGGGGCTCGATTTTCTGCTGGAGTTCGGCGTGAAGGCAATTGCCGAGACCCTCGCCGCCCAGACCGAAGCGATCGCCGCACGGGCGGCGATGCTGGGCATGGAGGCGGCGCCGCTGGGGGTGCGCGCCCCGCATTTCCTGTCGCTCGGTTTTGGCGGCGATGTGCCCGCGGGCCTCACCGAGCGCCTCGCCGCGCGCGAGATCTACGTCTCGCTACGCGGCCAGTCGCTGCGCGTCACCCCGCACCTCTACAACAACGAGGCCGACGCCGACGCGCTGATCGCTGCGCTCGGCTGAGCGCCTCAGGCTTCGGCAGCGGCCGGATTGACTTCGCCCGAGGCGATCGCGGTCATCTTCTTGTCGCCGCCGCGGGTGTCCTCGAGGCACCGGGCGAGCACGCCCGCGTCCTCCTCCAGCCCGAGCTTGCGCGCGAAAGCGGCCAGCGTGCCGTAACCCGAGATGCCGTAATGCGTCATGCGCTGGTACTGCGCAATGATCGAGGCGTCGCGCACGTCCTCATCGGAGAAGTCGGCCTCCACACCGTGGGCGCGGGCTTCGGCGACGAGGCCTTCCATCCCCCGGCAATGCTCGCCGCGCGGGTTGGCGTCGTGGCCTTCTATCAGGCGCTTTATCTCGCTCATCCCCTCCTCGATGCCCTCGGCCCCTGCCGACAGCGCCTTGCGCAGTTCGGCCGAGTGCGCCGCCTCGTGCAGTTCCCGCGTCGCCTTCACCGCCTGGCGGTTGGCGCTGTAGAGATCCTGAAGCTGGTCGACGTAGAGGTCCTTCAAGGTGCTGATCGTCATAGTAATCGTTCTCCGGTCAAAGGGTTGCGCCCCCGCGTTGCAGCGCTTGTGGCCGAGCGGGCGGGGCGATGCCCCCACATGGGTGTGCTATTCTCCTGCGAGCCCGACGAGGCGCGGGGGCTTTGCGGCGGAGCGAGAGGATGAGTGGAGCAGGAAGGGTGATGCGGGCGGCGGCGAGTTACTGGGCCGTGGTGTTCGCGCTCGGCTTCGTGCTGGGCACGGTGCGGGTCTTGTGGGTGATCCCGCGCATTGGGCTGGTGCCGGCCACCTTGCTGGAACTGCCGCTGATTCTGGCGGCGAGCTGGTTCGCGGCTGGCTGGCTGGTGCGGCGCTTCGCCCTCGCGGCTGGCGGCGAGGCGCTGGCCGCTGGCGCGCTGGCCTTTGCTATCCTGATGGTGGCGGAGTGCGCGCTGGCGGGCGTGCTCTCAGGCCAGAGCCCGGCGCAGTGGGTGGCGGGCCTCGCCGAGCCCCACGCGACGCTTGGGCTGGCGGGGCAGGTGCTGTTCGCGCTGATGCCGTGGTGGCGGGCGCGGGGCTAGTCGGCGACCACCGGCCAGCCATCGCGCCACACCAGCGGCGCGGTGAGCATGATGCGGCGGGTGTTGACCTCGTCCTCGGGGCGGGTGCGCGGGCGGGCAGCGTCGACCGCGTGGTAGAGGATGAGGGTCTCGCCGTCCGCCTCAATCACGGCATTGTGCCCCGGAGCGATCCAACCGGGCGAGGCTTCGAGGATTACGCCACCGTTGTCGGGCTTCACTTCGAAGGGCCCGGTCGCCGAGCGCGAGCGCGCCACCATCACCGCGTAGTGCGCCTTGGGCCCGCAGCAATTGTCGCCCGAGAAGAACAGGTAATACCAGCCCTCGCGGTAAGTGACCCAAGCGCCTTCGACCAGGCGGCGGTAGTTTGCAGGATCCTCGGTCGGGACCGGTGCGACGAGGTCGATCGCCGCGCTGCCGGGGGCGAAGGCGAGGCCGTCGGGCCGCACCTCCTGTACCTTGATGGGGCCGAAGCCCGATCCCCAGTAGAGCAGCCGCTTGCCGGTCTGCGGGTCATCGAACAGCATCGGATCGATATTGACGAAGCCGGGGCCGCAGAGCAGCGGCGTGCCGGTGTCGGTGAAGGGGCCCTCGGGCCGGTCGGCGGTGGCGACCGCGAGGCACAGGCCCTGCGCCGGGTCGGCGAGCGCGGCGTCGGGCTTGGCTGAGTAGTAGAGCAGATAACGCCCATCGACCTCGGCGACATGCGGCGCCCAGAAGTCCTGCGTCTTGCTGGCCCACGCGGGCTTTGCGGGGAGCGCATCGCCGAGGTGCTGCCACGCGCGCAGATCGGGCGAGCGGGCGATCTGGATGTTGACCATCCGGCCCTCAACCTGCGCCTGCGTTGCGTAGGCGTAGTAAGCGCCATCTTCGGCACGCAGCGCGGCGGGATCGGGGAAGTCGCCGTCGAGGGCGACGCGCGGTTCGACCGTGGCACAGCCCGCCAGCAGCAGCGGGAGCATGGCAAGCTGGAACCGGATCATCGAAGGCCTCCGCGCGCAAAACGACGCTGCCCGACCTCAGTTATATGATTTATT
>NZ_JAMNXL010000056.1 GCF_023653175.1 Erythrobacter sp. | reverse complement strand
TTGGCCGAGATGATCCCGACCTGCGCGATTTCCGAGCTGTCCGAGACGTCCTTGGAACGGCTCTTGAGGTTCTCGACCACGGCGAGCACGGCCTGATCGATGCCGCGCTTCAGATCCATCGGATTCATGCCGGCGGCGACCGACTTCATGCCTTCGGTGACGATCGCCTGAGCGAGCACGGTGGCGGTGGTGGTGCCGTCGCCCGCGCTGTCATTCGCCTTGCTGGCGACTTCGCGCAGCATCTGGGCGCCCATGTTTTCGAACTTGTCCTTGAGCTCGATTTCCTTGGCGACGGTGACGCCGTCCTTGGTGATGCGCGGGGCACCGAAGCTCTTGTCGATGACGACATTGCGGCCCTTGGGGCCGAGGGTCACCTTGACGGCGTTGGCGAGAATGTCGACGCCGCGAAGAATGCCTTCGCGGGCTTCGCGGCCGAACTTGACGTCCTTGGCTGCCATGATTGTTTCTCCTGAGATTGTGTGTGATTAGAAAGAGATGATGGGGGTCGGCTTCAGCCGATCACGCCCATGATGTCGCTTTCCTTCATGATCAGCAGGTCTTCACCGTCGATCTTGACTTCGGTGCCCGACCACTTGCCGAACAGCACGCGATCGCCGACCTTGACGTCGAGCGGGATGCGGTCGCCGTCTTCGTCACGGTTGCCTTCGCCGACGGCGATGACTTCGCCTTCGCTGGGCTTTTCCTGAGCGCTGTCGGGGATGATGATGCCGCCAGCGGTCTTCTGGTCGGCTTCGATGCGACGGACCACAACGCGGTCGTGCAGCGGACGAAATGCCATGGGTATGACCTTTCCTGAAAGGGGTTGAGTTGCTTGGCACTCCCCTCTCGAGAGTGCCAACGCAGCGGCATTTGGTCGCGGCCCGCGAATGAATCAACCCCCGCCGATGCAAAAAATTTCGTCGGCCATGCGCTTTTTCGCGCGAGGGTGGCCAGCGCGGACAGGCTCGGTTATCCCGTCGCGCCCATCCTGCAAGGAGCCCTGCCTGACAATGTCCGCCTCGAAACTGCCGCCCCGCCTCGCCGCGATGGGCGACGAGATCAACGTCGCGCAGGAGGCCTGGCTGTGGCTCAAGATCAACCTCGCCTACCTCACCGGCGCGCTTGCAGTGCTGGTGATTGGGGTGATCCTTGCCCGGATGCTCTCGCGCATGGCGGACCGAGCGCTGACCCGCTCGGGACGGATCGAGCCGACGGTCGCCAAGTTCCTCAGCAACCTCATCCGCTATGCACTGTGGGTGGTGGTGGCGGTGACGGTGCTCACCCAGTTCGGGGTGCAGACCACCAGCATCATCGCCGCGCTCGGCGGGCTGGCGCTGGCGGTGGGCCTTGCGCTTCAGGGCACGCTGTCGAATGTGGCGGCGGGCGTGATGATCCTGATCCAGCGGCCGTTCCGCGTCGGCGAATACATCACCGCCGGGACGGTTGGGGGGACGGTGCAGTCGATCGGGCTGTTCACCACCGAGCTGCTCCAATTGGACGGGCTCTATGT
Source organism: Erythrobacter sp. (assembly GCF_023653175.1). Taxonomy (GTDB): domain Bacteria; phylum Pseudomonadota; class Alphaproteobacteria; order Sphingomonadales; family Sphingomonadaceae; genus Erythrobacter. The sequence continues at coordinate 17,285 of NZ_JAMNXL010000056.1, read as the reverse complement.
CATGGTTCCCAACAATGAGCTGTGGAACAAGGCGGTGGTCAACGCCTCGCGCATGCCGACCCGGCGCTTCGAGCTGGTGGTGCCGATCGCCTATGAGGATGACCTTGCCGCAGCCAAGGCGGCGATGCTGGAACTGGCCGTGGCCGATCCGCGCGTGCTCGCCGAGCCTGCGCCGGTCGCTTTCGTGGCCGGGCTCGGCGACAATGCGGTGCGCGTCGGGGTGCGGCTGTGGTGCAACGCGGGGGATTACCTCGCGCTGTCCTGGGCGCTGAACGAGGGCGTGAAGCTGCGGTTCGACGCGCTCGGCATGCATATCGCGACCGGCGTCCCGGCGCCCGCGCGCTAGGCGGGGACCGGAACAGCGGCGGCAGTTGCGGCAGGGGCGGAGGCGTAGTCCGTCAATCCCAGCAGGTCGCGCCGCGCCCAGCGCCACAGCAGCAAGGCCGCAGCGAAGAACAGGCCGGTTGCCAGCCCGATCCACACCCCTGTCCCTTCGAGCGGGGTGTAGAATCCGAGCCAGATCGCCATGCCGAAGCCGGGCACCCAGTAGCTGAAGATCGCGATCCACATCGGCACGCGGGTGTCCTGCAAGCCCCGCAGCGCGCCCGCGCCGACCGCCTGCACGCCGTCCGCGAGCTGGAAGATCGCCGCCAGCGTCAGATATTGCACTGCAAAGGCAACCAGGGCGGCATTGGCGGGCGCGGCCGGGTCGACATAGACCTGCAGCAGCAGCGTCGGCATCAGCATCATGGCGAGCGCGGTGGTGCACATGAACCCCGTCCCGATCACGATCGCCACCCACCCGGCGCGCCCCGCAGCCACGCGGTCGCCCGCGCCGTGGTGGAAGCCGACCCGGATCGTCGCCGCCTGGGCGGTGCCGAACGGGATCTGGAAGGCGAGCGCGGCGAGGTTGAGCGCGAGGGTGTGCGCCGCCAGCTCGGTCTCGCCGATGCGGCCCATCAGCAGCGCCGCGCCGCTGAACAGCCCGGCCTCGGCGAGCACGGTGAGGGCAATCGGGGTGCCGATCACCATGATCTCCTTGAGCCGCGACCACTCGGGCCGCCACCAGCGCCCGAAGATGCGGTAACGCCGCAAGCTGCGGTCGCGCCCGATCACCACCACATAGGCGGCGAGCATGGCGAGGGCGGTGATGACGCTCGACAGCGCCGAGCCGAGCAGGCCCAGCGCGGGGAGCCCGAGATGCCCGAACACCAGCGCCCAGTTGCCGAGGATGTTGGTGCCCAGCGCCAGCAGGGTGATCGTGGTCGCATAGCCCGGCTTGCCGAGCGCGGCGACGAAGATGCGGAACACGCCGGCAAGGATCATCGGGATCATCGCGAAGGCGATCACGAACAGGAAATCGCCCGCGATCGCAGCGATCGCCGGCTCCTGACCGCTCAGCAGCAGCAGCGGCTCGCCTGCGAAGGCGATGCCCATTCCGATGAGGCCGAACACCACCGAGACCCACATTCCCATGCGCACCGTGCGGCGGATGTCGCGCACCGAATGCAAGCGGCGCCCGCGTTCGGCGGCGATCAGCGGGGCGCAGGCGCCGATCAGGCCGGTCATCGCCCACAAGGTAAGGCCGAAGATCGCGATGCCGAGGCTCGAGGCGGCGAGCGGAGTGTCGCCCAATCGCGCGATGAAGATCACGTCGACCGCGTGGATCAGCATCTGCAGCAGGTTGGTCGCGGCAAGCGGCACCGCCAGCGCAAGCGTCGCGCGCAGTTCCTGCCCCCAGCCGGGCGTCGAGAGAGAGTTCGCCTGTGTCATGTCGGTCATCAGCCCGCGGTCAGGCCAGCCGATCCGGATAGGCGCGGCCGCGATTCGGGGGAAGACCCAATCCGGCCCGAAGATCCGAACCGATTCGGGGCATCTTGCTGCGCATGCCGCTTCGCGCAGGCCGGTTTGCCGGAACAGGTGAGGAACATCGTGCCGGAATGACGCAAATCAGGCGATTATGCTTGGCCGAATCAGTCCGGCGTAAGATAACAGCCGCACTTGGGGGACTAGAGTGGCACAGGGCAGACATCCTTCTGGCAAGGCTGCAAATGGCAGCACGGCAACTGCCGCGGGCAAGACCGCGCGCGGGCGTACCGCCTCGCGGCGAATGCTGACCCGCGTGCTGCCGGGCGGCGTGATCGTTGCCGCTGCGCTGACCATGCCCGAGTTCTCCGTCGGCGCCGGCGACATGGGCAGGGGGCCCATGCCGGAAGGTCCGCCCGAGCCTGCCGCCAAGCCCGATACCGGCCCCACTTCGGTCAGGGCGCAGCGCCTCGCCGGCAGCACCGCGCCGACCCATCCCAAGCTTGCGGGCGTGCGCTATGCGCCGATCATCGATCTTGGCACCGACACCGCTCACGCGGCCGGCCGCGTGCGCGCGCAGGCGGCGCGGCCCGCCAGCGCGCGGGAGCTTGGCGTGGGTGAGCCCGCGCCCAATGCCAATGCCTTCGAACAGGCCTTCGCCGACCCGGCCTTCGCGGCCGCGCCCGTCTCCGGGCCCGCGAACGCTGCGCCGCTGGCAGCGCCTGCGGGGAGCGGCCCCGATATCGCCGCGCAGCCCGCTGCCGCGCCGCTCCCGGCTCCTGCGCCCGCGCGCGTCGCCGCCGTCCCCGAGATCAACGCCGCGCTGACCGCCGCCCCCTCCGCGGCCCTGCCCGCCGACCTTGCGGCCGCGCCCGAGCTTCCCGCCAGGCTTCCCGAAGCAGCCTCGAAGCCGGCTGCGGGCGGGGCCGATGCGCTGGCCTTCGCCAGCCTGTTGCCCGAAGAGCAGTCGGCCCTGCGCGCACCTGCCGGAACCGGCGCGGTGCCCGCCGCTTTGCCAGCCAGCCAACCAGCACCGGCTGCGGCTGCGGTGGTGACGGCTGCCGTGCCCGCTCCCGCCCCCGCACCGGCCGCAGCGCCCGCCCGTGCTGCAGCGCTCGCCCCGGCTGCTGGCGTGAGCGCGCCGCCTGCCAATCGCGGCATGATCGATCAGATCTCGCCCGCCCGTATCGCGGCGCCGCGCCCAGCTGTGGCAACTGCCCCCGCTTCGGCTCCGGCGACGGCCCCGGCGCGGATCGCACCCGTGTCGGCGCCGAAATCCGCACCCCTTGCCGCGCCCGCAGCCGCCGCGCCCGCCAAGCCGGCTCCGGCCCCTGCTGCCGCCGCCGCCGTCGCGCCGAGGCAGGCTCCCGCGCTCACTGCACCGACCTCGGCCGCCGGGGCGCCGCGCATCGCCGACCTCGATTTCAAGTCCCGCCTCCTCGCCCGCGTCGACGGGCGCAGCAAGGGGCAGGTCGATTTCCAGCAGACCCCGGCGGGCCTCAAGGTCCGGCTCGGCTCGGTCGCCGAGGTGCTCGCCGACCGGCTGCCCGCGGGCGAGCTGACGCGGATCCGCAGCTCGTCATCGGGCAATGCCTGGCTCTCGTTGGCCGAATTGCAGGCGCAGGGCATCCCGATCAGCTATGATCCGGTCTATGACGAGTTCAACATCGGCCGCGAAGACACCCGCCCCAAGGCCGCGCGCAAGGCGCATATGGACCAGATCAGCGCGCCCGAGCGGATGTCGGGGGCCGCGAGGATGGACCAGATCCGCCGCCGCTAACGCGCAGCGCAGGTGCCGTGGGTGACCTCGTAGGGGGCGCGGCCCTCTTCCTCGGCGACCAGCTTCACGCACCAGCCTTCGCCCGCCGTCGTGCGCAGCGTCGAAAGCACCGCCTGCGTGCCCGCGACGAGCTGCGTCGACCCGCGGTGGCGCGAGGTCGAGGTACCGGTCACCTCGAGCGAATAGCTCACCCCCTGCGCGCGGGGCGACAGGCCGGTGAGGCGGATTTCGAGCATCCCGTCGCGGGCCTCGACATCGAGGCTGAGCGCGCGGGGGAAATCGGACAGGCCTTCGGGCATGGCGGGAGTCTCCGGGCTCGTGGGGGAAGGGGTAGCGGCGGCGGCGGTGGCGGCGAGTAGGGCGGCGAGCGCGGCGATCATGGCGCGCCCCCGCCGAGCTGCCCCACCAGCGCATTGATCAGCGCCTGCGTTTCCTCGCCGACTTGCGGCGCGGTGCCTGCGGCGTCCTCGTCGGACGTGCGGCCTTGGGGTGGCAGACCGGTGCCGAGCGCGATCGCGGCGATCGCCTGGTTGCTGGGATCGCCGATCGAGGCGCCGCCGCGTCCGAGCCGGTCGATCACCGCAGTCAGCGTGGGCAGCGAACTGCTCTCCAGATCGCCGCGCAGCAGCCGGTCCTCGGCGCTGAGGCCGACCTCGGGCCGCGCGGTGAACTCGCCCGAGCGGGTCTCGATGCGGGTCTGGCACAGCGCCATGATTGCCGCGACGCGCGGCGGATCGTTGCAGATGTCGCTGCCCTCGATCGCCTCGAGCAGCACCCGCCGCTCGCCCGCCGAAAGCTGGGCGAGGGTGGCGTCGAGATCGGCGCGGCTGAGCTGCGCCATTCCCGGGCCGCTGTCGGCGAGTGCGGAAATCTGGCGCGCAGGCGCAGTGCTGTCGGCGGGCGAGAGCCGCTCGGCGGTATCGGGGACAAGGCTGTCACGCGGCGCGGCGGGGACGGCAGGCACGCCGCTTTCGTCAAGATAGGCGCGGCCCGGCCCGGTGGAGGACGCCTGAGCGGGAAGCGCGATCTGGCTCGCCTCGGTGCGGTTGACTGCGGGCGCAGGCGCATCCTGCCGGGCGGGCGCGGGGACGCAGAGACCCGCCAGCGCCGCCACCGGCACGATCCCGCCAAGCCGGACAAGCGCGCGGGCCATGCTCCGGCCTAGCCGCCCGGGCCGGGCGGCGGCATGAACTGCGCGCCGGTGTTGCTCTGGGTGACCTGGAGACTGGCCCCGCCGCTCTGGGTGATCCCGAGATCGGCGAGGCCGTCACCGCTCTGTGTCCATTCGAGGCGGTTGCCGCTGTCCAGCTGGGTCGCGGTCATGGTGTTGCCGTCACCGATCTGGGTGAGGCTCGCCTGGTTGTCGCTGCCGTCCTGCACCAGCGCCAGCCTGTTGCCGGTGCCGCGCTGGAGGATCGCCGCGACCGACTGGGCGCTGGCGGAGTTCTCGCTCTGGAACACGATCGCGGTGTTGCTGTCGCCTTCCTGCACGAGGCCGAGTTCGGCGCTGCCGATGCCGTCCTGCACCGCATCGACGCGGTTGCTGTCGCCATCCTGCGCGATCCGGGCGACCTGCGGGGCGGGGCCCTTCTGGGTGAGGTCGATACGGTTGTCGTTACCGTCCTGCACCGCGCGCGCGAGGCTGTCGGCATTCTGCTGGGTGACCGTCGCTTCGTTGCCGTCGCCGATCTGGGTGACGAACACGCCGCGTTCGGGCCCGCTCTGAGCGAGCGCCGGGGCAGCGCCGAGGGCCAGCGCCGCCGCCGTGAGGAGGCCGCCTGCGGTCTTGAAGCGGGCCGTTTCGAGCAATGTCATCCTCGTCATCCGCCTCTGATAGCTGAAAGGAAGGCTCCGGGCGAGAGCCGGTCTCGCCCGGAGCATGGCCTGTGGCCGCTTACGGGTTCTGCGTGACGGTGGCGGTGTTGCCCGTCCCGTTCTGGACGATCGACGAGTAGTTCGCGTCGCTGGTCTGGGTCACGGTCGCGGTGTTGCCGCTGCCGGTCTGGGCGATGATCGATTCGTTGTCGAGCCCGCCCTGGTTGAGCGTCGCCTTGTGGCCCGACCCGGTCTGGGTGAGGGTCGAGATACCATCCGAACCGGTCTGGTTGATGTCGGCGGTATTCTCCGAGCTGCCGGCAGCCTGGGTCACCGTCGAGCGGTTGAAGTTGCCGATCTGGTCGACGAACACAGCGTTGTCGGACCCGGCCTGTTCGACGCCCGAGGTGTTGCCGAGGCCATTCTGGAGCACGGTTATGCCGCTATCCGAAGCCGACTGCGTTATGGTCGACAGGTTGGTGTCGAGCGCAGTGAGGCCCAGCAGGTTGGTCTGGGTGACACTGGCGTTGGACCCGTTGGCGCCGAGATCCTGAGTGATGTTCGATTCGTTCTGCTGCCCCGTCTGGCCGACGACCGCGCCGGCACCCGCATTCTGCGTGATGATCGACAGGTTGGTCGGGAAGAAGGTCGGCGCGGTGGTGTCAGCCGACTGGGTCACCGTTGCCGAGGCACCGTCAGCGGTCTGGTTGATCTGCGAGTTGTTGTCGCCGTAGGATCCGCCCTGGGTGACATTCGCCGAAGCAGCGCCGCTCTGATCGATCTGCGAGTTGTTGAAGATGCCGGTCTGGCGCAGCGTTGCCGATGCCCCGTTGCCGGTCTGCACCAGTCCAGAGCGGTTGAGATCGCCGGTCTGGGTCACCGACGCCTCGACGCCGTTGGCGCTCTGCGCGATGCTCGAGAAGTTGCTGCGGATCACGTCCCCGAAGACCGTGTCGAGGCCATCCTTGCCGCGGGTGCGGGTGCCGTTGCCGGATTCCACTGCGGTCTGGGTGACGTTCGCGCTCGCGCCTTCGCCCGACTGGGTGATGGCGGAGTCGTTCTCGTTGCCCGACTGCAGGACGCTGGCGAAGCCCATCGTGCCGCTCTGGGTGGTCCCTGCAGCGTTGAAGCTGCCCTGCTGGTTGATGCTGGCTTCGTTGAATTCGACCGCCGCATCGGCATAGCCGGTCTGGTCGATCGAGGCGGCGTTGCCCCCGCCGTTCTGGGTGATGGTGGCATCGGCGCCGAGCGCGAACTGCGCCGGGTTGGTGGCAAAGCCGGCCGAGGTCTGGGTGATGGCCGCAATGTTGATGGCGCCGCCGGCATTGGTCTGGTTGACCGTGGCGATGGCCGCCCCGTTCTGGAAGTTCTGCATGACGGCCGAGCTGTTGTCCTGCCCGTTCTGGGTGATGAAGGCATCATTGTCGGTCGAGGTCTGCGCGCTGTAGACCGAGCTGTTGTCCCCGCCGGTCTGCTGCACGGTCACCTGACCGCTGACGGCATTGGGACCCTGGTTTACCAGCGAGAAGTTCTGGCCTGCGCCCGCAGCGTTCTGGTTCTGGTTCACGGTGACGGTGCTGCCGGTCCCCGACGCGCCGAAGCCATTGACGTTGTTCTGGTTCACGGTCGAGACGTTCGCCTCGCCATTGGCGGCGCTGCTGGCGCCGGTATCGGTCTGGACCACATCGACCCGGCTTTCGGGCGCGCGGTCGTCGGCCAGCGTGGTGACGTTCGAGGTCGAGCCGGTGACGCCCGACTGGTCGACCGTCACGGTCCCGCCCGCGGTCTGGGTGATGTTCGAATCGTTGTTGGTGCCAGCCTGCTTGACCGTCGCGACCGCGCCTTCGCCGGTCTGGTCGATTTCCGAGGTGTTGGTGCCGTTCTGCGTGACGGTGGCCGCGTTCGCGGTGCCGCTCTGGTTGATGTCCGACTGGCTCTGCGCGAAGGCGGGAGCGGCAATCGTCAACGCCATGATCGAGGCGCCAGCAAGGATTGTCTTCTTCATCTCAAGTTCCTTCATGAAACAGGTTGTCTTGCGAATGATCGGTGTTGTGCTTTCCGGGCGGCAGCCTGGGCCGCACCCGGAGGGTTGAAGGTCAGAAGCCCTGCGTTACGGTCGCCGTTCCGCCGGTGCCGCTCTGGGTGATGGTCGACAGATTGTTGTCGCTCGACTGGGTCACGGCCGCAGTGTTGAGCGAGCCGTTCTGGAGGATGGTCGATTCATTATCGCCGCCCGACTGGGTGACATCGGCGGTGTTGCCGAGGCCGTCGACCGTGCCGGTCTGGGTGATCTCGCTGGTGTTGCCCGCACCCGATTGCGTCAGCAGCGCGGTGCTGTTGAAGCCATCCTGCGTGATCTCCGAGCCGTTGCCGGCACCGCTCTGGGTGACGCTCGCGGAGTTCTCCGAACGCTCGCCGCCGGCCCCGGTCTGGGTGATCAGCGAGGTCGATCCGTCCGAACCGACCAGCTGGTCGACAAAGGCGAGATCACGGTTGCCCGACTGGTTGATCGTCGAGGTCGTCCCCACGCCACCTTGCAGCACGTCAGCCGAATTGTTGAGCCCGGTCTGGGTCGAATCCGAGATGTTGCCGCTGCCGGACTGGAGCACGATGAGGTTCTGCCCCGCGGTGCCCTGGAAGGCGTCGACGGTGTTGCCGGTGCCGTTCTGGGTGATGGTGGCGGCAGCCTTCTTGTTCTCCTGCACCAGATCGGTGGTATTGTTCGCGCCGTCCTGCGTGACCGTGGCGGTAAGCCTTCCATCGGCCTTGCCGATGATGCCGAAGCCCTGGTCGCGCTGGGTGACGTTGGCGAGGTTGCCCGCACCGGTCTGGTTCACCGTGGCGAGGAAGGTGTTGCTGCCGTCATTGTCGAAGGTCTGGGTGATGTTCGCGGTGCTCGCGCCGTCTTGGGTGACGAACGCGTCCTGGGTGATCGAACCGTCCCCGGCTGCGGTCTGGTCGATGGTCGAGATCGCCCCGCTGTCCTGGGTGACCTTGGCGAACAGATCGCCCGAACTCGCGCCGGATGCGGTCTGCGTCACGGTCGAATCCGAGAAGCCGCGCTGGTCGACCTCGGCGCGCAGTCCCGCGGCACGGTCCCCCGCAAGGGTCTGAAGGACTGTCGAGGTCGAGTCGGTCTGGACCACCCCGGCGTAGATGTTCAGCCCGCGGTCTTCGGTCACCGACTGCTCGATCAGCGAATCGCTGTTGCCCCGCTGATCGACATTCGCGCGCAGCGCACCCGCCTGCCAGGCAACGCCGAGGTTCTGGTCGATGGTCGAGACGTTGTTGTCGCCCGTCTGCTTGACGTTCGCCAGCAAGTTGAAGTTGCCGGTGATGTTGAGCTGGTTGACGTCCGACCGGTTGTTGTCGCCGATCTGGCTCACGACGGTCTCGGGATCCTGCGGCACCATGCCGGTCGTGCCGCGGGTGTCACCATCGGTCTGGGTGACGTTCGAGATGTTGCCGTCGCCCGTCTGCGTCACATCGGCGCTGGCGGCCAGCGCGTCCTGATCGATGGTGGACTCGTTGCCCGCCCCGGTCTGGCTGACCTTGGCGACATTGTTCTCGCCATCCTGATCGACGTCCGAGGTGTTGCTGCCCGTCTGGCCGACCGTGGCGGCATTGCCGCTGCCGGTCTGGTCGAGGGTCGAGACGCTCTGCCCCAGCGCAGGGGCTGCGGCGGCGAGAGCGATGAGCGATGCGCTGGTAATGATGGACTTCTTCATGATTCTTGTCCTTGTTGGGGATCACGTTGGACCGACCGGGGAGACTGCGCCTACTCGCCCGGGCGGTTGGGGAGGGCGGCACGTCCGCCGCTCCCCGCGCGCGATCAGGGCTGGTTCTGGAAGACTGCGGCGTTGTGGCCGCTGCCGGTCTGGGAGATGCTGGCAACGTTGCCGACATCGCCCTGGGTCACACCGGCGATGTTGTTGCTGCCGGTCTGGAGGATGGTCGATGCATTGAGCTCGCCATCCTGATCGAGCGTCGCAAGGTTGCCGGCACCGTTCTGGGTGACGCTCGACTTGCCTTCGTCTCCGGTCTGGTTGACCAGCGCGGTGTTGTTGCTGCTGGCTGCGAGCGTGACGACATTGGCATTGCCCGATGTGCCCTGGTTGATGACCGAGCGGTTGCCGTCACCTTCCTGAAGCAGCCGTGCGGTCTGGCCAATGCCGAGCTGGGTGACACCCACCGCGCCGCCCGGCGCGCCGCTGATGTTGCCCTCGCCGATCTGGGTCACTTCGACGACCTGATTGATGCCGTACTGGTCGACGCGCGCGGTGTTGCCCGCGCCGTTCTGGGTGACCTCGGTGCTCTGGTTCTCGACCGCCGCGATGTTGAACGCCAGCGTGCCGAGGCGCGCCGCGTTCTGGTCGATCTCCGAACGGTTGCCGGCGCCGGTCTGGTCGACGGTGGCATCCGAGAAGTTGGCCACGCCGCGCACGTCCGAGAAGTTGGTCGCGCCGTTCTGGGTCACCGAGACGTCAGCGACGCCGGCCAGCTGGGCGATGGTCGAGACGTTGTCCTCGCCGTTCTGGAACACGTCGGCATTGGTCAGGCCCTCGCTCTGGCCGACGGTGCTGCTGTTGCGGCTGCCGAACTGTTCGACTTCGATCGTCGAGCCGAGCCCGGTGCCGGTGACGAGCGAGACGTTGCTGGCGCCGCTCTGGAACACATCGACATCCGAACCGGCGCCGTTCTGGGTGACGGTCGAGCGGTTGGTGGTGCCCAGCTGTGTCACCGCCAGGTTCGATCCGGCACCGGTTTCACTCGCGGTCGAGATGTTGCCGCTGCCGTCCTGGCCGATGTTGGCCACTGCGCCGAGCCCGCTTTGCGTGATCGTCGACTGGTTCGCGCCAGCGCCGCTCTGGGTCACTGTGGTTCCCGACAGGTTGCCCGACTGGCCAACGGTCGAACGGTTGTCGTCGCCGGACTGATCGATGGTGGTCGTCGAGAACGAGCCCGACTGGGTCACGCCCGAATTGTTGCCGTTGCCTGTCTGAGTCACTCTGGTGATCGAGCTGACGCCGGTCTGGCTGATGGTCGAAAAGTTGTTATCGCCATTCTGGGTTACGAACGCATCGGCCGAGATGCCGCCCTGAGTGACGGTCGAAGTGTTGACCAAGCCGTCCTGGCTGACGCTGGTCAGCGAGCCGTTGCCGGTCTGGGTGATGGTCGAGAAGTTGCCCTGACCGTCCTGGCTGACAGTTGCCGAGGCATCGTCGCCGCTCTGGGTGATCAAGGATTGGTTGCCGACGTCGAAGTCTTCGTCGTTGTTCTGGGTGACGCTGATGATCGCGCGGTCGCCGGTCTGGCCGACGGTGCTGGAATTGGCGTTGCCGGTCTGGGTCACCGCAGCCATGGCATCGAGCGCGTTCTGGGTCACGCCCGAGACGTTGTTGGTGCCGTCCTGCGAGACGTCGACTTCGCTGTCATCGCCGTCCTGAGTGACGGTGCTGATGTTGCCTGCGCCTTCCTGGCCGACGGTGGCAGTGTTGCCGCTGGCCGTGCCCGACTGCAGGATGGTCGAGCTGTTGGCATTGCCCGCGGTGCTCTCCTGAGTGACGTTGGCGGTATTGCCGCTGCCGTCCTGATCGACCTCGCTGGTGTTGGTGCCAGTGCCGGTCTGGCCGATGACAGCGGTTTCGTTCGTGCCGGTCTGAGTGACGGTCGAGGTGTTGGGCACGCCCTGCGCGAGCGCGGCCCCCGCCAGCGACAGCGCGATCAACGACACGCCCGCCTTGATGGCTTTCTTCATTGCTCGGATCCTTCTGTTTTCATCATGATGTGCGACAGGTTCGCGCTCCGCCGGCGTTCTTGGGCCGCGGATGCGTGAGATCGGGGTCGGGAGTGGCCGCGCGAAGGCTTCAGGGGAGCCGCACCAGCGCGCGCTGCCGCGCACGGACACATGTCCGTTGCGGGGGGCTGGTAATGATCGGTCCTGAGCCGCTCGGCATTCATGTGTTGCATCCGCCTATTCGATAGGCGATACCGAGCACCGGCCACGGCGCGCCTAGACGCCGGGTCAATCAGGTTATCGCATACCTTGCCTCGCGCGCATCGGAGTTGCAGCTCCTTTGCGTGCTTTGTTTTCCGTACCGCTCGGCGTTGCCGCACCTCACGGGCCGTCTACCCCCCTCGAACCCTCACGATCCCCAGGGAAATCTCTCCAGCGTCACGATCCGTCCCGCTGTTTTTCTTCCAGTGGCTCGCCGTCGACCACCGTCAGCGCAGTGAGCGAGCCTGCCCGCTTGAGCGCCTTCTGGATGTCGCTGGCATCATATCGTCCGTCGCGCTCGGCGCGGTAGGCGACGAGCAGCGGCTGGGCAGCCGCCATGTCCTCGAACCGCCACAGATCAAGCTCCACACCCTCGAGCACGAGGCCATAGACCGCCTTCTCGATCGCCTGCTGGAGCGCGACCTGATCGGGCTCGTTGGAAGTGAACCCGGCCTCGGCCTCGAGCAATTCGCGGAAGGCGACGAACTTGAAGGCATTGGCCCCGATCGCCTGACTGGCGATCGTCTTGGAAGTGGTGACGTTGGCGAGCACCTCGCCGGTGCGCACCGAAACCGCGCGCAGATAGACCGTCACCGTGTCCGGCCGGTATTCGGTGCGCGCGCCGATGCCGAGGAAGGCCGCGCCCGCCCCGCCGGTGACGGTGTTGGTGTCATAGCCGACGATCCCGCCTTCCAGCAGCACGCCGGCAAACAGCAGCGCCGGGAGCGCCTGGGGATCGACCTCCTGCTCGCCGAGGTAGCGCTTGCGCATCTCGCCGATGATCTGGCGTTCCTTGAGGAGGTTGTCGAGCCGCTCGCGCTCGACCACGGTGAACCACTGGCGGTTGCCCGCGTCCTGAAGCGCGCGCACCAGCATCGAGCTGGCTCCCTGGGTCACCGCGCGCGACAGGGTCTGCCCGGTTTCGGTCGGCTTGAACTGCCCGGTCTGGTCGGTGAAGCCGTAGACCGCGATCGCCACCGGGCGCTGGGGCCCGGGCAGCTGGTTGAGCAGGCTCTGAGTCTGGGTCTTCTTCGGGAAATAGGCGAGGCTGGTGGTGGTCGCGAGCGAATTGCGGCCATCCTGCGGCGCGCTCATGCACCCGGCGAGCGGGGCTGTCGCAAGCGCCAGCAGGGCAAGGCGGAACAGGCTATGCATCGGTCGGATCAGTCGACTTCGATGAACAGCGGAACGACGATCCGGGTTTCCTCACCCGTGGCGTCGTCGCGGATGATGATCGTCACTTCCTCGAGCGAGCGGAAGAAGTCGATGGTCTGACCGCCGAAGCTGATCGTGCCGGATTCCTGCGGGTTCTCGCCGAAGATCGCATCGACGATCTGCGAGGACAGTGCCGAGAGCAGCCGTGACTGCAGCTGGCGGGCAAAGATGTCGGCCTGTGAATTGCTGCTGGTCGCACGCGGATCGCGGAAATCGTTGTTGGCGTTGGCAACGCCCAGAACGTGCTGCGAATTGAACGGGTTGCCGCCGAAAGTCGGGCTGACCGGCTCGTACGTGATGTCCTGCGCAGCAAGCGGTGCGCCGGATGCCACGGAGCATGCCAACAGGCCAAGCCTCCAATTCAGCATAAACCCCCCATCGAGAAACGACGCATCTCTCCGGCACACTTCGGACCGGTTAGAGAGAGCGCGCGACTCGCAACCTCACCATGACTCTACGGGTTATTAACAGGGTGTAAAGTTAGTTAACCTTTGATTTGCGGGCTGACCTGCGCTCCGAGCGGCATTGGTGCGGTTGCGCCCGCTGCAACTGAGGCTCTTTTCAGAGAGCGCAGGGACGGCGTTCATGTGCAGTCTGCTCGATATTGCGATTAATTGCCGCGCCGCGAAAACCGGGTTGTCGATCGAACCATTTGCGGCGGCGGTACGAAGCCGCGGCCGAGCAGGCGTTCGACCAGCGCATTGCCCTCGGCCTCGAGCCGGGAGGCCTCGCTCGAGAGGATGTGAAACACGCTGCCGGCCGGGCCGTAGAACAGCAAGCCGGCCTCGCTGTCGCGCACCCAGCGCGAGATCCGCGCGCCCTGGGTTTCGCGGAAGATCTGCTTTTCCCGTTCGTTGCGCATGGGGCCAACATACTGGAAACAGGTAAAAAAAGGGGGCGACGCCATCGCTGGCGCCGCCCCCTTTTTGCAATCGGCCCGAAGGCCGCTGGCTGACGAGCTTACTTGAGCTCGACGGTGCCGCCGGCTTCTTCGATCTTCTTCTTGATCTCTTCGGCTTCGGCCTTGTTGATGCCTTCCTTGACCGCCTTCGGCGCGCTTTCGACCAGCGACTTGGCTTCGGTCAGACCGAGGCCGGTGATCGCGCGGACTTCCTTGATGACCTGGATCTTCTTCCCGCCGTCGCCGGTCAGGATGACGTCGAACTCGGTCTGCTCTTCGACGGCTTCGACCGCAGCGGCCGGGCCAGCGGCAACCGCGACAGCAGCAGCGGCGCTGACGCCCCATGCTTCTTCGAGGGCCTTGGCAAGGTCAGCCGCCTCGAGGACGGTCAGCTTCGAAAGTTCTTCAACAAGCTTGGCAATATCGGCCATGATGGTTCACTCCAAATAGTGGCGGGGCAAGTGCGCCCCAAAAGATTGTTTCGTCTGACGAAAAACGTCTCTTAGGCTGCGTCCTTGTCCGCGTAAGCGGCAAACACACGGGCGACCTTCGCGGCCGGGGCGGTGACGACCTGAGCGATCTTCGTCGCCGGGGCGTTGACCAGCCCGATGAGCTTGGCGCGCAGCTCGTCGAGGCTCGGCATCGAGGCAAGCGCCTTGATCCCGGTCTCGTCGAGCACGACCGAACCCATCGACCCGCCGACGATTTCGAGCTTGTCGTTCGACTTGGCGAAATCGACAGCGGCCTTGGCAGCCGCGACCGGGTCCTTCGACCAGGCCAGCCCGACCGGGCCGGTGAGCATCTCACCGATCCCGACATAGTCGGTGTTTTCAAGGGCGAGCTTGGCGAGACTGTTCTTCGCAACCTTGTAGGACGCACCAGCATCGCGCATCTTCCCGCGCAGGTCGGTGGACTGGGCCACCGTCATGCCGAGATTGCGGGTGACGACCACCACGCTGACCTCGGAGAAGACCGCATTGAGCTGGGCAACCGCGTCGGCTTTCTGCGAACGATCCATGCCATACTCCTTCACATTTGGCTGCGACCGGGAATGGCTCCCCGGACGCAACCGGCTACGTTGTGTCCGCGCAAGGAGCCACGAAGGCTCCGAACGCGGGCGAGTCCGTCGAAAGGGAAGGAGGGTGTGCCATCCAGCACGAGCAGGGCGTCGCCTCGGCGCGATCCCCTGCGAAATCTCTTTTCCCCGTCTAGGTTGGAAATTAAGACCGGCATATTCCGGTCACCAACGGTCTCGGACGGATGATCCTCGAAAGGATCGGGGCGGGTCAATAGCCATGCGCGCGGCCGAGTCAAGCGGATTGTCCGGGGGCCGGGCTTGCCGCAGGCCTGCGGTCAGCCCTTCGCGCGGCGCCAAGTCTTTGGCCTGTCGCACCTCTTGCCCTATAAGCCAGCGCCATGACCGAGCCCCACCCTGCCGATTCCCCTGCAGCCGCTGATCCGAACCCGGCCGGGCGCGCGCTGCGCTTCATCGAGCAGGGGCTGCTGATGGTCGCCGCGCTGATGACCCTGGGCGCGGCCGGGGCTGAGGTCGCGGCGGTCTTCCAGCGTGGCAGCATCGTGCTTGCCGATATCCTGCTGATGTTCCTCTATACCGAAGTGATCGCGATGATCGCGGTGTTCTACACCGGCAAGGCATCGTCTTTCGTCTTCCCGATCTTCATCGCCATCACCGCGATCGCGCGGCTGATCGTATTGCAGGGCAAGGACATGCAGGCGGAGAACGTGGTGTTCGAGGCCGGCGCGATCCTGCTGCTGGCGGGTGCGGCGCTGGTGATGGGGCGCGTGCGGGCGCACTAGCACTCAGGCGAGGGCCGGAGCATCGCTGCCCCGGCCCCCGGCCGTTATGGATGGTTCAATCCGCCTTGTAGCCGAGCAGCTCGCCCGGCTGGCAGTCCAGCTCGCGGCAGATCGCAGCGAGGGTGGAGAAGCGGATCGCCTTGGCCTTGCCGGTCTTGAGGATCGACAGGTTGGCGAGGGTGAGGTCCACGCGCTCGGCCAGTTCGGTCAGCGTCATGCGGCGGGCGTAGAGCAGGTCGTCGAGCTTGACCATGATGCGGGCTCCGTCGAGATCGTCGTTGATGGGGGGCATCACACGGTTCCTTCCAGATCTTCGCGCAGCGCCGCGCCGTGGCGGAACACCCGGGCGAGGATGAACAGAACGAGGATCAGCAGAATTGCCCCAATGTCGAAATCGAACCCGAGGTCACTGCCCCGACCGGCCTTCTCCAGATAGGGGCCAAACCATTCTGCCAGTCCCATGAGAAAGAGGATCACCACCTGTCCGGCCAGCGCCAGCCATCCCATTTGTGCCAGCCGGTCGGCGTTTGCAGGCTCGAAGGGGTCACCCTTTCCTACGGAACTGATCACGGCCAGCAGGCGCACGAAGAACAAGCCGCCCATCGCCATCAGGGCGATAATGAGCAACAGCGCGGCGGCGATCAGCCAGATGCCGCTTGCCGGTGCGCCCACGGCCTGAAGGTCCGCAATGATACGGCCCTGCTCGATCGTGGCCACTGCTCCCAGACCGATCGTGACCATGGTCGCAGCGAAGATGCATACCGCTATCATGAGCGCGGCGATGAGCTTGGCTCCGCTCAGCAGGGGGTCGCGGATTTTGTTGCGCATGGATTGTCTCCTCGGAAATGGCGCGGCGATCAGGCGAGTTCGGGCGCGGCAAGTGCCGACTGGGCGGCGGCCTGCGCCGGCGGCACGGTCACGATCGCGCCGATCGAGCCCAAGGTGAGTACGAAGGCGGCGCAGGCCGCGAGGACGGTGTCGGCGTAGCGGGTCATATCGAGTTCCTTTTAGTGGCGTATCGTGATTCGATAAAACCCCTCTATTCCGATTCGCGGCATATCGTCAATCAATAATATTGAAAAACGATATTGAACGCGTTGATTCTCGGTAAAACCGGCTCAGGCAGCCGGACAAAGGTTACACGGTGTCCGCTTTTGAATTCCCGCATAAAGCGTTTACTTTCATGGAGTTGAACCCCAAAATTGCGGCCGGACGGACACGGGAACGCGGCGCGAAATCGCAGGCAGGGCTGGGAGTCCGGGACAGACAATGCGAAAGAGCAGGGGGCAGCCTGCGCTTCGGGAGGCGGGTAGGAAAGCCCCGCCGCAGCCGGGCGCGTTTCGCCCCGGCGCGGCATTGACATGCGCCAGGGCCACTCGTACATCGCGCGCTCTTGCCCGCTTCGAGCAAGGCTGATTCATGCGCGGGGATCGGCCTCAGGATGGAAGCGGCGAAGGCCATTCACGCGACGCAAACCGGAAGGCTGCTGCCGACACCGCATTTCTGGCGGCGTCAGGCTTGCGGCTTCTGCGCGTTGATGATGGCCGCTTTCTCGCGTGGAACGACAGCGATTTTTCCCGTCCGCGCGACATTTCTCGCGCGGCCCAATTGAAGAGGCCCACTCCCTCATGGCAACCAAGGCGAAGCCGCCCGTCACCCGCAGCCGCAAGGCGCAAGGGACCGCCAAGAAGCGCATCCGCAAGATCTTCGGTGACATCCACGAAGTGGTGCAGATGCCGAACCTGATCGAGGTTCAGCGCGAAAGCTACGAGCAGTTCCTGCGTTCGGACAAGGCCACGGGCTATGTCTCGGGCCTCGAGAAGACGCTGCGCTCGGTTTTCCCGATCCGCGATTTCGCCGGCACCGCCGAGCTCGATTTCGTCCATTACGAACTCGAAGAGCCCAAGTACGACACCACCGAGTGCCGTCAGCGCGGCATCACCTATGCCGCC
>NZ_JAMNXL010000240.1 GCF_023653175.1 Erythrobacter sp. | reverse complement strand
CAAAGCCGTCTGAGTATCGTGGTGCCACTCGTCTTCGCGGCGATCTTTGCGCTGCTTTACGCAGCGCTGGGGTCAGCAAGCCGTGCGGCGATGGTCTTCTCCGCCGTCCCGCTCGCGCTGAGCGGGGGCGTGCTGCTGCTATGGCTGCGCGGGATGCCCTTCTCTGTTTCGGCAGCGGTTGGCTTCATTGCGCTGTCGGGTGTGGCTGTGCTCAACGGTCTGGTCATGATGTCGAGCATTCTGGCACTGCGTCAGAACGGCAAGGGTGTGCTGGAATCGGTGCGCGAAGGCGCGCTGATGCGTTTGCGACCCGTGCTGATGACGGCATTGGTGGCCAGTCTGGGCTTCGTACCGATGGCGCTGGCGAGCGGCACGGGGGCAGAAGTGCAGCGACCGATCGCGACGGTGGTGATCGGCGGATTGATCTCGGCGACCTTGCTGACCTTGGTCGTCCTGCCGGCCCTGGCCCGGCTTGTGCTTGACCGGGAAGCCAGGCGCTTTCCGGACGAAGAGCCTCAGACGCTTTCGCCCGTGATGGCTTAGACGAATGACCAAGAGAATAGACCAAAGCTCAGGAGAGACGCAATGAACAGCTGCGGTAACCGAAGTGCATCGGCTCCTGGCGGCCCTTGCAATGGCTCCTTGGTGGCAAGCTGATGGGCGCGGGTCATGATCATGGCAGTGCCGGTCACCAGGGCCACAGCCACGGCGCTGGCGCGAGCACCCGGCGCCTTGCCATCGCACTTGGACTGACCACGACCTTCCTGATCGCCGAACTCGTCGGTGCCTTTGTTTTTGACAGCCTGGCGCTGCTTTCCGACGCTGCGCATATGTTCACGGACAGTGCGGCGCTGGCGATTGCGCTGGCGGCGGTCAAGATCGGTCAGCGTCCGCCTGATGATCAGCGTACCTTCGGCTATCGGCGATTCGAGATATTGGCTGCTGCATTCAATGCGATCCTGCTGTTTGCGGTCGCCGGATACATTCTGATCGAGGGGATTGGGCGGTTCTTTGCACCGCAGCCCGTTGGATCGGTCGGGATGCTGATTGTCGCAACGCTCGGGTTGCTCGTGAACCTTATTGCCATGCGGATCCTTGCTGGTGGCAAGGACGACAGCCTCAATATCAAGGGGGCCTATCTCGAGGTGTGGGCTGACATGCTCGGCTCGCTGGGCGTCATTGGTGCGGCCATCACAATCTATTTCACCGGTCTCACCTGGATCGATCCGATCGTCGCGATTGCGATCGGTCTCTGGGTGCTGCCCCGCACGTGGATATTGCTGCGCGATACCACGCATATCCTCCTGCAAGGCGTGCCGCGTGGGTTTGATCTCAAGGCCATCCGCGCTGCGATGGGTGGAATTACAGGCGTCTCGGGAGTGCATGACCTGCACCTGTGGTCGGTCGCGGGCGATGACGCCAGCCTGACCGCGCATGTTGCGATTGGTGAGGGGGAGGATGCGGATGCTGTGCGGCGCGCGGTTGCAGAGATGCTGGAGGCGCGGTTCGCAATCCATCACGTCACGATCCAGACAGAAGCCATACCGTGTAATGATGAGGTGGCACAGCACCGCTAAGGGTGCTTCGGTCCATTTGGATGGATGCAGCTTTGCATCGTGGCGCCAGAAAGAAAGACTGCATGACGGATCAGATCATGGTTGCGGCGCAGGCCGAAAGCCAAAGAGTGATGCGCCGTGAGCACCATAGTTCGGCGGATAGCATTCCATGGTCTGTAAATTGCCAAAAGGCTCGTGCGAAGTAACGACCGGACACCGTATCTGCAATTGAACCGAGCTGCCATGGTTCGACAAATAAGCCACCTGGCGTGCGCGGGGGTTGCTCTTCGCCAGATGTCGTAACGAAGAAACAATCTAGGGATTTCGGGCTATTGGTGATAGCGACATGTAAGGAGATAAAGATAAGGGTCGCAAAGCCTTATGATCGAAGTGCGTCAGCTCAGATTTGCTGTTGCGACAGCCGATGCCCAGAATTTCTCACGCGCCGCCGAAGCATTGCGGATCAAGCAGTCGACGCTGAGCAGACGAATAGCCGCCTTGGAGGCGCGCCTTGGGATCAAGCTCTTTGAACGCAGCACACGCGGCGCGATACCGACCGAGCAGGGCAAAGCATTCCTGAGCGTTGCCCGGCGCATTCTTACCGATATCGACAATCTTCAGACCACAGCCCGAGCAGTCAGCTATGGCGAGGAAGGCAGGATTGCGGTCGGGTTTTGTGCGTCCCTGATGGCCGGCAATATGCGTGCGACCATTGGCGAATACATGCGGCGTCACCCCGACATTCAGTTTGATGGGATCGAGGCCGATCCGGAGCGTATGCTCAGCGATCTGAAGGCCCGGATCATTGACGTCGCGCTGATGCCGTCCGACGCGCACGACGCCAGCATCTCGCGGCGCTCGGCCTGGTCGGAGCGGTTGCTTGTCGCATTGCCGAAAGACCATCAATTGGCGAAGGCAGACCGGCTTCACTGGAGCGATTTGCGCCGCCAGGTCTTTGTATTGCCCAGCCAGGGCGTGGGTCCTGCGATGGCCCATATTCTGAAGCGTCGCTTATCGGATCAGGGCTATCGTGCGAACTTGATCATGCAAGACACGAGTCTCGAAAGTGTTTTGAGCACGGTCCCGTTCGGACGGTACATCACGCTTGCCACCGAGGCCTCGATCGGTGTGCATTGGCCGGAACTGACATTTTTGGAGATTATCGACCAAGGCGGCCATGCGCGGCTCGACTATGCTTTCTACTGGCGCGAGGATAACGACAATCCCGCGCTGAAGCGCTTCTTCAAACTGGTCAGCGAACGCTACCCGGCCTGACCCGAGCGCCGCAATTTGGCGAAAGACCGGTCGGTCGCGATGAAGCGCTCGATCATCGGCGGGATCAGTCGTTCGGGTGTCGGAGCATTTTTGGTATCGACGCCGTTGATCGCCAGGCCATAGGCGAGGAGTTCGCGGTGGAGGCGCGACGAGAGCTCGATGGTTACCTTGACCGGCTTTTCGTCGGCCAGATCGGCCAGTTTCAATCGGGTCATGATCCTCCTCCCAAGATGAGATCACGCGTCACCAGCACGCGCACCGGGAAACCCGGACGGATGGTCAGTGTCGGCCGTATGTCGAGCTCGCGGCTGACCACCTGTTCGCCCGCGCGGCCGATGCTGTCCTGCGACCCGCGGCGCAGCGCGCGAGTGAGATTGTCGTCATTGCCAGCACCAAGTTCGCCGCCAACGCCCAGCAGGGTCGAGACCAGTGCTGCCCGCAGAACGCCGCCCCAATGGAAGTCCACGCCGTCCTGCAGTCCGGCAAAGCCGGATGGGTCGCCGCCGGGTTGGCGTTCGAGCACGATCGACCGGCCATCGGGCAGGATCAGCCGGTTCCATGCGAGCTGCACCCGGCGCTGGCCGAAGGACAGGTCGGCATTATAGTCGCCGATCAGCCGCGAGCCCTGGGGAATGAGCAGGATGCGGCCGGTTACGCTGTCATAGACTGGCTCGGTGACCTGCGCGGTGACCTGACCTGGAAGATCGGAGCGAATCCCGGTGATGAGGGCAGCAGGAATGATGCTGCCCGCCTGCAAGACATGGGTGCCCGCAGGCGGTTCGATCCGACTGGCTGATACCGTCCGGCGCTCGGCGGGGCGTTCGGCAAAGGCGGGACGCGGTTGCTCAGCTGCAAGCTGCGGCGGCGGCGGCCCACCGCTGGCATCGGCGACGCCTGATCCGTCACTGACGGCAGCTCCTCCCGCACCACCACCAAAGAACAGGCGGCTTTCGCTCGCGGCGCTGCGTTCCTGCACAAGCCGCTGCCGCTCCGTTTCGGCTGCCGTCTGCGCGGGCGTTGGCGCAGGGCCAGTGGGCGGCGCAGGACCGATCGGCGGAAGCTCGGCAACATCCCCGCGCTGTTGTGCCGCCAGGATTGGCGCGCCAAGATCGCCGGGCAGGGGCGGGCCCAGTTTCGGAACATCACCATAGTCGCGAGGCGCATCGGCCAAGGCATCGGGCCGCGCCGCACCTTCGGTGTTGAGCAACTCCTCGCGCTCGGTCTGGCTCGCGGGCTGCAGGGCATAGATCAGCGCACCGCCGATAATCGCAAAACCGCAAGCTGAAGCGATACCGATGGCCTTGCGCGACAGCCGCATGACGCGCGGCGGATCGCCGCGCAGCTTGACCGCCTCTTCTGGCGTTTGAGCAGCTTCGTCGCTCATGACGGCGTCCTCCGGCGTTCCTTGCGAATTTCGACGCGCTGTTGCGAGCGGCGGTCGCCAAGGCGCAGTTCTGCGCGCTCGAGCAGCCGGTCGACGATCATGAAGCGGCCTGACACGCGGTAGTTGAGGAGTTCGGCCTGATTGTCTTCGCCAAGCCCGAACAGCGGCGGCATCTGACCTTGCGCAACGCTTTCGGGAAACACGATAAAGGTCTGCCGCCCGTCATCGAACACGCGCACCGGTCGCCACGCAGGCCGATCGCCCGACAGACGATAGGCAAAATTGAGCGCCTCGACCGGAATATTGGCGGCAAT
>NZ_JAMNXL010000239.1 GCF_023653175.1 Erythrobacter sp. | reverse complement strand
GTCGCCATTGTCCTGAAAGACGCGGCGCTCGAAGACGTAGTCGTTGTGCACGTCATCGGCCTTGGCCCCGCGGGGCGGGTCGACACCTAGGAGATTGGCCAAGCCGTGGATGAAAGATTGCGTGTTGGCGAGTTCGGACCCACCCGTTTCGCGCCATTCGGCGATGAACGCTTCGATTCTGTCCTGCCCCATTGCCATCAAGTCCTTGTAGTCACGAGAGCTAGAGGGCGGCAATCGGTAAACGAAGGTCCTCACTTGGCTGTGTAGGAACAACTCGGTTCACTTTGCCTCCCCAATCCGTGGTCGTCGTAAGGAGAAGAGAGAGCTCGGAGTTGACGGGCACGTATGGGTGCTGGTCGATTTTGCCTAGCCCCGCCCGAGTGTTTCCTCTATGTTCCAAGGAGAAACGGGATGAATGCCATCATGACCAATTTCGACATCGATGCTGAGAAGGCTCGCGAAACCCGCAAGTGGGAGGGGCTGTCCGAGATTGATCAGGCCCTGAGCGAAAATCGTCTTACGGCGTATCGAGTTAGGAAAGCCTGGTCCGATCCGTGGTCGCGGGCATTGACCATCGCTTGCATGACCATCTTGGTTCTTTTTGCTGCCTTCGTTGTTTACTGGGACCTCATCAAGGCCTGATCGCTACCACTCCTTCACATCGTCTGCGGCCTCCGCACTCGCCCCCTTGGCGCCCTTAGTGATAGCTTCCAAGCGCGATCTCGGTCCTTCTATCTTCTGGCGACCGCCAGCCTGAGCGCGCTGCACCTCATCGTTGATGGTAACTGTCTCCACCTTGGGGACGTCCGCTGATACTCCCCCGCCGATTTGCGCGCGCCCGCGCACGGAGCCTGGACCAGATATCGATGGGCGAGAAATGGACTGTCCAGCGGGTAAAACAAGGCGATCTTCGATGCCGTCGCGAAGTTGCTCGGAGTAGCTTTCAATGAATTTGCCCTGCAGTGCCTGGCCGTCCGGGCTCAGCTGGAAAGCGATGTCGTCGAACCGCGCGTTGCCGTAGAAGTCGCGATTGCCTTCGATCTCTGCCAAGCCCCAGTCTCGATATGCTTGCGACAGGTTGAGATTGCCAGCTGCACTGTCGCCTTCGAAGAACGACGCTTGGCTTTCGAGACGATTGGCAAGCTCCTCAGCCCGGCGTGCCTCTACCGTGTAGCTTTGCGCTTCTGTCAGAGAGGCATTCAGTCCGCTCGCGGTGCTCGAGGTCGAAGAGCTTGACGACGTGCTCACCGAGCGGACGAACCCGTCGCGAGCGCTCGACCAGTTTCGGCTATCCGACATCTGGGAAAGGCTACCGAAGATCCGCGAACGGTCCTCCGAAGCGATACCCACATCACTGTCCGTCCACGATTGGTTCCGACCACCTTTGGCTCCAATCTTCGCCGATGCGACTCCATTTGTGAGACCGGCGCTCGCGCCAGCCTCTCCATTCAGGAACCAAGAAACGGTTATGTCATCAGCCGCTCTGCGCGAAAGCCCGAACTGCCGCTGCAGATTGGTTGAAGCCTGATCGACTTCGCTGAAAGCGGTCTGGATGCTGTCCGAGTTCGAGGTGCCGCTGGCGCTCTCGAAGGAATTGCCCTTGCTGAACTGCTCCCTGAGCTCGCGGAACCTGCTCAACGCACTGCTGGTGGATTCCGCGGCTACGTTGGCATAGCTCTCGCTGTTGGCACGAGCCTGCGACGCCATGGTCGAGAGCCTTGAGGTGAATTCCTGGCCCAGCGTCGGTGTGAAGGGATAGCTCGAATTCGGAAGCTGATCGTAGCTTGCCTCCCCAAAGCTAGTTGTCACCGAGCCGCTGTCGCTGACCGTGCGCGTCTGCGGCGCGCCATAGGTGAAGCTCGGCGCCACCGTTCCTTGCGCGAACTGGCGGGTGAGCACGCTCGAGTTTTCGAAACTGGTGTTGCCGAGCGAGACATTGCCCGTGCTCGCCTCGCGCGCGGCCTCCTCGGCCGCGTTCTGGCTCGGATTGAGGTAGCTTGTCGCATGATGCGAGATCGCCATCGCTCCCTTGGCCACGCCGCCTGCAAGGAACGGCACCGAAGCTATGAGATAGCCGGCCAGAAGGCCGATATCGCTGTTGACGTCGGCCATGCCGGTGAAGCTGGCAAGGCTGATGCCGTTCGCGCCGGTAGCCGCCGTCATATCGGCCGATCCTTTGACCATCAGCATCATGTGGAGGATCACGAACAGCGGACCCCACGCGGAAAGGTAGAAGAAGCCGGTGATGTAACCCTTCAATGCCATCGGTCCGGTCTTCGGAATCAGGAACAGGGGGAAGAGCACGGGGAACAGCGCGTAGAACAGCACGGTCAGCACGATATTGAGCAGCGGCACCCACTTCATCGCGTTGCTGGCAATCGAGCCATAGGTTCGCTCGGTCTGAATGTCTGCGCGGGTCTGGGCATAGACATCGACGTTGCCAGCCCCGCTGCTCGCCGACATCGAATGCATTGCCTGGCTCATCGCATTGATGGTGAGCGTCTGCTTGAAGATATCGGTCGCGCTCGACGAAACCCCTGTCAGGTACTGGTACGCAACCGGAAGGTCGGCAAACAGCTTGGCCTTGGCGAGCGTCGCCGTCTGGTTGGGATAGAGCTGACGTCCGAACACCGTCCCCATGCTGTCGACGAGGCTCGCCCACTGGCCATTGAGCGCGCCATAGGCTTCGCGGCAGGTGACGATGTTCGCGGTCACCGCGCCCGAGCCAACATCACGGGTGAGAAAGCGCTGCGCCCGCGCCTGACTGCCCGGCGCGATCGTCGACCAGATGTCGCCGCTCTCGGCAAGTTCCTTCATCGAGTAGCGGCCGAGCAGCACGTCGTAGAAAACGCATTGCCGGAAATGCTCATCGAGATTGGCGGCAAATTCCGGGTCGGAGATGCGCAGCGAGCGCGTCGCGTCATAGAGCCGCGCGCCGTAGATCATTCCGTTCTTCGAGTAGTTGAGATCGCCGGGCAGGGCGAACACGACCTCGGCTGAGCCCGTGAGGTAGTCGCCGACCTGGCTGGTAAAGCTCGCCATCAGCGCAAGGCCGAGCGGCACATTGCTGACCGTGGCTGGTGCAAGACCTGGGTTGATCCGGTCGGTGACGCGCACATCAAGCCGCGGCACCATCAGGCACGAATAGATCAGCGTCGCGCCAAGGAACCAGTTGATCCAGGCACGCCAGTCCTGATTGAATGCCAGCGTGATCGCCGACAGGGCAAGGCCCATGACCATGACAACCTGCAGCAGGCTCTTGTATCCGCCATCGCCGGTCCAGGCTGCCACCGCCTGAAAGACGTTGACGAGGTAATCGCCGCCGCCAACCGTGAAAATCTCGACCATGGTGCTGCGCTCCTCGCGAGGCGGCCTTGCGGCTGGGTGTGGGGATTATTGGGAGAGCGCGCGCGACTGCACGCCGCGCGACCAGTCGAGCGAAGCCGACATGCCGGGCGACATCGAGGCGGCGAGCACATTCTCGATGAAGGCGGTCTTCTCGATGATCTGCATGATCGCCCCGACCTTGAGGTGCGTGTTGGCCTGCCGGTCTGCGAGCGCCTGCCGCACGACATTCACCTGTCCCTGCCACATCGCGATCTTGGCATCGTCCGCGCCGATGAAGCTGGACATCGAGCGGCCGGATTCACTCACGATCCGGTCGAGCACCGCGAACAACAGATCGACGCTGGCGATCTCGGCGAGGGTCTCGCGGTCATCGGTCGGCATGCCGCGGCCATAGGCCGCCTGAACGGTGAGGATCTTGTAGAGCGGGATCGAAGCAACCTGCAGCAGTTCTTTCTGCGCCTCGGTGATCGGCGTGTCCTCGCGGATCGCGTCCACCATCCCGGCGATGAGCGCGGATACGCGCGGCCGAAGCGCCTTGGATGCCGAAAGGCTCAATGGCTTGAAGCCGGGATCGAGGCATTTGTCGGGCTCGTCGCAGTCGTAGATGAGCACATTGCTGCCGCCACCCGCACCCGGTGCGCCGTCGAGCAGCGAGGTGACCAAGGTCGAGGAGGCATCGCCTGCGATCGGCACGAACTTGCCCGGCTGATCGTCGGTGGGGGGGATGTAGATGATCGTGCCGAGCAGCGTCATCGCATATTCAGCGAGTTCGCGGTCGAAGTTGCCGCCAGGTGAGAAGAACGCCGACTTCTTGAGGATCGTCCAGGTATAGTTTCGGGCGACGCCCGGATTGACGTCGTCATACTTGCCGGACCCCTGCGCAGTCGTGCTCGCCCGCTGGCCCCTGGTGCCGCAGCCATGTTTGGCCGCGGCATAATCGGTGAAGATGCCTTCCGAGTTCCCGATCGCCTCACAGATCGCCTTGTCCGCGAGGTCGCCCTTCGGCCAGATCCCGCCCACCAGCCCCTGCGCCATCTCGCAGGAGTTGATGTTGAGGTTGTTCATCAGTTGGGCCTTTTGGGCAAACTCCTGCATGATTTTCGAGCACTCGGGGCAGACAGTGTCGATCGCGAGGCTGAAGGCGAACCCGACCGCGTTGTTGGCCACCGCCTTCATCATCGCCACGATCT
>NZ_JAMNXL010000238.1 GCF_023653175.1 Erythrobacter sp. | reverse complement strand
GACCAATTGCCTCAACTTCGCCAACCCGCAGCGCCCCGAGATCATGGCCCAGATCGTCCATGCGCTCGAAGGCATGGCCGACGCCTGCCGTGCGCTGGACTTCCCGATCGTCAGCGGAAACGTCAGCCTTTACAACGAGTCCAAGGCGACCGACGGCGGCTCGGCGATCCTGCCCACCCCGGCGATCGGCGGCGTCGGCATCATCACCGACCTCGCCAGGATGATGACGATGCACTTCAAGAATGAGGGCGATGCGATCTACCTCGTCGGCCCCGAGTTCTGGGCCAAGCCCGATCCGACCCGCTCGCACCTCGGCCAGTCGCTGTGGCTGCGGGTGGTCAAAGGCATGGAGGCCGGACGCACCCCGCCGACCGATCTCACGGTCGAGCGCAATGCGGGCGAAATCATCCATGAACTCATCGCCGACGGGCTGGTCAACGCGGTCCACGATCTCAGCGACGGCGGCCTCGCGGTCGCGCTCGCCGAGATGGCGCTGGCGGGCGGGATCGGCGCGGAAGCGGACCTTGCGGGCAATCCTGACTATACGCCTGCCCAGTGGTGGTTCGGCGAGGATCAGGGGCGCTATCTCGTCACCGTCCCCGATATCGCGGCATTGAACGAGGCCCTGTCGAAGGGAACCCGCAACGACGAGACCGCGCAGATCGGCTTCCAGCGGATCGGCACGGTCGGCGGCGACGCTGTGCTGGGCGTGCCCCTCGCGGAATTGCGCGCGGCCAACCAGCGCTTCTTCCAGGAGTGGATGGAGGACTGATGGCCTCCTCCGGCTACTCCGGCACGCCGCTGGCCAAGAAGCTCACCTTGCGGGACGGGATGCGGGTGTGGTTCGACGCCATGCCCGAGCATGTGATCGACGAGATCGACGAATATGCGCTCGAGCTGACCTTCGTTGCCGATCCCGCGCAGGGGATCGACGCCGCGCATGTCTTCGTCACCGAGAAGGCGGCGCTGGCAGAGCACCTCACCGCGCTGCGCCACCAGATTTCATCCGATGGTCAGATCTGGGTGAGTTGGCCCAAGCAGGCCTCCAAAGTCCCGACCGACATCACCGAGGACACGATCCGCGAACTATGCCTGCCGATGGGCCTCGTCGACACCAAGGTGTGCGCCATCGACGAGACTTGGTCGGGCCTCAAGCTGGTGATCCGCAAGGAATTGCGCTGAGGCTTAAGCGGCCTTGGCGGTCGCTCCGCCCAGCGTCAGATCCTCGCGCGCCACGCCCTCGCCCTGCAGGATCGCGAGGCACTGGCGATGAACGTCGGGCTTGCCGATACCGATCCGCGCGCGCGCGGCGGTGATGTCCTCGCGCATCAGCGCGGCGATGTCCTGATGCGCGATCTTGGCGGCGGCGCGGCCCAGCTTGCGGCCTTCCTTGATCGCGGCGAACAGCGGGGCCTTGGTGCCGCTCACCTTCTTGATCTGGCGCGCACCGGCATAGGCGATGAACAGGATGCCGGTGTTGTGGTTCTGCTCGAAGGTGAAGCCGAGCAGGCTCGCCTCCCCAAGCGCGTCGCGGCCATAGCCGGTGAGCACGTGGAACAAATCATGCGTGTCGCGCAGCCGGTCGAAATACCACTGGGTCTGGTCCTGCGGCAGGCTTTCGGGCGGGGCCCACTTGTGGCTCTCCGCCACCAGACCCGCCGCCGAAAGCCCCTCGCGCTTCATGAAGGCGATGTAATGCGCCGCCACCGTCTCGGGCCCGCAATCGGCCCAGCGGGCGTGATCGTCGAGCATGGCGGGGATGCTGACACCCTCCGCCATGAAGCGCTGACCTTCGGGCGAGGCGATGAAGGCATGGGCCTGGGCGTGGCTCTTCCTGCCCTTGGTCGCCTCGATGATGTGGAACACCTGCTCGGTGTCCTCCTTGTCCTCGACCAGCTTGCCGAAGTGGTGGAGCACCTTCAACGGACGAAAGCCCGAGGTCTTGCGGTCGGGGGCAACCAGGGGAAGATCGGTGAAGGTCATCGTGTAACGTCCTTGTCGCGATTCGCGAATTGCGGGCTTGAGGCACTACTTACATGAGTGTCAGTTAACAGTCCATGCCCATGACGATCGAGGTTGCATACAGTCCGATGAACGATCCCGACGCCCTGCCCTACGCGCTCGAACCGCTCAGCGATGCCGAGGCAATCGCCCGCGCCCGCGCGCTCGCGGCAAAGCTGCGCGCGCGGCGCACCTGCCGCTGGTTCTCGGACGCAGCCGTGCCGCGCGAAGTGATCGAAGCGGCCATCGATGCGGCCGGCAGCGCGCCTTCGGGCGCAAACCACCAGCCCTGGCACTTTGCGGTCGTGTCCTCGCCCAAGACCAAACGCGCCATCCGCGAGGCCGCCGAAGCCGAGGAGCGGCGCTTCTACGGTGCGGACGGGGAGAACGCCAAGGCGGGCGAGGAATGGCTCGCAGCATTAGGCCCGCTCGGCACCGATGCCGACAAGCCGTTCCTCGAGATCGCGCCGTGGCTGATCGTGGTCTTCGCCCAGAGGAAGGGCGGGATCGAAGAGGATGGGGAGACGCAAAACTACTACGTCAATGAAAGCGTCGGCATCGCCTGCGGCATGCTGAT
Organism: Erythrobacter sp.; assembly: GCF_023653175.1. Lineage (GTDB taxonomy): Bacteria > Pseudomonadota > Alphaproteobacteria > Sphingomonadales > Sphingomonadaceae > Erythrobacter. Next base: position 1,961 of record NZ_JAMNXL010000238.1, on the reverse strand, counting down.
CGCGGCGCTGCACGAAGCAGGCGTGGCGACGCTCACCCACACGCCCTCGCCGATGGGGTTCCTGCGCCGCGTGTGCGGGCGGCCCGAGTGGGAAAAGCCGGTAATGATCATCGTCGCCGGCAGGCCCGCCGCCGATGCGACCGTGCCCGCCCATGCGCTGCGCAAGAAGCCGCTGACGCAGATCGCCAGCTGGCTGTAAGCGCGCTCAGGCCGCGAGCAACTCGGGCTCGGCAGTCTTGGTGCTGGCGAGCAGGTTATAGGGGTCGACCCCCTCGGCCTGCCAGATGCGGTGGCACTCGCGGTACTTGAACGGCTGCGGGATGCGCAGTTCGGAGCGCACGTCCTCGAGCGGGCGTTCAAGCAGCTGGCGGATCGGCTGCGCGATCAGCGGGGGCGCACCCTTGCCAATCCGGTGCGCCTCGCGCGCTGCGCCCATCACCGGGGCCTTGGTACCCTTGACCGTCTTCTTGATGTTGGCCGCGCCCGCATAGCCAATCAGCAGGTGCCCCTGGCTCGGCTGCTGGCCGTGCGTAAAGAGCAGCACCGAGGCTTCGCCCAGCGCGTCGCGGCCATAGCCGGTGAGCACGTGGAACATGTCATGCGTGTCGCGCGAGCGGTTGAGATACCATTCGACGAGGTCCGGAAAACGCGGCCGACCGCTGCGCTCCGCCTCGGCGACAAGGCCCGCCGCCGACAGCCCTTCGGCCTCCATGAAGTCGCAATAGGCGTGGGCGAGGCTGCCCTTGGGGGTGCGGCGCAGGGCGGCGTGATCGTCGAGGATTTCCGGCAGCCGCGGTTCGGTGCGGCGCAGTTCCTCGCCCTGTTCGGACAGTGCCAGACCTGCGATGCGCGGCATGAAGTCCTTGGACGGCAGCGATTCGAAGATCCTGAACACCGCCGCGGTGTCTTCCTTGTCCTTCATCAGCATCTGGAAGTTGCGGACCGCGCGCAAGGGGCGGTACTTCGCCTCGGGCCGCTCGGGGTGCAGCAGCACCGTGCCGTCGGCGGCGAACATCTGCATGTACTCTTCGCGGGTCTTGCTGGTCATTGCGGTGCCATCCTTCCGACGCGCAAGCTAGCGCATGCCTGCTTACATGAATGTTAATAGCCGATTAGGTTCGCGGATTGAAACCCTTTTCGCGATGAACCGTGCAATCCGTCCGATCAATACTCGCGCCAATCCGTCCGCGGCACGCCGAGCAGGGTGAGCACGGCAGTGAGATCCTGCGAATCCACCCGGCCATTGGCCGCCGCGCGGGCCTTCGGCTTGGCGCGATAGGCAAAGCCATAGGTCGCCGCCTCGATCATCGGAATGTCGTTCGCACCGTCTCCGGTGGCGAGGCTGTGCGCGCCCTCCCCCAGCCCGCCAAGCTCCTCGCGCAACACCGCCGCCTTGACCGCGCTGTCGGTGATCGGGCCGACGAGCCCGCCGGTGAGCTTGCCGCCTTCGACCGCAAGCCGGTTGCCGACCACGCGGTGGAAACCGAGCATCTCGGCGACCGGATCGGCGAAGTGATGGAAGCCGCCTGTCACCAGCACGGTGCGGGTGCCCATCGCAACGAGCGTCGCCACCAACGTCTTCGCGCCCGGCGCGGCGGTGATGCGTTCGGCAAGGCAGGTATGGATCGCGCCCTCGTCGAGCCCCGCCAGCAGGGCCACCCGCTCGCGCAGCGCGGCCTCGAAATCGAGCTCGCCCTGCATCGCGCGCTCGGTGATTTCGGCGATTTGCGGCTTGATGCCGGCATAGTCGGCCAGCTCGTCGATGCATTCCTGTCCGATCATGGTCGAATCCATGTCGGAGACGAACAGGGCCGGCACCACAATCGGCCCGCGCGCGACCAGCATGGCGGGGGTATCGAAGGCGGCGTCGATCGCCGCCAGCACCGCGCCCTCTTCGCTGCCGTCCATGTGAAGCTCGAGCACGCCGGCATCGCCCTCGGGCAGGGCTGCGGCGGTCACCT
>NZ_JAMNXL010000055.1 GCF_023653175.1 Erythrobacter sp. | reverse complement strand
GTGCCCTTGACTTGAGCTGGCCGACCGCCTCGCAATGCGCCAGCGCATCCTCGAGCGAGCCCAGCCGCGCTCGCCGCGCCGCGATCAGCGCGCGCGGTTGACCCCGCGCCAACCGGTCGCGCTCGGCAGCGATCAGCGCAGCGAGATCGCCGCCCGTCCAGCGGAACGAGGTCGAGGCGGCGTGGCGGCGGTAGTAATAGGTTGGCTCGGGCGAGAAGGCATAGGTCAGTCCTGCAGCGAGCGCGCGTTCGACAAGATCCCAGTCCTCGCCGATCCTGAGGCGCAGGTCATAGGCGATGGCGTGCCGGCGCAGCGCCTCCAGCCGCAGAAGGGGCTTGAGGTAACCAAGCTGCATCCCGGGACGGTCGAGCCGGCCGCTTTCGAGGAATTCGGCATGGCCGATCATCCGCTCCTGCACCCACTCAGGCCCTGACGCGAAGAGCGCGGGCGACATGTCGCGGCCGAAGGAAATCATGTTCGCCGCCGCCATGTCCGCGCCCCGGCGCCGCGCCAACCCCAGCAACCGCTCGACATGGCGCGGGTGGAGGATGTCGTCGCTGTCGATGATCGCCCCCCAGGGCGCGGCCGCCGCAGTGATCGAAAGATTGCGCACCGCGGCGAGCCCCTTGCCGTGCCCGCGCACCGCGATCACCCGCGCATCCTCCGCGGCGTGGCGGGCGATGATCGCGCCCGTGGCGTCCGTCGATCCGTCATCGACCACCACAATCTCGATCTGCGCAAGGCTCTGGCGGCGGCACGAGACCAGCGCGGCGTCGATATGCGCAGCAGCATTCCTCGCCACCATAAGCAGCGAGACGAGCGGTTCGGGAGGGCCGGCGGCAGGGGCGAGCATGGCGGCGGGTCGCTTTCGTGAAAGGCGGCGAACGGGGCGCGGGCGGCGATAGGCCGGATCGGGGCTGCTGCGACCTTAACGAGGTTAGTGCACTGCCCAGCCCCATCGCGCAGAGCACGCACACCCCCACAGGCACCCGACAAAGGCAGCGGCATGGACAAAGTCTGCGTGATCATCGCGGCAATGAATGCGGCTGACACGATCGGCCGCGCGGTTTCCTCGGCGCTGGCCGAGCCCGAGGTCGCCGAGGTGGTGGTGATCGACGATGCCTCGCAGGATGCGACCGCCGCCGCGGCAAGGCGCGCCGATGACGGTAGCGGGCGGCTTTCCGTGCACCGCGCGCGCCGCAACCTTGGCCCTGCTGCCGCGCGCAACCTCGCGCTGGCGCGATCGAACGCGCCGCTGGTTGCGGTGCTCGACGCAGACGACGCGATCCTCCCGGGCCGCTTCGCGGCGCTCGCCGATCCGGCGGGTGACTGGGACATGTCGGCCGACAACATCATCTTCGTCGCGCCCGAGGAGGCCAGGGATTTCACCAGCCTTGCCGCCTTTGCGACCGGGGGCATTGCCGAGCGCATGTCCTTCACGCGCTTCGTGGCGGCCAATATTTCGCAAGCCGGGCGGCCGCGCGGCGAGCTCGGGTTCCTCAAGCCGGTGATGCGCCGCGCGTTTCTGGAACGCCACGGCCTCGGCTATGACGCGCGGATGCGGCTCGGCGAGGATTTCGACCTCTATGCCCGGATGCTGCTGGCCGGCGCGCGGTTCCGGCTGGTGGCGACCTGCGGCTATGTTGCGATCGAGCGCGCGGATTCGCTGAGCGCCCGGCATTCGGCCGAGGATCTTGCCGCGCTGGTTGCTGCCGATGACCGGATGTTGGCAGGCAAGTTCGCCGGCGAGGAACGCGCGGTGCTGCTCGCGCACCGTGCGCAGACCGCGCAGCGCTGGCACCACCGCCACTTCCTCGATGCCAAGCGCCAGAGCGGGCTGGTGCGCGCGCTGATCACGCATAGCGACCGGCCACGGCTGCTGCTCGATGCCGGGCTCGGCGTGGCGCGCGACAAACTCGCGCTGCTGCGCGTTCCTCCCCCCGCCCCGCGTCGGCGCTTCCTGATCGCGCCCTAAGACGGACCGCCTTTGCGGCAGGTCAGTAACCTGTGTGAGCGATCCGGCGCGGGTGATCGGCGAGTGTCGCGCGCATCCCGCCACCCCTCTCACGGAGCGCGCCCCCTTTGCTTGCCGCCGATCATCCCAGCACGATGCCCGCAGGCAGCGAGCCCTTCGGGTTCGAGCGACTGCCGGTCACCGGCTTGGCAGCGGCAATCATCGCTGCTCTTGCTGCCCCTGCCCTGGGCCCGGCGGCGACGGTGGTGCAGCTGGCGTGCCTCGCCGCGATCCTGAGCTTGCGCTGGCGGCGCGTGCCGCGGCTGCTGCTGGCGGGCCTGCCGCTGCTGGCGCTGGCGCTGTTCGCGGCCGCCTCGGTGCTGTGGTCGGACGTGCCCGCCATCTCGCTGCGTTACGGCCTCCAGCTGGTGGTGACGGCGGTGATGGGCGTCGCGCTCGGCCGCCTGCTCACCTTGCGCGAGCTGGTACTGGCAGTGTTCATCGGCACCACCATCGCCTGCCTTGCCGGGCTTGCGAGCGGGCGCGGCGGCATGTCGGAAGGCGGGCCGGTGCTGATCGGGCTTGCGGGCTCGAAGAACCAGATAAGCTATTTTGCGCTGTTCTGGCTGGGGTCGTCGCTGTGCGTGATGGCCTCGAGCGCGGATCGCCCGCTCACGCGGATCGCTGCCGCGCTGGCGCTGGTGCCGGCGGCATTCCTGATCGTGCAGGGGGATTCGGCGACCGCGCTGGTTTCGGCGGTGGTGCTGGCGGGGCTGCTTGGCCTGCTGGCGCTGGCTGCGCTGCTGGGGCGCGGCGGGCGGCTGTTCGCGCTGGTCGCCGCTGCGCTGCTCGCTATCCCGGCAGCCGTTGCCCTGCCGCAGATCGAGCGCGAGATCTCAATTATCCAGACTGACGTGCTCGGCAAGGATCAGCGCCTCACAGGGCGCACATTGCTGTGGGAAGAGGCCGACAGCCTGATCCGCCAGGCGCCTGTGGTGGGCCACGGCTACAAGGCGATCTGGCTCGGCCCCAAGGGCAAGGGGCTGCTGGCGAGGAACGGTCAGACGGACGGCCGCGCCTTCCACTTCCACGACACTTTTCGCGAGCTGCTGGCCGATCTGGGCATCATCGGCCTCGTGCTGTTCCTGTTGCCGCTCGCCTATGCCGCTTTGCGTAGCGTGCTGCTGCTGGTCGCTGCAATCGATGCGCCGCGCGCCTTTGCGGTCGCGACGCTGTTCATCATCCTGTTGCGGGTTCGTACCGAACTGGTTGTCGGCCCTTTCCTGATGGAAACCGTGCTGCTGACCGCATTGGTTGCCGCCCTTGCCGCGCTGCCGCTTGCCGCGCCGCAGGCTGCCCCGGCCCTCGCTCCCCGGCGCCCCGTACGCCGCCCCTCTTCCAAATCGCAAAGGACCCCTGCATGATGCTTGCGCGCCGCCTTCCCGCCTGTCTCGCCACCCTCCTGCTGCTGCTGCTCGCCGCCTGCTCTGGAGGCGGCGATGCGCCGCGCGCCCGGCTGGTCGACGATGCGCGGGTCTATACCCTCGGGCCGGGCGACAAGCTGCGCATCACCGTCTACGGCGAGGAGACGCTGACCGGCGAATATGGCGTGACCGGCGCGGGCGACGTGTCCTTCCCGCTGATCGGCAACATCCCGGTCGCCGGGCGCACGGTCGAGGATCTGCAGACCGAGCTCACCACCCGCCTCGGCAGCGGCTACATCGCCGATCCCCGGGTCAGCGCCGAGATCATCAATTATCGCCCGTTCTACATCCTCGGCGAGGTCGCACGGCCGGGGCAATACGACTTCGCGGTCGGGCTGACGGTCGAGCAGGCGGTCGCGGCCGCGGGCGGCTTCACCTACCGCGCCAACAGCCGCAAGGTGTTCCTGAAGCGCGCCACCGACACGCGCGAAATGCTGGTCGATCTGCGCGAGACGCCCTCGTTCCCGGTGCGCCCGGGCGACACGATCCGGGTGGCGGAACGGTTTTTCTGAGCCGCCCGGTCTAGGAGGCGCTGGCGCGGCGGGCGAGATTCTCGAGCCGCCCCCCAGCTGCGCCCAGCAGCGCCGCGCTGCCGAAGGCGCGGTGTCCCCAGCCCAGCAGCCGCGCCGTATCGCCGATCCGCCCCTCGGCCAGCGTCTCGCGCAGCCGCCACGGTAGCTGGCGCGCCATGGCCCGGCGCAGCGCCTGCGGCAGGCCGAGCCCCGCCAGCAGCGCCGGATCGAGCGAGCCGTCTACAATCTCGCCGATCCCGTAGCGCGCGCCAAGCAGATCGCCCGCAACCGCCAATTCGCGCTCGCCCGGCGCATCGGCCCGCGGCATGGCGGCATAGCGCGCGAAGTGGCGCGCGGCCGGCTCGTGGAGCTTGCGCATGAACAGGATCACCGCGCGCTGGAGAACCGCGAGGCGCTCGGCTTCGGCGCCTTCGGCGAGGCCGGGAAAGGGGCGGAAATCGGCATCGCTCCACTGCGCGTCGATTGCGGTGAAGATCGCGCGCTCGGCATCGATCCATCCTGCGACCGTGTCCTTCGCGACCACCGCGCCGCGGCTCGTCATCCGCGCGCCGACGTGCTTGCGCTGGTAGAGCGTCAGCCCGCCCGCAAAGGCCCCGGGCGCGGCGCGGGCGATGCGCAGGATCATCTCGTAATCCTGCCCGCGCGGCAGATCGGTGCGGTAGGGGCCCGCCGACGACTGCAGCGCGCGGCGGACCATCCACGCGGGGTTGGGCAGGAAGCAGCATGTCATAAGTTGCACCAGCAGGCGCTTCTCGCCTGGCTGGGGCATGGGCTCGACGTCCTCGCTCGCCGGTGCATCCACGCCTTGACCGGAAAATCGGGCGAACCGTCCGTAGGAGAACCCCGCCGCAGGCGCCGCCTCGAGCGCGGCGACATGGGCGGCCAGCGCCCCCTCCGGGAGCAGGTCGTCATCGTCGAGCACCAGCAAATAGTCCCCGCGCGCCGCCGCAATCCCGCGGTTGAGCGCCGCCGATTTGCCCGCATTGTCCTGCCGCAGCACCGTCACGCGATCGTGAAAAGAGCGAAGTACATCAGGGGTTTGGTCGGTGGATCCGTCATCCACCACGATGATCTCGAACGGCGCGGTGCTCTGCCCCAGCGCTGATGCGATGCTCTCGCCGATCAGGTGCGCGCGGTTGTGGGTGGGCATGATGATCGAGACCCGGCGCGCGGGCTGCGGCCGGGTCGAGGCGGGCGTCCGGAGCGAGAGGTCTGTCATGCACGCCTGTCTGACCGCTGCCCTGCGATGCGTCCCTAACCTGCTTAGTGGCCTCGCCCCCGGCAAGCCTGTCTTTTCGCACTCGCAGCACAATAACGACCCGCGCTCTGCGGCGCCGCTTGTCCGCTGCATCCACGAAGTCGCCGACGACCCATCCCTGGCCACGGGAGTGCCCATGACGACAAACCCTCTTCCTCGCCCGCGCGCATCAGGCCCCGCCTCGCACCGTGCGCGGGTGCTGTTCCTGCTCACCGAGTACCCACGCGCAGGGCAAACCGCGATCAAGAACGAGATCGAGGCTATCGAGGTCGATTACGAGATCGGCATTGTCACCCGCCGCGCGCCTGCCCATGCCTATGCCAACCACCGCCCCCATGCCGCGGCGCGCGACCTGGCGGAGTGCATCGCCGCGGTCGAGGCCTTCCAGCCCGATCTGATCCACGCCCATTACCTCACCGAACTCGGCTTCATCGGCGAGGTCTCGCGCCGCACCGGGGTGCCCTTCACCTTGCGCGCCCATTCCTTCGACACGCTCGCGCTGCGCCCGCCGGGCATCGGCGGGCGGATCGCCCGGCTGTTGCGCGGCGCGCCGCCGCCGGGCCGTGCGGCGTGGCTGCGCGACGGACTTGCAGCGATGGAGAGCGAGCTGTGCCTCGGCGTCCTCGCCTTCCCCTTCGCGCGGCCGTGGCTGATCCGGGCCGGCGCCTGCGAGGCGAAGCTGGTCGATTGCTTTCCCGTGATGCGCTTTGATCATTTCCACGACCGCGGCCCCAACGGGGATGCGGTGATGAATGTCGGGCTGTGTTCGCCCAAGCGCGCCATGCCCGATTTCCTGCGGCTCGCCTGCATGGTTCCGGGACGCAGCTTCAACCTCTATGCGATGGACCAGCGCACCGATTGGCTCAAGCAGCGCAGCGCCACCTTGGGCGCGGGCGTCAGCTTTGTCGGCCCGGTAGAGCCCGAGGCGATGCCGCACGAATACAAGCGCCACCGCTGGCTGGTCTACACCGCCGATGCCGACGCCCCTGGCGTCGGCTGGCCGGTGGCGATCGCCGAGGCCCAGGCCGCCGGCGTCGGGGTGTGCATGCCGATGCTGCGCCCCGACCTTGTCCAATATGTCGGAGAGGGCGCGGGAATTCTCTACGATTCGGTCGACGAACTGCCCGCCATCGTCTCGGCCCCCGTGCCCGAGGAAATGCGCGAGCGCGGCTTCGAGCAGGCGCGCAAGTCCGACATCGCGCGCCACAAGCACCTGCTCACCGATCTGTGGGACGACGCGCTCCGGGCCCGCACGCGGAGCTCCCCTGCCCGTGGCTACGGCAGCTCCGCCGCCGTGCCGCCATTAGCCGCCACCCCGCGCAGCGTGACGAGCCCGGCATGAACGCCCCCCTGCCCGCACCCGTCGCCATGCGCCTCCCCGAGGACGAGGCAGGTTCGCGGAGCCCGCTCCGCGGCCTCCTCGCCCTCCTCTCCCCGCGCGAGCGGTTCAATGCCGCCATCCTGTTCGGCATGATGCTGGTCGGCGCTCTCCTCGAGATCGCGGGCCTTGCCGCAGTGCCCGCCTTCGTCAGCGCTGTGGTCGACCGCGAGGCGATGCTGCGCCTGCCGCTGATCGGCCCGCTGCTGGGCCCTTTGACGGCAGGCCTCGACAGCAGCGAGCTGGTGATCTGGGGCGCGGCCGCGCTGCTCGGCATTTTTGCGGTCAAGAACGGGTTCCTAGCATTCAATTATTGGGCGCAGATCCGCTACGTCTCCAACCGCCGCATCGCGATTTCCGGGCGGCTGATGCGCGCCTACATGGCCGCGCCCTACCACTTCTTCCTGGCCCGCAACCGCTCCGAACTGCTGCGCAATGTCGACCAGGAAGTGCTGACGGTGTGCTACAGCGTGATCAGCACCATCCTCGAACTGTGCACCCGCATGGTGATCGTGATCGCGGTGCTGGGCTTCCTCCTCTTCGTCGAGCCTCTCATCACGATCGCCTGGATCCTGTTCCTCGGCCTCATCGGATTTGCCGCACTGCGCGGGGTCACCGGGCGGCTGCGGCGCTATGGCCTCGTGCAGCAGCAGGGCCGCAAGTCGTTCAACCAGAACCTCATGCAGGCCTTCGGCGGCATCAAGGAAATCCGCACGCTGGGCCGCGAGGATTTCTTCACCGGCAAGGTGATGGACGCGGTCGGGCAGGTGACGCGCGCGCATGGCTTCAAGCTGCTGATCATGAAGATCATCCCGCCGGCATCCGAGATGGTGGCTATGACCGGGCTCCTGGCGCTCGCCGTCGGCCTGGTGCTGCAGGGCCGCACGACCGAGAGCATCCTTGTCACGCTCTCGCTGTTCGTGGTCGGTCTCGTGCGCCTGCGCGAGGCATCGAGCGCAGCGCTCAACCAGTTCGCGGACCTGCGCTACAGCCTCGTCGCGATTGATCCCATCGTGCGCGATCTGGCGCTGCTCGGCGATGCCCCGCCGCGCGAGACAGCGCCTTCCGCAGCGCGGCCGCACAGGGCGATCGCGCTAGAGGGCGTTTGGCACCGCTACGAGGGCGCGGCCGACCATGCACTGAAGGACATCGACATCACCATCCCGGTCGGCAGCGCGGTAGGCCTTGTCGGCACCACCGGGGCGGGCAAATCGACCGTCGTCGACGTTCTGCTCGGCCTCGTCGCCCCGGAGCGCGGCGGGTTGGTGGTCGATGGCCACCGGCTGGGCGAGCGCGAGTTGCGTGCCTGGCGCCGCCAGGTCGGCTATGTCCCGCAGTCGATCTACCTGCTCGACGACACGATCCGCCGCAACATCGCGCTCGGGATCGAGGACCGCGCGGTCGACGAGGAGGCGCTTGCCGCCGCGATCCGCCTTGCCCAGCTCGGCCCCTTCATCGACCGGCAGCCCGACGGCCTCGACACGCTGGTGGGCGAGAGCGGCGTGCGCATCTCGGGCGGCGAGCGCCAGCGAATCGGCATCGCCCGCGCGCTCTACCACGATCCGTCGATCCTGATCCTCGACGAGGCGACCAGCGCGCTCGACAACACCACCGAACGCGCGGTGATCGAGGCGGTCGAGGGGATGAAGGGCACCCGCACCGTGGTAATGATCGCGCACCGTCTGTCGACCGTGCGCGGCTGCGAAGTGCTCTACTACCTCAAGGACGGACGGGTCGAAGGCTCGGGCGACTACGAGAGTCTGCAAAAGAGTCACAGCGCCTTCCGCGAGATGGCGGCCTGAGCGTGAGAGGGCGCGCGCACGGCACTGCGTGTCGCGCGCGCCCCCCGGCTCCCCGCATTTCGAACCGAGGTTAATGCGGAGGCCGAGGACGCAGTGCATCGCCTCGCCGCGTGACGCACCCGCCCTCGCTGGCGCGCCGCACACCCGTCCGTTTTTCCAAAGGAGCAGCGTACCGCTTATGGTCACCGCCGCCACTGCCCTGAGCCTGCCTTCACCCCCGCAGCGCGCCCCGCGCCGCGGCGGCGTGCTCGGCATTCGGCTGGCCGGCGCAGCGGGCGTGCTCGCGCTGCTGCTGGTGCCGGTGCTCCCGGCGCCGCAGGGGCAGTCCGGAAGTGCCTTTGCTGGCATCGCCGCGCTCGTCCCGGGCGCGCCTTCGCCCTTCGAGCGTCAGCCCGAGGGGTCCGCACAGGATCTTGCGGTCGGTCCCCCGGCGCCGTTCATCGCCAGCTACGGCGATGCCGCGAGCGCCCTGCGCGCCGAGACCTGCCTGACCGAGGCGATCTATTACGAAGGCGCGCTCGAACCCGAGGCCGGCCAGCGCGCCATTGCCCAGGTGGTGCTCAACCGTGTGCGCCACCCCGCCTATCCCGACAATGTCTGCGGCGTGGTGTTCCAGGGGCAGGAACGCTCAACCGGCTGCCAGTTCACCTTCACCTGCGACGGCTCGCGCGCCCGCGCGCCCATGCCGGACCTGTGGGCACGCGCCAACCGCGTCGCCAAGGCGGCGCTCGGCGGAGCGGTCTCCCCGGAAGTCGGCCTCGCCACCCACTACCACGCCGATTACGTGATGCCCTACTGGAGCAGCACGCTCGACAAGGCGGGGCAGATCGGTCGCCATATCTTCTACCGCTGGCGCGGCACGAACGGGACGCCGGGGGCCTTCAAACAAGGCTATACCGGACGCGAGCCACTGATTGCTGCATGGACGCCGCGTGCGCTTCCTGCCGGAGCGCAGGACACCGCGCTGCCCGGCCTCGGCGTGCCGACTGACGGCGCCGCGCTCGCCGGATCAGTGGCGGTGCCGGCCGCCCCCCTGCCATTGCCGCCTGCACCCCCCGCTCCGTTCCGTGCGCGGCCCTTGCCCATGGCAACCAAGGCGAGCGGCGGCACACCGTGAACTGCCGCCGGGGGACCGCCATCGCCTGTCTCGCCATCGGCAGCCTCGCGCTGCTGCCCGCGGCGCCCGCGCAGGCGCAGGGCAGCGGCGCCGAGGCTGTCGCGGGGTTCGAGTCCGCCGGCAACCTCCTGCGCAAATGCCGCGAGAATTCCAGCTTCGCGCGCAGCTTTTGCTTCGCCTATCTCGGCGCGGTCGCCGATGCGGCGCGCTCATATCGGGTGTGGATCGGTTCGGGCGACCCGTGCCTGCCCTCGGGCCTAACCCTAGGGCGGCTCGCGGACACCTTCGAGGCCTATCTGATCGCCAATCCCTCGCTCACCGAGGCGCAGGCCGCATCGGTGATCGTCGCCAGCCTGCAGGAGACCTTCCCCTGCGAAGCCCCGCCTTCCCCTGCCCTTCCGGATTGGCCCGCGGCACCAGCCGCGCCGTCACTGGAACAGCTGGATGAACGCGTAGATCGCGGCCCACAAGCCGATCGGCAGTCCCAGCCATAGCGCGAGCCGCACCGGCTGCGGGAACTTGGCCTGCTTTCGCCTGCCATGCTTGCGCCTGCGGCGCGGACGCAGGCGGATGTACGCGTGGGGAGCGGCATTGCCCTTGCCCACTGCCTCCTTGGGGGGACTCTGCTTGCCTTCCATGGTGACCGCTCCCTGCCCGCTGCCCCTGCGGCAATCCGTGGCCTTGCTGCCGCCACCTGCGGTCAGCGCGTCACGTTGTTAACCTAATCTAGAGCCTCTTTTGATCGCGGGGAATAGGAAGTTCGCGCGCAGGCAGGGGCCTCATCGCAAATCCGTGAAAACACGCAGGATCACCATGATCCAGCCGAACCGAAAGGGTGCAGCACCGTGTATATCGAACCGCGAGACGCCTTCCATCTTCCCCGGACCGCAAGGACCTCCAATGACTGGCCGCCAGCCGCTCTGTCGCGCGCGCTCGATATCGTCATCGCCGCCTTGGCGCTGGTGTTCTTCGCGCCGCTGCTGGTGCTGATCGCAGCGGCAATCGCCTGCACCGACCCCGGCCCGGTGTTTTTCCGCCACCGCCGTGTCGGGCTCGGCGGCAAAACCTTCGGCTGCTGGAAGTTCCGCACCATGGTGGTGGGGGCCGAAGCGCGCCTTGCCGAAATCCTCGTGCGCGACCCCGAGGCGGCACGCGAATGGGCCGAGAGCCAGAAGCTCACCCACGACCCGCGCGTGACGCCGCTCGGCAATTTCCTGCGCCGCTCGAGCCTCGATGAGCTTCCGCAGCTCTTCAACGTGCTGGTGGGCGAGATGAGCATCGTCGGCCCGCGCCCGATCGTGGAGACAGAGGCGGCGCGCTACGGCCAGCATTTTGCGCTCTATTGCCTTGTGCGTCCCGGGATCACCGGCCTCTGGCAGATCTCGGGGCGGAGCGACATCCACTACTTCGAACGCGTGTTGCTCGATGTGCGCTACGTGAGCAGCCGCACTGTTCTGCGCGACATGCGGATCATCCTGCTGACGGTGCCGAGCGTGCTCGCCGCCCGCGGCTCGCGCTGAGACACTCTTCGTCAGCTTCAGAACCGGAAGGTGGCCGCTGCCCCGAACGCGCGGGGCTCGTCGCCGGCCATCACACGGTTGGTTGTGCCGCCGGGGAACACCATGTCGCCAAGCCCCGAGGCTCCGCCAAGCGGCTGATAGACTGAGAGCGAGAGTAGGCCTTGTGCCCGCTCGGCCGCAGGGCCCGGCTTCATTCCTCCAGCTGCGTCAGCGCATCCAGCATCCGCGCTGCCAGCGCCCGCGCTGCCTCGCGCGTCGCTGCGCGGTCGGCGGTATCGCCGACTTCGTAGGTATAGGCGGGGATATTGTAGGTCTGCTGAAACCAGTTCTTCGCCGTCCCGCTGCCCGGGTTTGCGTTGCGCGGTTCGAGCGTGAAGGGATAGCCCGCATAGGCCCGCTCCTGCCCGCCGAGCCACGCGGCGAGGAACCGCGCCTGCGCCGGGCTCGCCTCTTCGCCCTGGACATAGAACAGGTTGCGCGCGGTCGAGTGGAAATCGACCATCAGCACCGGGCATACTCCGGCAGGCAGCGCGCCGAGCCACGCCCGCACGCTGCGTGTTTCGGGCTGAGTGAAAGGACCCCAGTCGCGGTTGAGATCGACCCCGCCACGATTGGCGCGCCAGTGCCCGCGCACCACCCCGTCAGGATTGAGCATCGGGACGACCAGCACCTGCACATCGCCAAGGGCAGCGGCACCTTCCGCAAGGGTATCGACGAAAGCTTCCATCGCGATCGCGCCCGTCACTTCGGGCGGGTGCTGGCGGCCCAGCAGGATTATGAGCCGCGGCGCGTCCACGCGGCCGAGCCGGATCGCGCGGATCGGTCGCCCATCGTGCGAGGTGCCGAGCGTGAACACCGCCGCGCCGCTTGCTGCGCTCCAGCGGGCGAGATCGGCGGCGGCATCGGAGGGTGTGACGATTTCCTGGGCCGTGACCACGCCTGCACCGGCGGGCAGTTCGAGGCGTGCGTTCTTGCCGTCCGTGCCCACCTCGGCCGGGATCTCGCGCCACACTCCGTCCAATGCGAGCTTGGGGGCGTAGCGGTGCTTGCTCACCAAATAGTGCAGCGTCACCTGCACCGGAGCATCGCCAGCTGCGGCGTAGCGAAAGGCATACCACGGGCTAGGGTTGATCGGCGGGACGTGTTCGGGAGTGACGAGCAGGGTGAAAGCGCGCTCCCCCGTCACCACGCAAGCGTGCGGCGGTGCGCCGTCGAAATCGAAAGCGATGGTGACTGCAGGCGTGCTGCACGCCGCACTGGCCTCCGCCTCACCAGTCCGTGCTGCGATCCCCGCTGGCGGCGGCGGCGCCCCGGCACATGCCGCCGCCAGCAGGGAGAGGCCGGCCCATACGTATCGCACTGCGATGCCCATGGACGAGCGGCCTATCAGAAGGTCTTGCGCAGTTCGACCCGGAACACCCGCCCGCGCGGCGAGTGCAGCGCGCTGAAGTAGCCGAGATCCTCGTCCGCCAGCGGCGGATCCTCATCGAAGATATTGTTGACCCCGAGCCGGATGCGGGTGCCATCCAGCGCGCCCTTCTCGAAGGTATAGGCAACGTTGAGGTTGAAGGTCAGGAAATCGTCGACGCGGAAGAAGTTGATGTTGGGATCATCCGAGGTGAACGGCAGATCGCGGCTGACGCTGGTGTCCCAGACCTGGCCCACATATTGCGCGAATAGCCCGACATCGACCGGGCCCATGCCCCAGTTGACCGAGCCGCTGAAGCGCCACTTGGGCCGCCCCTCGATCTCGAGCAGCTGGCCAAGGCCGCCCACCACCACTTCGGGCGGCAGCGCCCCGGCGGCGATCCCGTCGAGCAGTTCCTGCCCGTCGGTGCCGGCCGACTGGACGAAGCTCTCCAGCCGCGCCGCGTTGAATCGCAGCCGGATATCGCCCGCGCCGAAATCGGGCACGTTGTAGAACAGGCCGAAGTCCCAGCCGCTCGACACTCGGCTGTCGAGGTTGAGATAGGGGTCGAGCACCTGAATGATCTCGCCCGCCGGGGCAAGGCTGGTGCCGGTGAACAGCGCGATCTGTTCGGCCGTGGGCGCGGCGCGGATCACGTTGGGATTGCTGCCGCCATTGAGCCGCCGCAGCAGATCGAGCGCGATCGCGTTGTCATCGCCGAAAGTGCCGACGAGGCCGGTCTGCTTCACGCGCCAGTAATCGGCCGTCAGGGTCAGGCCCGGGATGAAGCCGGGTTCGAGCACGACGCCCAGATTGATGCTCTCGCTATCCTCGGGCTCGAGCTGGTCGGTGCCCGATCGGAAGCTGATCACGCCCTCGCCCGGACACACGCCGAGGCCGGAGAGCTGGCCCTTCTCGACCTGCGCCTGACAGATCACGAAGTCGTCGCGGGTGTTCGAGCGGGTGGTGCCCTCGTCGTTGACCTGCACCAGGTTGGGCGCGCGGAAGCCTTGCGACCAGGCGCCGCGGAAGGTCACGCCCGGGATTGTCGTCCACGAGGCGGCAACGCGCGGGACGATCGCGGTCTGGTTGATGTCGTCGAAATGCTCGAGCCGCCCGGCCAGTTGCAGGTTGAGCGCGGAGACGAGCGGAATATCCATGTCCTCGCTCACCAGCGGCACGAAGGTTTCGGCAAAGGCCGACCACACATTGCGCACACCGCTGGTGTCGGGCGAAGGGCTGGTGCCGACCACGTCGCTGCCGAAGGTCACGCCCGGAATGACGCTGTCGGTCCAGGTGATGGTGCCGTCGAGCCGCGGGTCACGATCATCGAAGAAGGTCTCGCGCCGCCACTCGATCCCGGCTGCGATGCCGACATCGCCGCCCGGCAGGGTGAAAAGGCTCGCATTGCTGACCTTGAAGTCGGCCAAAGCCAGCGTAGTGCCGCCCTTGCGGAACACTTCGATCCGGAACGGGTCGATGCTGCTTGCCGGATTGGGGGTGCAATCGCCATTTCCCGGATCGCCGGTGACGCAGCCGCCGTTGAACGGGTTGTAGGCCTGCGGCGTAGACTGGTTGATCGCCTGCTGCAGCAGCGTCAGCGAGACGCGGTTGCCTTCGAGGTCGGTGGTGCGGGCCTCCGAATAGACGAAGCCGGTGTCGAAATCCCACGCGCCGAAATTGCCGCGCAGGCCGGCGACGAGGCGGTAGGAGTCCTTGGTCACGTTGACGGAGCGATTGCCGGCATCGACGAAGCGGTAACGCTCCATGATCACATCCGCGCCGGTGGTGGGGATGGTCGTGCCGGGGATGCGGTTGGGATTGGCCGCGCCGCCGGGGAAGGTCACCGGGCCGAAGGGGTTCCAATAGGCATTGCGGCTGATCCCCACCGGCACCGCGCTGAGGATCGCGGCAGGGGTGATGAAGCGCTCGCTCTCCGAACGGTAGTAGCTGCCTTCGAAATAGGCCTCGAGGCTGCTGGAGAATTCGTAGCTCAAAAGGCCCATGGCATTGTAGCGGGTCTTCTCGCTGATCAGCGTGCCGCCGAAATTGGTGTTGTAGCGCACCGCCACGTCGGGCGTGATCCCGGGACGGGCGCAGAGCCCGTTGCCCAGATCGATCCGGCAACCCGTGAAGGTGCTGGGCTGAAGGTAGAAATCGTCATCGGCAAGCGGCGTGCGGTTGGTCGGCGCCTGAATGTCGAACTGGCCGAAGGGGCCGAATGTATTGCGGTTGTTGAACTGGGTGTCGCCTTCGAACGGGGTGCCGACCACCAGCGCGCTGCGGTTGTCGTCGGCGGCATAGGCGCGCTCGGAATTGGGCAGGCCGGTCTCGTGGAAATAGCCGCCATAGACGGTCAGGTTGGCCTTGCCCCCGGCAAAGTCGAAGCCGTAACCGCCAGCGACCGAATAGGTGTCGAGGCTGGTGCCTTCAGAGGTGCGGAACTCGCCTTCGATGAAGCCGCCCTTGCGGTTGCCGCGCAGCACGGTGTTGACCACGCCTGCCACCGCATCCGCGCCGTAGATCGCCGAGGCGCCGTCGCGCAGCACTTCGATGCGGCGCACGGAGCCCGGCGCGATCTCGTTGGTGTCGGGGCTGACGACGGGGACAAGCAGTTCGGTCTGGAAGCCGGGGTTCAGCACCATCCGGCGCCCGTTGATCAGCACCAGGGTGTTGCCGGTCCCCAGATCGCGCAGGTTGATCGAGGCGGCATCGCCGCGCGCATTGTTGACGGTGGTGTCGTTCTGTTCGTTGAAGGCCACCCCGCCCGCCTGCGGAATAGCGCGGAACAGCTCATCCCCCGAAGTTGCGGCGATATTGGCGATGTCGACCTCGTCCACCACGGTGACGGGCAGCACGTCATTGATCTTGGCGCCCTGAATCTGGGTGCCGGTGACGATGATCTCGCGGCTGACGTCTTCCTCGGCCTCGGCCGGCGGAGGCGCGTCGGCCTGCTGCGCCAAGGCGGGCGCGGTGACGCTCGCGGCGGCGATCATGCTGCCGGTGCACATCAGGGCAAGCCTGCTCAGGAAAGTGGTGGACATGGTTATTCTCCCCGTTTTTCGATTATTTGCAATGATTGAGCCCAATGGGTGAAGAGCCCGGGCCACTGGCTGATGACTTGTTCGGGCCGGCCCAGCCCCCAGCCATGGCCGCCGTCGCGGAACAGGTGCAGCTCCGCGCTCGCCCCGGCGGCCACCAGGGTCTGGAACAACAGGATGCCGTGCCCCGGCGGCGTGGTCGGATCGTCGGCGGCAGCGAAGATGATCGTCGGCGGCGCGTCCTTGCCGGCATAAGTGTCGAGCGACCAAGCGATCTCGGCCTTCTCGCTGGCCTTCTCGCCTACGATCTCGCGCCGGGTGCGGGTGGTATCGTAAGGCTTGCGCAGGGTGACGACGGGGAACAGCAGCACCGCAAAATCGGGCCGAGCCGAAACCGCCTCGAAGCGGTCCTTACCCTCATAAAGAGCGCGATCCGGCTGGTAGGCAGTGAAGCCCGCCAGATGCCCACCGGCGGAAAAGCCCATGATCCCGATCCGCTTGGGGTCGACGCCGAATTCGCCAGCGCGGGTGCGGATGATCTTCATCGCCCGCTGCGCGTCCATGAAGGGGGCGGCGGCGTCCCACCCGTCATTGGGCAGGCGGTAAATCAACTCGAACACGGTGAAGCCCTGCGCGGCGAGCCATCCGGCGGCAGGCGTGCTTTCCTTCTTGAGCTGGATGCGGAAATAACCGCCGCCGCCTGCCACCAGCACCGCAGCGCCGTTGGGCACGGCGGGGCGCCAGACGCGCATCCGCGGCGTGGCGATATTGGAGACCGCCCCAAGCCCCGCGCCTTCGGTGCCAATCTTCTCCGGACCTTCGACCTTGCCATTGCCCAGCGGAGTGGAGGGCCACAGGCGGATTTCCTCGCGCGGCTGCTCCCCGGCAACGAGCGCGGCAGGCGCGACAAGCGCCAGCACAGCGGCAAGTGCGAGAGCGAGGCCGCGGATCATGGCGTCTTCTCCAGCACCTTGGCGAGGTTTTCGCTGAACGGCCCGCTGCGCTCATGGCGCTCGCTGTCTTCGGGCACGAGCGGCATCGGGTTGCCCGCCAGCGCGGCGTTCAGCCGCTCGCGGTCGAGCGCCTTCTCCCAGCCTGCGACAATGATCGTCGCCACCGCATTGCCGATGAAATTGGTGAGCGCGCGGCATTCGCTCATGAAGCGGTCGATGCCGAGGATCAGCGCCATGCCTGCAACCGGCACGCTCGGCACCACAGAAAGCGTCGCGGCAAGAATCACGAAGCCCGCGCCGGTCACCCCGGCTGCGCCCTTCGAACTGACCATCGCCACCAGCACCAGCGCCAGCTGTTCCGACAGGCTGAGATCGATCCCCAGCGCCTGCGCAATGAACAGCGCGGCGAGCGTCATGTAGATATTGGTGCCGTCGAGATTGAAGGAATAGCCTGTGGGCACCACCATGCCGACCACCGCCTTGCGGCACCCGGCAATCTCCATCTTCTCCATCAGGCTCGGCAGGGCGGCCTCGGACGAGGAGGTGCCCAGCACCAGCAGCAGCTCCTCGCGCAGATAGCGGATCAGCGCGAGGATCGAGAAGCCGCCGAGCCAGCCGACCGCCCCCAGCACCACCAGCACGAAAGACAGCGAGGTCAGATAGAAAGTCGCCACCAGCGCTGCGAGGTTGGCGAGGCTGCCCAGCCCGAATTCGCCGATGGTGAAGGCAATCGCGCCGAACGCCCCCACCGGCGCCAGCTTCATCAGCATGTGGACGAGCTTGAACACCACTGCGCTGAACGAGGTCAGCACGTCCATCACCAAATCGCTCGCCGGGCGGGTCGCAGCGATCGCCACCCCGGCGAGGATCGCCACCAGCAGCACCTGCAGGATGTTGCCTTGGGTGACCGCGCTCAACAGGGTTTCGGGGATGATGCCGAGCAGGAAGCCGCTCATCGTCTGCGCCTCGGCGGTCTTGGCATAATCGGCGACTGCGGCAGTATCGAGTGTGGCGGGGTCGATGTTCAGCCCCTCGCCCGGGCGCACCAGATTGCCGACCGCAAGCCCGATGATCAGCGCGAGGGTCGAGAAGAACAGGAAATAGGTGAAGGCCTTGCCGGCGACGCTGCCGACCGCCTTCATGTCGCGCATCCCGGCGATGCCGGTGGCGACGGTGAGGAAGATCACCGGCGCGATGATCATCTTGACCAGCTTGATGAACCCGTCACCCAGCGGCTTGAGCGCCACCCCGAGATCGGGCGCGAAGTGGCCGAGCGCCGCACCCAGCGCGATCGCGCCCAGCACCTGCACATAAAGCTGGCGGTAAAGCGGCTTGCGCTGCGCAGGCATGGTGGCTGTTTGCGAACCCATGGGTCGCCGGTTCCCCCTCAGATCGTCATCTCTCCACTGCCTAGATTCGGCGCGCTTTGGAATAACCGCAAGGCTTGGAGCCGGACCGACGTTTCCTATACGATTCTGTCGGTTAGAGGGAAGAAATGGCTCATTGATGCGAAATTCCGCACAGAATACTTGCGCGCCGTGCGGAAAGGCGCACAAGGGTGGGGCGAGGCGAGGGAGCGGGACGGGCAATGCGCGGCAGGCTGGGGCGCTGGTATCTGGCAGGGATCGCCGGCATCGCGGTGCTGCTCATTGCCGCGCTGGCGATGCTCGGGCTCGATCGTGCGATGCGGGTCAGCGCGCTCGAAGAAACCCGCACGGCCGCCACCAACCAGGCCGCGATCCTTGCAGCCGGGCTGGAGAGCGAGCTCAACAAGTTCAGCCTCGTTCCGCGCGTGCTCGCCGCCGATCCCGAAGTCGCGGCGCTGCTGGCCGGTGATCGCAGGCAGCAAGGCGTGCTCAATCGCCGCCTCGCGACCCTGGCGCAGCAGACCAGCGCTGCCGCGATCTACCTGATGGACGCACGCGGGATGACGCTGTCATCGAGCAACTGGGATCGGCCCGACAGTTTCATCGGCTCGAATTACGGCTTTCGCGACTACTTCGCCGGGGCACTGGCCGGGGGAACCCATGCCGAATTCGCGCTGGGCACGGTCAGTCGGCGCCCGGGGCTCTATCTTGCTCAACGCGTCGGCCCGCCCGACCGCCCGCTCGGCGTCGTGGCGGTCAAGGTAGAATTCGACAGCCTCGAGGCCAAGTGGCGCAATGCCGAGGACGGCGTGTTCGTCACCGATCCCGGTGGGATAGTGCTGCTTGCCAGCGATCCCGACTGGCGGTTCCGCGCAGTGACCGGCACCGCGCGGGCCGCCAGCCGCGATCCGGCGCGCGACGCGGTGCGGTTCGGCGTCGCCGAGCCTGAGCCCTTTGAACAGCCGGGCGGCATCTCGCCGGTGCGGCTGATCGAGAAAATCCAGCCGATTGCCCCGGTGGGATGGGAGCTGCATCTGCTCGCCGACCCCTCGCCGCGCATGTCGGTGGCGCTGGCGAATGGTCGGCTGGCGGGGGTGCTCGCGCTGGCGCTGCTGCTGCTGGCTGCGGCCGGGGCGTGGCAATGGCAACGCAACCGCGAAGCGCGCGCCGCGGCCCGCGTCGCGGCGCAGACCTCGGCCCTGCGCGAACAATTGCAGCAAGCCAACCGGCTGGCGACGCTCGGCCAGATCACCGCCGGTCTG
>NZ_JAMNXL010000237.1 GCF_023653175.1 Erythrobacter sp. | reverse complement strand
CGCTGGCTGCGCCCGGTCGATCAGGAACAGATGAGCCGCTGGCTGGCGTTCGATGCGCTGGAAGGCGGCGGGCTCGCGGCGAGCCAGGCCTATGCCGCGCAGTTCCGCGCCCGCCAGGTCGAACGCATGGCCATCGTCGGCTGCACCGAGGAAAACTTCCCGCTGATCGAGCGCACCACCCGCGCGGTGCTGGCCGCGCTCGAAGCCCACGTGACCACGCGCCATTGCCTGTTCGGCACCCGCCCCAGCCTTGCCGAATTCGGCCTGTTTGGCCAGCTTTCACAGCTCGGCGTCGATCCCACCGCGCAGGCGATGATGCGCGCCGATTTCCCCTACACCTACCGCTGGCTGCTGCATGTCGATGACATGTCGGGGGTGGAAGGCGAATGGGACTCGTCCGCTTCCCAGCTTGCCCCGGTGGTGGAGCAGCTGCTGGCGGTGGCAGGCGCGGTCTATGCGCCGTTCCTGCTCGCCAATGCCGCCGCTGCCGAAGCGGGCGCGGAGACCTTCGCGATCACCGTCGACGGGCTGCCCTATACTCAGGGCACCTTCCGCTACCAGCTCAAATGCCTCGCCGATCTGCGCGCGCGCCACGCGGCGCTCAGTCCGGCGGATCGCGACGCGCTCGACCCTCTCCTCACCCGCACCCAACTGAAAGGACTTTTCGCATGACCAGCCGGTTCCTCCTGCTCGCGCTCGCCCTGTTCATGGCCCCGCAAACCGTCTTGGCGCAGTCGAGCACCTTCAAACAGGCCGAAGAACGCTTCAAGGTCGCCGACAAGAACGCCGACGGCAAGCTCAGCCGCGACGAGGCCAAGGCCGGGATGCCGCGCATCCATGCCAATTTCGACCGGATCGACGCCGACAAGAGCGGGTTCGTGACCTTGGCCGAAATCAAGGCCGCGCTGACTGCGGCCGGGCGGTGACAGGCGCGATGCGGTCCGCTTGGCAGTGCCTTGCAGCGGGGCTGGCTGCACTTGCACCGGTGCAGGCGCAAGCGCCATCCGCTGAGGCCAAGCGGCCCAATATCGTCCTTATCCTCGCCGATGATTGGGGCTTTACCGATGTCGGCGCCTTCGGGGGCGAGATTGCCACGCCCCATCTCGACGCGCTGGCGCTGGGCGGGGTGCGCTTTGCCAATTTCCATGTTGCGGGCAGCTGTTCGCCCACCCGCGCCATGCTGCAGACCGGGGTGCGCAGCCACCGCGCCGGGGTCGGCAATATGCCCGAGACCATCCCGCCCCAGCATCGCGGGCGACCGGGCTATGCCACCACAATCGCCCCGCAAGCGCTCACTCTGGCGCAGCGGCTGGAGGCGGCAGGCTATTACAACGTGCTGGTGGGCAAGTGGCATCTTGGCGTGGACCCCGCCGATCAGCCCCGCGCGCGCGGCTATCACCGGGCGCTGGCGCTGCTGCAATCGGGGGCCGACAACTTCGAAAACAAGCCGATCCACCTGCTCTACAACGAGGTCAAGTGGACCGAGGATTCGCAGCCGGTGGCGCTGCCTGCGCCGTTCTACTCCTCGACCCTGATTGTCGACAAGACCATCGCCTATCTCGATGATCCCGCGCGCCGGGGGCGGCCGTTCTATGCCTCGATCAATTTCCTTGCCAACCATATACCGGTTCAGGCCCCCGATGCTGATCTCGCGCGCTATGCCGGGCGTTACCGCGAGGGCTGGAATGCGCTGCGCCAGGCGCGGGCGCGCGGGGCGGCGGCACGCGGGCTAATCGCGCCCGAGCCCGCGATGGTGCGGATGAAGAGCACCGCCGACTGGGCCTCTCTCACCCCCGCCGAGCAGACCCAGCGCGCCGGCGCGATGGCTGCGCACGCCGCGATGGCATCCGCGATGGACCGCGAGGTCGGACGGCTCATCGCCGCGCTCAAGGCCCGCGGAGAGTATGACAACACCATCTTCGTGTTCCTCTCGGACAATGGCCCCGAGCCCAGCGATCCGGCCAATCTTGGCACGTTCGAGCGCTTGAATGTCGAGACGTTCTACGATCTGCGGGTCGAGCGGCAGGGGCGGCCCGGATCGCTGACGGTGATCGGCGCGGGGTTCGCCAGCGCCTTGGCGGCGCCGTTTCGCGGCTACAAGTTCACCGCCAGCGAAGGCGGCTTGCGGGTGCCGCTGATTGTGGCCTGGCCGGGCAACCCGCAGCTTCAGGCGGGCAGGATCGCGCGCGGCTTTGCCCATGTCACCGACATTGCGCCCACGCTGCTGGCGTTGACGGGAGCGGCGGGCGCGCCGACGCCCGCGCGAGCCGAGCCGATCACCGGCAAGGATCTCACCCCGATGCTGACCGGCGCGGCCAAGGCAGTACGCGCGCCCGACGAGGCGCTGGGTTACGAATTGTCGGGCAATGCCGCGCTGTTCGAGGGTGATTATAAACTCGTCAAGAACTTGCCCCCCTATGGCGATGGCCAATGGCATCTCTACGACATCGTGCGCGATCCGGGCGAGACCACCGATCTTGCCGCGCGCGAGCCTCAGCGCTTCGCCGCGATGCAGGCCGAATATGCCGCCTATGCCAAGGCTGATGGGGTGCTGGCGATGCCTGCTGGCTATTCGGCGCCCGACCAGATCTTGGCCTATGCCACGGCCGAGTTGCTGGTGCCGCGCTTGCTGATGCTATGGCCCTATATGCTGGGGCTGGCGCTGGTGGGCGGCGCGTGGCTGTGGCGCCGCCGCCGCACCGCCCGCCGCGCTGCGCCGTGACAGGCTACGCGCCCACCCCCTGGCCGTGTGAGGATGGCGGGCCAGCGCGGATGCAGGCCCTGCCCGATGGCCTCGGACTGCCGCTTGAACGCGGCGTTGCGCTGCAGGTCACCGCCCGCCGGGTGCGGATGACCACCATGACAGTGCTGGGAGCGCCGGGCGAGGTGTTCCTGCTGACCCACAATGCCCTGCGCAGCCAGATCGGCCTTGCCACCCATGCGCGGGTGGAGCGGATCGATCCTGTCACCCTGCGCCCCCTTGTCCGCTCGCCGCGCCTGCCGGGTGGGCCGATGTGGCCGGGCGGGATGGCGCTGCACGCGAACGGCGATCTCGTCACCGTCTATGGCCGCTGGGCGCATCGGCTGGGCCGCGATTGCACCATCAAGGCCGCGCGCCGACTGCCGGAAAACGCGCCCTACAACAGCTTTGTGACCCTCGATTGCGGGCTGATCGTCACCAAGAACCTGTCGGACCATGCCCCGGCGATGCTGAGCGTGCTCGATCCGGACAGCCTCGCCCCGGTCTGCGCGCCGGTCGCCTGCCCCGAACCCTCGATCGCCCGGCTGAGCGCGGTGGGCGAGACGGTCTATCTGGTCGGCACCGCCTCGATCATGCGCTTCGATTGGGACGGCACCGCGCTGCGCCGCGATCCCGACTGGCGGCACTTCTATCTTGAGGGCAGCGGCAATTCCTATGGCTGGGATGCGGTGATCGCCGATGGCCATGCGTGGTTCATGGACAATGGCCACCACCGCTACCGGCTCAGCATGATCGGGCGCGGGTTGCGGCGCACGCCCAACCGCCTGATCCGCGTGGCGCTCGATAACAGCGATGATGTCGAGGCGGTCACGGTGAGCCGCCTGCCTGGGGGCAGCATCACCAATCCGCCGCTGGTCGATCCCGCGCGGCGGATCGTGGTCGCTTACGATTCGGCCAACCGGGTGATCGCCGCCTGGCGCTATGGCGATGGGCCCTTGCAAGCCTTGTGGCGGCGCGAGGGGATCGGCTGTGCGAGCCATCTGCTGCTCGACCCGGCGCGCGGGCTGGTGATCACCAATGATTACGCCCATCGCCGCGAGGCGGTGATCGCGCTCGACATCACCACCGGGGAAACCGCCGCGCGGATCGTGGTGGGCGGGATGTTGCAGGGGGTGGTGTTCCCCTCCCCCGGCTGGGCGGGCGATATCTACTGGTGTTCGATGGGGCGTTTGGCGCGCGTGTTCGTCGCGGCCAGCGCATCGGATGCGCCGACAAATCATACATGACAGGAGGAATGAGGATGGAAAGCGGGCTGAAAGTCACCCATCGCGGACACGTGCGGGTGCTGACTTTGGCGCGGCCGGAAAAGCGCAATGCGCTCTCCGACCGGCTGGCTTGGGCGATCATCGACGCGTTGGAAGAGGCCGCGCGCGACGATGACGTGCGGGTGGTGGCGATCAAGGGATCGCACGGCGCATTTTGCTCCGGCGTCGATCTCAGCGGCAGCGAGACCTATTCCTCGCTCACCCCGCAATCGGCGCAGATTGACGATCTGCACTGGGTCAGCCGCTTTCTGCTGGTGATGCGCCGGGTCTGCGACAAGCCGATCGTGGGCGGGATCAATGGCGCGGCGGTCGGCGCAGGGCTGGGCCTCGCCATGGCGACCGACGTGCGGCTGGTGGCCCGCAGCGCGCGGCTGATGGCGGGCTACACCCGGATCGGCGGCTCGCCCGATGGCGGGCTCACCATCACTCTGATCGAGGCGCTGGGGTATGAAGGCGCGATGCGCTTCATGCTCGAAAACCGCACGGTTGATGGCACGGCGGCCCATGCGCTCGGGCTTGCGGGCG
>NZ_JAMNXL010000054.1 GCF_023653175.1 Erythrobacter sp. | reverse complement strand
GGTGGGGCGGCCAAAGGACCTAGACGTCTGCGCCACCGAAGGTGGCTCAAACAAATCAATGCTTGAAGGCCGACCTTGAATCGGCCTGCCGCGCAGCTTCCTCGCTTGCCAGAGCGTCGCAGCGTTCGTTTTCGGGGTGGCCGGAGTGGCCCTTCACCCATTCCCAGCCGACCTTGTGCGGGCGCGCGGCCGCGATCAGCTCGCGCCACAGGTCCTCGTTGGCGACCGGTTTCTTCGCGGCATTGACCCAGCCGCGCTTCTGCCAGCCGAAGATCCACTGGGTCATCCCGTCGATGACATAGCGGCTGTCGGTGTGAACCGTGACCGCGCAGGGCTCCTTCAAGGCGGTAAGGCCGCGCAGCACCGCGGTCATCTCCATGCGGTTGTTGGTCGTTTCGGGCTCGCCGCCGACCAGTTCCTTCTCGTGGCCGCCGCTACGCAGGATCGCGGCCCAGCCGCCGGGGCCGGGATTGCCTTTGCATGCCCCGTCGGTGAAGATGTCGACCTGTTTCATCGCGCCCGCTTTGGCGCGCGCGGCCTCAGCCTGCAAGCAGGCCCGGGCCGTGCGCGTTGTAAAACTGCCAGCGCCGCGCGAACTGCATCGGGTCCTTGCGGGTGACGAGCGCATCGTCGGGAGTGTCGAGCCAGTCCTCGGCGCGGCTGGCGACGAACCGCAGGCACGCGCCCTTGGCGACCTCGGCGAACAGCGCGCGCTCGGCGGGGGTGAGGCGGCGGACCGACTGGTAGCCCTCGACCAGCGCCGCCCCGCAATCCGCGCGGTAGGCGTTGGCGGCATCGAAGGACCATGCGGCGTGGGTCACGGCGAGATCGAGCACCATCGGCCCGGTGCAGGCGAAGTAGAAATCGATGAGCCCCGTCACCTGGTCGCCGAGCATCAGCACATTGTCGGGGAACAGATCGGTGTGGGTCTGCGAGCGGGGCAGCGCGGCAAGATCGAGCGCGGCGGCATCGTGGGCGGCCGCGATCATGGCGGGGAGGGCCGGGTCGATCCGCGCCAGCGCGTCAGCCCCGCAAGCCTCGAGGATCGCCGCGCTCGCGGCAAAATCCATCGCATTGGCGCGGATGTGGGCGAAATCCTGCGCGGCGAGGTGGAGGTTCGCCAGCACGCCGCCGAGCTCACGCGCCTGTGCAGGGGTGGGGCGGGTCGGCGAGACCCCGGGCAGAAACTCGATCAGCGCCGCCGCCTTGCCCTCGACCATCCGCCACGATGCGCCGCTGCGGTCGTGCATGGTGCGCGGAACCGGGCATCCCTTGCTGGCAAGGTGATCGAGCAGCCCGAGGAAAAAAGGCAGATCGGCATAGTCGATCCGCCGTTCATACAGCGTCAGGATGAAGCGGGTGCCGCCCCCGTTTTCCTTGGCCGCGCCCGATCCGGTCGTCTCGACCAGCCAGTTGGAATTGGAGACGCCTTCGGCAATGCCCTTGGCCGAGACCAGCTCGCCCACGTCATATTCGCCGATCAGCCGGGCGAGATCCTCCGCGCCCAAATGGGTATAGACCGCCATGCGCCCTTGCGCCCGCGCCTATTCGGTCAGCTGGCGGGGCAGCTTGAACACCATCTTCTCGACGGTGGCGGTGATTTCCTTCTCGCGGATTGTGCGGTGCTGGCCGAGCGCGGCGACCACCTCGCGCACCAGGATCTCGGGCGCCGAAGCCCCGGCGGTGAGGCCCAGGGTCTCTACCCCTTCCAGCCACGCGAAGTCGATTTCGGAGGCGCGCTGGATCAGCTTGGCAGGCGTCCCGAGCCGTTCCGACACCTCGACCAGCCGCAGCGAATTGGAGGAATTGGGCGCGCCGATCACCAGCACGAGGTCGCAGTCATGCGCCAGCTCCTTGACCGCCGCCTGGCGGTTGGAGGTGGCGTAGCAGATGTCCTCCGCGCGCGGGCCGGAGATGTTGGGATAGCGCCATTCGAGCGCCTGGATCACTTCGCGCGTGTCGTCCACCGACAGTGTGGTCTGGGTGAGATAGGCAAGCTCCTCGTCGGAATCGAAGGGCAGCTTGTCGACGTCCTCGATGGTCTCCACGAGGGTCATCTGCCCGGGCTCGACCTGGCCCATCGTGCCGATCACCTCGGGGTGGCCCTCGTGGCCGATGAAGATGATGTGGCGACCCTTCTCGATCTGGCGTTCGGCCTGACGGTGGATCTTGCTGACCAGCGGGCAGGTGGCGTCGACATAGAGCAGCTTGCGGCGCTTGGCTTCGGCCGGGACCGCCTTGGGCACCCCGTGCGCGCTGAACACCACCGGCGCGTCATCGGGCACTTCGTCCAGTTCCTTGACGAAGATCGCGCCCTTGGCCTTCAACTGCTCGACGACATATTTGTTGTGGACGATCTCGTGGCGGACGAACACCGGCGCGCCATACCGCTCGAGCGCCTTCTCGACGATCTCGATCGCCCGGTCGACCCCGGCGCAGAAGCCCCGCGGGGCAGCGATCAGCAGGTTCAGAAGCGGGCGCTCTGCGGTGTCGGCAGGAGTCTCGGTGGCGGAGGCGGGAAAGGGCGCGTTCATGTCACCCCCTCTAGCGCAAGCCGCACGTCCTCGCTAGGGCGCTCGGGATCGTTTAATTCGAGGACGGCTTTGATGAAGCTTCGCGTGCGCGCCCTTTTTGCCCTTACCGCCGTGGCGGCGCTGTCTGCCTGCTCGAACGAGGGCGAGCTTGTCATCGACCAGGGCGTCGGCATCGCCAGCGTGCTGTCGCTGTGCCCGTCGGTCGGCATCCCCGACTACACCGGCGATGTCACCACCTTCCGCAACCCCGCCGACACCACCGTCGCCAGCCTCGATGTGAGCGCGGCGATGACCGGTCTGCGCAGCGATTGCAACGACACCTCGGACAAGATCTATGCCGAGGCGACCTTCACCGTGAACGCCCGTCGCAGCGATACGCGCGGCGCGCGCACGGTCGAGCTCCCCTATTTCGTCACCGTCGTGCGCGGCGGCAGCGCGGTGGTCTCCAAGCGCATCGGTACTGTCACGCTCGCCTTTGCCGATGGGCAGGAGCGCGCGCAGGGCACGGGCAAGGCGGGCGCCTATGTCAACCGCGCCGATGCCGCGCTGCCCGAGGACATCCGCGAGAAGATCACCAAGCGACGACGCGCCGGCGACGCCGAGGCGGCGCTCGATCCGCTCGCCGACCCCGAGGTCAGGGCCGCAATCGCACGCACCCGCTTCGAAATGCTGGTCGGCTTCCAGCTGACCGAGGCGCAGCTGAAGTATAACGTGACGCGCTGATTTTTTGCGAAGGCGCCTTTGCGCCTTCGTCCTCGGTGCTGTTCCCTTCGCTACGCTTCGGGGCACCTGCGACTCGCGCGCGTGCGCTCGCGACGTCTTCGGCGTCGAAGAGTGCCACACGCGAGATCGGCGGTCTGCTCTCCTCTACCCCCTCCCGGGCTTGACCCGGGACCCCGCTTCCTATCTTGCACGCGCGAACCTCCGCGCCATCGCTACGAGAACCCGATGACCGAACCGAAAACCCTCTATGCCGCCCATGCGGCGCTGATCGAAACCGTGCTGACCGAGCTGGTCGCCGAGGGCACGCTGCCCGCGGCTACCTCCTTCGCCAATGTCACGCTCGAGCCGCCGCGCGACGCGTCGCATGGCGACCTTGCCACCAATGCGGCGATGGTGCTCGCCAAGCCCGCCGGGTTGAACCCGCGCTCGCTCGCCGAGGCGATCACCGCCAGGCTCGCCGCGCACCCCGGCATCACCAGCGCCGCGATCGCCGGGCCGGGCTTCATCAACCTGCGCCTCGCGCCCAAGGCGTGGCTCGACGAACTCGCCGCCATTGCGCAGCTTGGCAATGACTATGGCCGCTCAGGGATGGGCGAGGGTCGGATGGTCAATGTCGAATATGTCTCGGCCAACCCCACCGGCCCGATGCACATGGGCCATTGCCGCGGCGCAGTGGTGGGCGATGCGCTGGCCGGGCTGCTCGAATTCGCCGGGCACCGCGTCACCAAGGAATATTACGTCAACGACGCGGGCGCGCAGGTCGATGTCCTCGCCCGCTCGGTGCACCTGCGCTATCGCGAGGCGCTGGGGCAAGAAATCACCATCCCCGAGGGTCTTTACCCAGGCGAATATCTCAAGCCGGTGGGCGAGGCCCTCGCCGCCGAGTTCGGCGACACCTACGCCGCCGCCCCCGAGGGCGACTGGCTGCTCGCGTTCCGCGCCCGCGCGGTGGCGGCGATGATGGACATGATCCGCGAGGATCTCGCCACCTTGGGCATCAAGCACGACCTGTTCTCTTCGGAAGCCGAGCTGCAAGCCTCGGGCAAGGTCGATGCCGCCGAGGCGTGGCTGCGCGAACACGACCTCGTCTATGACGGCGTGCTCGAAGCGCCCAAGGGCAAGGCCCCCCCGGAAGACTGGGAGCCGGTGCAGCTGCCGCTGTTCCGCTCGACGAAGTTCGGGGACGATCAGGATCGCCCGATCAAGAAGTCGAACGGCGCGTGGACGTACTTCGGCGCGGACCTCGCCTACCACTTCCAGAAGGCGCAGGCCGCCGACGCGCTGGTCGACATCTGGGGCGCGGACCATGCGGGCACGGTCAAGCGGATCAAGGCTGCCGTAGCCGCGCTCACCAGCGCGGACGCCGCTGCGCCCAAGCCTTTCGAGGTCAAGCTCGTCCAGATGGTGCAGCTGATGAAGGGCGGCCAGCCGTTCAAGATGTCCAAGCGCGCCGGGAATTTCGTGACGCTGGCCGACGTGGTCGACATGGTCGGCAAGGACGTGGTGCGCTTCACCATGCTCACCCGCAAGCCTGACGCGCAGATGGACTTCGACTTCGACAAGGTGGTCGAGGCTTCGAAGGACAATCCGGTCTTCTATGTCCAGTATGCCCACGCGCGCATCCGTTCGACGCTGAGGAAGGCGGCGGACATGGGGATCACGCCGTCGGATGCGGCGCTGGACCGGCTCGGGGCGGAAGAGCTGGCGCTGATCGCCCGCGCGGCACAATTTCCGCGCGAGATCGAGGCAGCGGCCCGTGCGCGCGAGCCGCACCGGATCGCGTTCTATCTCTATGACCTGGCAGGCGACCTCCATTCCTACTGGAACCTCGGTAATGACCGCCCCGAAAAGCGCTTCATCGTGGAACAGGACGCGAGCCTGACGGCGGCAAGGCTTTTCCTCGCAAGCGCAATCGGGCAAGTGATCCGCAATGGTCTCGGCGTGCTCGGCGTCGAGGCGGTCGAGAGCATGTAGGTCTGCCTTAGGGGGCACTGGAATCGTGATGGTCGATGCCGAATACGAAGAGCTGAACGAGGAAGCCGGCGAGCTGGGCGACGAGCTCGGGCTGGGCGAGCCCGACAGCCTGCCGTGGCTCGAATCCGATGACGAGGAAGAGGGTGCAGGCGGGATCGACACTAGCCAGATCATGCTGTTTGCCCTGGGTCTCGTCGCGCTGCTTGGCGTGGTGGTGGGGGGCGTGTGGTATGTCACCAACCGCGCCGTGAGCGGCGAAGTGGTCGCCGATGGCAGCGTGATCGCCGCGCCCGAGGGGCCGGTCAAGCAGCGCCCCGATGATCCGGGCGGCAAGACTTTCGACGGCACCGGCAATGTCGCCCCCGTGGTGGGCGAGGGCGGATCGCGCCCCGGAGTGGTCGCGGAAACCCCGCTGCCGCCGCTGCCGGGCGGGACGCCGGGTGGAGCGCAGGGCGCCGGCCAGCCTGCCGCAGCGCCTTCCGCCGCGCCGACCAAGCCAGTGCCTGTCGCCGCTCCTGCCGCAGGTCAGGCACCCGCGACCGGCGGCGTCGGCGTCCAGCTCGCCGCCTACGGCACCCGCGCCCGCGCCGAACAGGGCTGGAGCGACGCCCAGCGCCGCACCGATGCCCTGAAGGGCATCAAGTACCGCGTCGTCGAGGGCAAGGTCGACATCGGCACGGTCTACCGCCTGCAGGCCGTGGTCGGCACCCGCGCCGAGGCCGATGGCCTGTGCCGCGCGCTCAAGGCCGACGGGGTCGATTGCCAGGTCAAGTGATCGCGTCGGCTGGTCGCGAGGCAGTCAATGGTTCGTCGGCGGGTCGTTGCCGTGTCGTTGCAGGGGCGATGACGGGGCATTGCGAGGTTTTTCCCCGTCATTGACGCTGCCGGGCCCTTGCGAGACCCACGCCACAATGCGACCCTGACGGCCATATGACACCTGCGATTTTTGGCCTCTCCGGCCCCGTCCTCACCGAAGACGAACGCGCCTTCTTCCGCGAGTGCGATCCGGCGGGCTACATCCTGTTCGGCCGCAACTGCCTCGACCCGGAGCAGCTGCGCGCGCTGACCGATGACCTGCGCAGCATCCACGGTCGCGAGCGCCTGCTGGTCTCGATGGATCAGGAAGGCGGCCGCGTCGCGCGGCTGCGCCCGCCGCTATGGGCGGGCTATCCGGCGAGCGAAGTTTTTGAAAAGCTTTACCGAATCGCTCCCGCCAGCGCGATCGAGGCAGCGCGCGCCAACGCATTCGCGATGGGGCTCGAACTGTCGGCGATGGGCATCACCGTCGATTACCACCCCCCGCTCGACCTGCGCCTGCCCGGCGCGCACGATGTGATCGGCGACCGCGCCCTCGGGAGCGATCCGATGCAGGTGGCGGCGCTGGGCCGCGCGGTGCTCGAAGGGCTCGCGGCGGGCGGCGTAACCGGCTGCATCAAGCACATGCCGGGCCACGGCCGAACCGATGTCGACACCCACAAGGCGCTCCCCACGGTCACCGCCTCAGCCGCCGAGCTGGAGGACGACCTCACCCCGTTCCGGGCATTGAATCAAGCACTTGTCGGCATGACCGGGCACCTCGTCTTCACCGCCTGGGACGCCGAGAACCCCGCCACGCTCTCGCACACCGTGATCCGTGACGTGATCCGTGGCGAGATAGGCTTCGACGGCCTGCTGCTCACCGACGATATCGACATGGAGGCGCTCGGCGGCACCATCCCCGAACGCGCCGCCCGCTCCCACGCTGCGGGCTGCGATATCATACTGAATTGCTGGGCAAAAATGGACGACATGCAGGGTATCTGCGCGGTGCTGCCCGCCATGTCCGATGTCACCGCCGCCAGGCTCGACCGCGCGCTCGCCGTCACGCGGGTCGCCGACGCCATCGCACCGCAAGCCGCCGAACTCCTCGCCAAGCGCGATGCCTTGCTGGCGCTGACCGCATGAACGCACCCGAGCCGCCCTTCATGCTCGCGCCCGATGCAGGGCGGCCCGAGACCGACGCGCTGTATCTTGAGCTGGACGGCTGGGAAGGCCCGCTCGACCTGCTGCTCGATCTCGCGCGGCGGCAGAAGGTCGATTTGCGCCAGATCTCGATCCTCGCGCTCGTCGACCAGTATCTCATCTACATCGAGCGTGCGGGCGCGCTGAAGCTGGAACTGGCCGCCGATTACCTCGTGATGGCCGCCTGGCTCGCCTACCTCAAGTCGGCGATGCTGCTGCCCAAGGCCGAGCAGGAGGACCCCTCGCCGGAGGAACTGGCGCTGCGCCTCCAGATCCGCCTGCAACGCCTCGGCGCGATGCGCGAGGCGGCGGGGCGGCTGATGGGCCGCGACCGGATCGGGCGCGACGTGTTTCTGCGTGGGAGCCCCGAGGGCCTGCGCACCGATCGCAAGACCGTGTGGCGCTCCGATCTGTTCAGCATCATCCAGGCCTATGGGCAGGTCAAGGCGCGCACCGCTCCGCGCATCTACCACGTCGCCAACCGCCCGGTGATGACGCTCGATTCGGCGCTCGAGCGGGTCTCCTCGATGCTCGGCGTGACGCTCGAGTGGATGGAAATCCGCGACTTCCTCCCGCCCCACGCCTCGCCCGCGCTGAAGCGTTCGGCGCTGGCATCGAGTTTCGTGGCCGCGCTCGAGCTGACCAAGCGCGGGCGGGCCGAGCTGGAACAGGACGGCGCCTTCGCCCCCTTGCGCATCCGCCGTCTCAGGGATGCAGCCCAAGGGATCGGGGCGTGAGCGAGGAACCCGAGGACGAACCGGCGACCCTCGAACGCGCGATCGAGGCCACGCTGTTTGCCGCCGAGACGCCGATGGGCGTCGAGGCGCTCGCCGCCCATCTGGGCGGCCTCGCGAGCGGCGAGGTGCGCGAAGCGCTCGGGGTGCTGGAAGGGCGCTACGCCAAGCGCGGCGTCCATCTGGTCGAGCGCGGCGGGCGCTGGCATTTCGAGACCGCGCCCGATCTGGCGCATTTGCTCAGGCGCGAGAAGGAGCAGGTCCGCCGCCTCAGCCGCGCCGCTACCGAAGTGCTCGCGATTATCGCCTATCACGAACCCGTCAGCCGCGCCGAGATCGAATCCATCAGGGGCGTGCAGACCAGCGCGGGCACATTGGATGTGCTGATGGAGGCAGGCTGGGTGAAGCCCGCAGGCCGCCGCGAAGTGCCGGGGCGCCCGGTGATCTATGCCACCACCCCGGATTTCCTCGACCACTTCGGCCTTGCCTCGCGCCGCGACCTGCCCGGCATCGACGAATTGCGCGCCGCAGGCCTGCTCGATCCGGTCGACGAGGCGTTGGAAGCCGCGCTCGACGGCATGGGGCGTTTCGAGCCCGACGAGGAAGACGAGAGCGGCCCGGACGAGGATTGATCGCGCGTGTTCGAGACTTTCTTTCCGCCGGGTGGCATCCGCGCGACAAGCTGCCTATATGGGCAGCGCAACCTTTTCGCGAGTCTCGCATCATGAACGTCGGTATCTGGCAAATTCTCATCGTCGCCCTTGTCGTCCTCGTGCTGTTCGGGCGCGGGCGCATTTCTGAAATGATGGGCGATTTCGGCAAGGGCATCTCGAGCTTCAAGAAGGGCATGAGCGAGGCTGAGGAGCCCAAGGCGCGCATCGAGCCGCCCGCTACTGCCCCCGCGCCGACAGCCGCGCCCGCACCGTCCGAGAAGTCCGACAGCACCGGCGCCTGATCCGGCCCGCAGGGAGGCGGCGCAGCCGCACCGCACATGTTCGACATCGGCGCAGCAGAACTGCTGGTCATCATCATCGTCGCGGTTGTCGTGATCGGGCCGAAAGACCTGCCGCTCGCCATGCGGGTGGCGGGCCGCTGGATCGGCAAGGTGCGGCGCCTCTCGGCCCATTTCCGCTCTGGCATCGACGCCATGGTGCGCGAGGCCGAGCTTGAGGACATGGAAAAGAAGTGGAAGGCGCAGAACGAGGAGATCATGCGCCGCTCTGCCGCTCTCACCGAGGCGGAAGCGGGCGCGCCGGTGATGACGGGGCCGCCGCCGCTCGAGACGCCGCCCGCTGACACCCCCGCCGACCAGATCCCGGAAGCTCCTGCGCCACCGCCACCGCCCCAGCCGTCGCTGTTCGACAAGCCCCCTGCGCGCGCGGCGACCGTCACCATCGGCGGCCCGGCGGTCGATCCCGACCCCGACGCACCGCGTCCGCCGATGCTGCCCGCACGGCCACACACGGGGGACGAGGATGTTTGAGGTCAAGGACCTCGACGAGACCCGTGCGCCGCTGCTCGACCATCTGATCGAGCTGCGCACCCGCGTGATCCGCGCCCTGCTGGCGCTGGCGGTGGGCTTCGGCGTGTGCCTCTATTTCGCGGACGATATCCTCGGCTTGCTGGTGCTGCCGCTGAAGCAGGCCTTCCCGGAAGGACAGGGCCAGCTGATCTTCACCAAGCTGCCGGAAGTGTTCTTCGTGGAGCTTAAGGTGGCGCTGTTTGCCGGTTTCATGGTGAGCTTTCCGGTGATCGCCAACCAGCTGTGGGCCTTTGTCGCCCCCGGCCTTTATGCCCGCGAGAAGAAAGCATTCCTGCCGTTTCTGATCGCCACCCCCGTGCTGTTCACCGCCGGGGCGTCGCTCGCCTATTTCGTGGTCATGCCGACCGCGTTCCGCTTTTTCCTCGGATATGGCGGGCAGACCGGGGGGCTGACAGTGCAGGCCCTGCCCAGCGCAGGCGATTATCTCGGGCTGGTGATGCAGTTCATCCTCGCCTTCGGCCTCACCTTCCTGTTGCCGGTGCTGCTCCTGTTGCTGCACCGCGCCGGGATCATCACCCGCGAACAGCTGGTCGCGGCGCGGCGCTATGTGATCGTCGCCATCTTCGCGATCGCCGCGGTCGTCACGCCGCCCGATCCGGGCTCGCAGATCATCCTCGCCGTACCGCTGCTGCTGCTGTTCGAGGCCTCGCTGGTGCTGATGCGCTTGCAGGAGAAGGCGGTCGCCGCCGACAAGCTGGCGAATGAGGCCGAGCAAGCCGCGGAGCGCGCGGCGGCGGAGTAGCTACTCCGTCCCCTTCACCTGCACCCCGCCGATCCACACCTGCAGGATCTTGGTCTCGCGCAAGGCTTGCGGCGAGGCGAACAGCGGGTCGCGGTCGACGAACAGGAAGTCCGCGCGCTCGCCCGGGACGAGGCGGCCGAAGCGCCCTTCGGCAAAGCCCGCAAAGGCGGCGTCCGCAGTGAACCCGGCGAGCGCCTGCTCGCGCGTCACGGTTTCCTGCGGCAGCCATCCGCCGAAGGGCTCGCCCTTGACATCGGTGCGGCTGATCGCGGCGGCCATTCCGGCCCAGGGATCGGCCGGCTCGACCGGCGCATCCGAGCCGAAGGCGAGGCGCCCTCCGGCATTGATCACAGAGCGCCACGGATAGGCCCCCGCCAGCCGGTCGGGCCCCAATCGCGCCTCGGCCATCAGCCGGTCGGAGGTCTGGTGGAGCGGCTGCATCGAGGCGATCACCCCGTGCTGGCCCAGCCGCGCAATATCTGCAGGGTCGACAATCTGCGCATGCTCGATCCGCCAGCGCCGGTCGCCCTTGTAGCTCTCCGAAAGCTCCTCGATCGCGCCCAGCACCTCGGCATTGGCCGCGTCACCAATGGCGTGCACCGCGGTCTGGAAATCGTCCATCGCCGCGCGGCTCATGAGGTTGCGCAGCTGCGAGGGGCTGAGCAGCGGCAGGCCCTTGGCCCCCGGGTCGTCATGATAGGGCGCCTTGAGCACCGCCCCGCGCGAGCCCAGCGCGCCGTCGAGATAGAGCTTGATCCCGCCCATCCGCAGCCGGTCGTCGTACAGCCAAACAGTCGGCGCGGGCCCGGCGACGGTCTCGAGCGTGTCGATGCTGTCGGCATAGGCCATGATCCGCATCGCCAGCCGCCCGGTGTCGCCCGCGCGGCGGAAGGTGTGCCAGTCGTCCAGCGTCGTGCCCATGTCGGCGACCGCGGTGACGCCGTAGCCGAGCAGCACCTCCTGCGCCTTGGCGAGCGCGAGATCGCGGTCTTCCGGGCGGGGGGCGGGGACTTCCTTGGCCACCAGTCGCGCCGCATTGTCGACGAACACGCCGGAAGGATTGCCCTTGGCATCGCGGATGATCTTCCCGCCCGCCGGATCGGCGGTCTTGGCGGTGACGCCCGCGGTCTGGATCGCTAGGCTGTTGCCCCAGGCGGCGTGGCCGTCGACCCGTTCGAGCCACACCGGCCGGTCGGCCACCACGGCATCGAGTTCGGCGGCGGTCGGGAAGCGCCCGAGGCCCCACTTCTCCTGATTCCAGCCGCGCCCGATGATCCACGGGCGGCCCTCGTTCGCCTCGGCGAACGCCTTTACCTTGGCGAGCGCCTCCTCGAGCGAAGTCGTGTCCGACAGGTCGAGCGTCAGCGCGCCGAAGCCGATGCCCATGACATGGACATGGGCGTCGATCATGCCCGGCAGCATCACCCGCCCGCCGCCATCGACGCGGTAATCGGTCTGCGGGCGCTTGTCGGCGCGGTCGAGAACGGCGGTGATCGTGCCCTCCTCGTCGAACACCAGCCCCGAGAAGCGTTTGATCTTGCCCTCGGCGTCGATCGTCACCCCATCGACATTGTCGACCAGCGTGTCGGCCCAGGCGGGCGCGGCAAGGACGAGAGCGAGGGCGGAGACGGCGGTGGAAGCGAAACGGAGCATGGCGGTCCTAGGCAAGCGAGGGTAGGCCGCGTGTGCTATCGCTTTGCCGCGTGCTTGCCAATGCTCGGGGTGCGCATACGAAATCCGCACGCCTGCCGATTGCCCTTGCGCGCCCAAGGCTCTAACTGCGGCGGCATCATGTTGACGCAAGCCACCGCATCGCACCCCAAGGGCGCCGCCGCCACGCCGGCCGACCTCACCCTCGACGACGTCCGCGCCGCCGCGACGCGGATCGCGGGCGCGGTGGTCGAAACCCCGATGATGCACTCGATCACCCTATCGGAGATCACCGGCGCGGATATCTGGCTGAAGTTCGAGAACCTCCAGTTCACCGCGGCGTACAAGGAGCGCGGGGCCCTCAATGCGCTGCTGCTGCTCACCGAGGAACAGCGCGCGCGCGGCGTGATCGCGGCCTCGGCGGGGAACCACAGCCAAGGCCTCAGCTACCACGGCACCCGCCTCGGCGTCCCCGTCACCATCGTCATGCCCAAGCCCACGCCGACGGTGAAGGTGATGCAGACCGAAAGCGTCGGCGGCAAGGTGCTGCTGGAAGGCGAGACCTTCGACGAGGCCTATGCCCATGCCCGCAAGCTCGAGGTCGAGCTTGGCCTCACCTTCGTCCACCCCTTCGACGATCCGCATGTCGCGGCAGGCGCGGGCACGGTGGCGCTCGAGATGCTCGCCGTGAAGCCCGATCTCGATTGCATCGTCACGCCGATCGGCGGGGGCGGGCTGATCTCGGGGATGGCGACTGTCGCCAAGGCGATCAATGCGAAGATCGAAGTGGTCGGCGTGCAGGCCGGGCTGTTCCCGAGCATGTTCGACCGCATCAAGGGCGCAAGCCTGCCGTGCGGCGGGGACACGCTGGCGGAAGGCATCGCGGTCAAGGTGCCGGGCGATTTCACCTCCAAGGTGATCGCCGAGCGGGTCGACGACATCCTGCTGGTCGATGAACCCGCTCTGGAAAAGGCGGTCGCGCTGCTGCTCCAGATCGAGAAGACCGTGGTCGAGGGCGCGGGCGCGGCGGGGCTGGCCGCGGTGCTGCGCAATCCGGCGCGGTTCGCAGGGAAAACCATCGGCCTCGTGCTGTGCGGCGGGAATATCGACACGCGCCTGCTTGCCAATGTGCTGCTGCGCGATCTGGCGCGTCAGGGGCGGCTTGCGCGGCTCAGGATCACCCTGCAGGACCGCCCCGGTGCGCTGTTCCGGGTGATGCGCCTGTTCGACGAACACAACGTCAACATCATCGAGATCTATCACCAGCGCATCTTCACCACGCTGCCCGCCAAGGGCCTGATCACCGACATCGAATGCGAGGCGCGCGACGCCGAGCAGGTCGAGCGGCTGGTCGAGGGCCTGCGCGCCAACGGCTATTCGGTGCAGATGGTCGAACTCGGCTGATTTCGAGAAAATTCGAGCATCCACGCCGGGGCAAACGTCCCGGTTTGCACCATTGCGGGCGCGGTTTGCCGCGGTTGCCCGGGCGCCCATGTCGTTTTCGCGACATTTTCATGGTTAAGGGACTTTTACCGGAGCGAAGGTGTGGGCATAAGATTTTCTTAACACTTTCGCCCACCCGCGATTCACCCGCCAGCTCCGGCGCACGAAGGACAGGCCCCACCCGTGACGGCACCGATCCGCTTTCCCCGCTTCTTCGTGACGAGCCCCGCGCCGTGCCCCTATCTGCCGGGCCGCAGCGAGCGCAAGGTGTTCACCGAGCTGAAGGGCCCCCACGCGGACCAGCTCAACGAGGCATTGGGCCGGATCGGCTTCCGCCGCAGCCAGACGGTCGCCTATCGCCCCTCCTGCCTTGATTGCCAGGCCTGCGTTTCGGTGCGGGTGGTGGCGGGCAGGTTCAAGCCCTCATCGACCCAGAAGCGCGACCTCAAGCGCAACAGCGACCTGATCGTCACCGAATGCCGCCCTTGGGCGACCGACGAGCAGTTCGAATTGCTCGCCCGCTATCTCGGCCAACGCCACCCCGATGGCGGCATGTCGGCGATGGACGAGCTCGATTATGCCGACATGATCGAGCACACGCCGGTAAGCAGCGTCGTCACCGAATATCGCGAGCCCGGGCCGAACGGCAAGCCGGGGCGCCTCGTCGGGGCCTGCCTGACCGACCGGCAGGGTGACGGGCTGTCGATGATCTACTCCTTCTACGAGCCCGATCACCCGGAACGCGCAGGGCTGGGCAACTTTATTATCCTCGATCATATCCGCCGCGCTGCGGCTGAGGCATTGCCTTACGTCTATCTCGGATATTGGGTCGAGGGCTCGCCGCGCATGCAGTACAAGGTTCGCTATCGCCCGCTTGAGCGTCTGACGCGGGAAGGCTGGCAGCTGATGGAGGAGGGCGAGCAGCATCGCCTCATCGCCGCAGCGACAGCGCCGCGTCGGCCGCAGGACGAAAGCCTTGCCGGTGCGCGGGGCAAGGATGGCCAGCCTGTCAAGTTCCCCGCGACCTGAGACGGCTAAGCGTCTCACGCTCGGTCTCGCTATTGCCGCAGGATTGGGTCACACCGCACTGGCGCTGAACGCTGCGCCAGCGGCGGCGGCGTCGCTTGGCGCGCAGCCGGCGGCGCAGGAGACTGCCGGAGCGGAGGATGAGGAGGCAGGCGCGCGTGATTCTGCGCAGCCGCCCGCACCCGCTCCCTCATCAGAACCCGAGCCCGAGCCTGTCCCGGATTCGCTCGACGCGCTGATCCCCGAGGCCGCGCTTGCCGATCCGCAGAGCTGGGCGGCCGGCGGCGTGGCAAACCCTGCGGCGGTGGCCGACGCCGCCGAGTCGCTCGACCCGCTGGCTACGGCTCCCGATCCCGCCTTCGATGCTGCCTTTGCCGGGCTGGAAGACGCAGCCGATGGCGCGCCCCTGCCTCAGGGTGAGGCGGCGCTCGCCGAACTCGCGATCCCCGATCCCCAGCCGCTCCCGCCCGATCCCGAGCTCGAGGCGCTGGCCAGCATCGCCGCCCCGGTGCTCGCCGCCGCGCCCGAACTGGCCGAGACGCGGGTAAGCTCCACGCTGGTGCTCGCGCTCCCGGCTGATCCCGAGGCCTTCCCCGAGAAGGACGAATTCGTAGGCCGCTTCCGCGATCTGTCGACCTTGCGTGAGCTCGACGATGGCGAGGAGGCCACCCCGCAGGTCGCCGCCCGCGCGCGCGCCGATGCCGAACTGCTCGGCGATATCCTGCGCACCTATGGCTATTACGATGGCGAGGTGGTGCGCCAGCTTTCGGGCGGGCGGCGCGCGGGCGAGGCGAACGAATCCGCGCGCGAAGAGGATGCCGAGGCCGCCTCGCGCGAGCCGAGCGTGCGCTTCGACATCCTGCCGGGCCCGCGCTATCGCTTCGGGCGGATCGACCTCGGCGAATTGCCCGCGCTCCCCCAGCCCGATGCCAGCCGGCTGATCGAGGCCTTCGGTATCAAGACCGGCGACCCGCTCTATGCCGACCGCATCATCGAGCGCGAGCTGGAGCTGCGCGTCGCGCTCGGCGAAAGCGGCTATCCCTTCGCCAAGGTCGAGGAGCCCCAGCTGCTGATCGACCACGCGCGCGAGGAAGGCGATCTCACCCTCGCCGCGCGGCCGGGCGGCAAATATGTGTTCGGCGAGGTGGTCAGCAACGATCCGCGCTTCCTGTCGGGCAGCCACCTTGCGCGCATTGCCCGGTTCGATGCGGGCGACATCTTCCAGCAGAGCCTCGAGACCGACTTGCGCCGCGCGATCATTGCCACCGGCCTCGTCTCGAGCGTCACCGTCACCCCGCGCGAGACCCGCGCGCCCACAGGCGACCAGCCGGGCGAGGTCGCGCTCGACGTGGAGATGGAGCGCGCGCCCTTGCGCACCATCGCCGGCGCGATCGGCTATGGCACCGAGGACGGCTTCAAGCTCGAGGGCCGCTGGGAGCACCGCAACCTCTTCCCGCCCGAAGGCACGCTGCGGCTGCGCGGCATCCTCGGCACGCGCGAGGCGCTGGCAAGCGTGGGGGTGAGGCGCAACAACTTCCTCGGCCGCGATCAGGTGCTGACCGTCGATCTCTTCGCCAGCGACATCACCACCCAAGCGGTGGATTCGCGCGGGGGCGGGGTGCGTGTGACCTTCGAGAAGATCTCGAACATCCTGTTCCAGAAGCCGGTCAGCTGGCAGATTGGCGGCGAGGCAATCTACACCGACGAGCGCAACCGCAATGTCCGCACCGCGCCCGGCGTGGTGGTGCCGCGCCAGGCCTATCTGATCGGCGGGCTGTTCGGCAGCGTGACCCTCGACGAGAGCGACGATCTGCTCGACCCGAGCGAGGGCTGGCGTGCAACCCTGTTCCTTGCCCCCGAGGTCTCGCGGCAGGGCGGGGCGCAGAGCTTCTATCTGCGCGCGCAGGGCGATGCGAGCTATTACCAGTCGCTGGGTGATCTGGTGCTGGCGGGCCGCGTGCGCGCGGCGACGATCCAGGGTGCCGGGATCGACGACATCGCACCCTCGCGCCGGCTCTATGGCGGCGGCGGCGCCTCGGTGCGCGGTTACGGGTTCCAGGGCGTCGGCCCGCGCGATGCGCTCGGCAATCCCACCGGGGGGGCCTCGCTGGTCGAGTTCTCGGCCGAGGCGCGCATCCCGACCCCGCTGTTCGCTGGCGCGATCGAGGTCGTGCCCTTCGTCGACGCCGGATCGGTGAGCCGCGGCTCGACCCCGACCTTCGGCGACATCCGCTGGGGCGCGGGCATCGGCATCCGCTACAAGACCACCTTCGGCCCGATCCGCGTCGATGTCGCCGCGCCGCTCAACCCGACCGAGTTCGACAGCCCGGTGGTGGTCTATGTCAGCCTGGGGCAGGCGTTCTGATGGCGGAGGGTGTCGAGACCGGCACAGCGCCGCCGCCGCCGCGCAAGGCATCTCGCGGGCGCCGCTGGGGCAAGCGGACCGGCTGGGCGCTGGGCCTGCTGCTGGCGCCCTTCCTTCTGGTCGCGCTGTTCCTTGCGACCCCCATCGGTAAGCGCTTCATCGCCGACCAGATCGCGGCGGCCGCGCCCGCTTCGGGCCTGAGGTTCGCCGTCGGAAGGATCGAGGGCGACATCTACGGGCAGGCAGTGCTCAGGCAGGTGACGGTAAGCGACCCCAAGGGCTCCTTCCTCACCATCCCCGAAGTGCGGCTCGACTGGCGGCCGCTCAAGTGGCTGTGGAGCGGGCTCGATATCCGCGAGGTCACGGCAAAGCGCGGGCGGCTGACGCGGCTGCCCGAACTGCTCCCCGGCGATCCCGATGCGCCGCTGCTGCCCGATTTCGACATCCGGGTCGACAAGCTGGTGATCGAGGACCTGACCATCGCCAAGGGTCTCGCCACGCCGCGCGACGAGCGGGCGAACCTCACCGCCAAGATCGACATCCGCGAGGGCCGCGCGATGGTCGACGCGAACGCCCGGCTGGGCGCACGCGACCGCTTCGCGCTGCTGCTCGATGCCGAGCCTGATGGCGACCGGTTCGAGCTTTCCGGCGATGCGCTCGCCCCGGCAGGCGGCGTGCTGGCCGGGCTGGCGAAGCTCGAGCAGGGCTATTCGGCGCGGATCGTCGGCGACGGCACGTGGAAGCGCTGGCGCGGTGCGGCGGTGGCGCGGGCAATCGGACCCACCGACAGCACCCGGGACGGGCCGGTCGCCGCCTTCCGCATCACCAATGATGCGGGTCGCTACGGCCTGCTGGGCGAATGGCGCAGCGGTCTGGGGGGCGAGACCCTGATCGGCCGCGCGCTGGGCGCGGCCACCGCGCTCGCGGCCAGTTTCACGCTTGCGGACAGCGTGATCGAGGGCCGCGCCGCGGTGGTCTCCGACGGTCTCGATGCGCGGGTAAGCGGCGGCGCGGACCTTGCCGACAAGGTGGTCGATGGCGCGCGGGTGCGCCTGGCGCTGCGCAATCCCGATCTGTTTGGTGAGAGCCTGCGGATCGAGGGCGGGACTCTCGTGGCCAGCCTGACGGGGGCGTTCGACGATCTCGGCATCAAGCACGAGATCGCTGTCGCGCGGCTGGCTTCCTCGGGCGTGACGGCGACCGGCCTTGCGCAGGAGGGCAGCGCGCGGCTCGAGGGATCGGTGCTGAGCCTGCCCCTCGCGCTCACCGCGCAAGCCGTGACAACCGGCATCGCCCAAGCCGACCCGCGGCTGGTAAAGGGGAGGGCGAGAGGCCTTCTCACCTATGATTTCGCCCGCGGCGCGCTTGCCGCCGACCGCACCGACATCGCCTTTCCGGGGCTCGACGCCGAGCTCAGCCTGCAGGGTGATATCCCCGCAGGTGCCTATGCCATCGCCGGGCCGGTCACCGCCAGCCGCCTCCGCGTCGAAGGCGCGGGCGAGGTGACCGCCAATGCCAAAATCCTCGCCAAGTTCGGCCCCCGCGTGCCGTGGAGCCTGCGCGCCAATCTCGCCGGGGTGCTGAGCCAGATCGGCAACGCCACCATCGTCAATCTCGCGGGCGAGCAGGTGCGCTTCAAGGGCGAGCTTGGCATGGGAGCGGGCCAGCCGATCATCTTCCGCAACACCGCCATCACCGCCCCGCGCCTGACCGCCACGCTCGACAGCAAGGTGGTGACCGGCGGCGGGGTGACGCGCACCGTGCTCGCAGGCCAAGGGCGGCAGGCGCAATACGGGCCGTTCCGCTTCGATGCCGAGATCGCAGGCGACGGCCCGCGCGCCGTGCTGGTGCTCGCCGATCCCTACCCCGCGGCGGGGCTGAAGGACGTGCGCATCGCGCTCGCGCCCAGCGAGGAGGGCTTCGGGCTGGATGTCGCGGGCCAATCGCTGCTCGGCGAATTCGACGGTGCGCTCGAGCTGTTCCTGCCCGAGAATGCGCCGACCCGCGTCGCGATCAACCGGCTCAATGTGTATCGCACCAATGTGACGGGCGAGGTCGTGCTGCTCGACGAAGGCGTTTCGGGCGACCTCAGGCTGGCGGGCGGAGGGGTGAACGGCACGCTCGCCTTCCGGCCGCAGCCGGGCGACGCGATCGGCTTCGCGGTCGATCTCGCCGCTCGCAATGCCAGCTTCGGCGGGGCGACGCCGATCACCATCGCGCGCGCCGATATCGACGCGACCGGCCGCTATGCCGATGGCAGCGCCAGCGTCGATGCCGATATAACCGCCAGCGGCTTCGAATATGGCGGGCTCTACCTTGCCAATCTCACCGCCAAGGCGGCGGTCGCCGATGGGCAGGGGAAGGTGACGGGGCAGG
>NZ_JAMNXL010000053.1 GCF_023653175.1 Erythrobacter sp. | reverse complement strand
CGGTTCAGCAGACCGCACCGGCGCGGCCCGCATCGCGCGGCTTCGGCGGCGAGGTCGCCGACCGCGTCCGAGCGGCCCAGCAGCAGGCCCAGCGCGAACAGCGCGCCGACCGCATTGACCAGCGCAGTGAACGGCGCGCAGACCGGGTCGACGGCCGCTTCGAGCAGCGCGCCGACCGTGTCGAGCAGCGCGGCGATGCCGAGGCGCGCCGGCTCGAGTGGCGCGGCCGCGATCGCGCT
The DNA here is from genome assembly GCF_023653175.1 of Erythrobacter sp. Taxonomy (GTDB): domain Bacteria; phylum Pseudomonadota; class Alphaproteobacteria; order Sphingomonadales; family Sphingomonadaceae; genus Erythrobacter. Next base: position 19,054 of record NZ_JAMNXL010000053.1, on the reverse strand, counting down.
GCCCAGCAGGTCGACCGCCGCACCGACCGGCGCGCCGATCGCATCGAGGATCGCGGTGATACCCGCGCCGACCGCATCGAAGACCGCGGCGACCGCCGTGCGGACCGGGTCGACGACCGCCGGGGTGACGGACGCGTCGGCGACATCCGAGCCCGCAGCGGCCGTGACGGCCGGGGTGGCGGTGGTTTCTCAGGCCAGGTCGGCGACATCGCCCGCGACGCGCGCCGGGCCGATCAGCGCGGTGACTGGCGCCGCGACGACGACCGCCGCGGCGACTGGCGTGGTGATCGTGACCGCCGTGACGGCTGGCGCGGCGACCGCCGGGGCTGGCGTCAGGACGACTGGCGCTGGGGCTGGAACGGGCGTCCGGGTTGGGACCGCCGCGACTTCCGTCGCTGGGACAACCGCTGGCGCGACAACCGTCGCTATGACTGGAACGATTTCCGCCGCGGCAATCGCTTCGCCTTCCGCCCCGGCCCGTACTACGCGCCGTTCCGCAGCCACCGCTACAGCCGGGTGGGCATCGGCTTCTATCTCGACAGCCTGTTCTTCCAGCCGCGCTTCTTCATCAGCGACCCGTGGGCCTACCGCCTCCCGCCGGTCTACGGACCTTACCAGTGGGTCCGGTATTATGACGATGTGGTGCTCGTCGATATCTACACCGGCGAGGTCGTAGACGTGATCCACGACTTCTTCTGGTAGGTCTTCGCCAGAAAAGGGACGGCCCCGCCGGAGCGATCCGGCGGGGCTTTCTCTTGTCCGGCCTCAGCCCCGCGCCGTGCCGAAGGGCAGCATCCGGTAGAGCGTGCCGTCCTTGTCCCTGACAGTGTGCTTGAGCGCGGCCAGCGTATGGACCGCAGCCAACACCAGCAGCGCGATGCCCGAGGCCCCGTGAAGCTCGAAGATGGTCTCGCCGAGGTCGGGGTTCTGCGGCACCGGCAGCACGGGCAGGCTGAACAGGCCCCAGACGCTGATCGCTTCCCCGAAGGTCGAGAGCGCGATCCACCCGGCGATGGGCATCACCAGCAGCAGCGCGTAGAAGGCGAAGTGGACGATGGCCGCCAGAGCCCGCTCCGACGGGGCGTGACCGACGACAGGCGGCGGCGGCGGGCTGACCTGCCGCCACACCAGCCGCAGCGCGACCAGCACGAAGATCACCACGCCCAGCGCGAAGTGGTTGGCCATGATCTCGCCGCCCGCCTCGCGCGTCGGCGCTTCTTCCGCCGTCTCGCTGATCCGCCATTGCACGATCACCAGCACCGCGATCAGCCAGTGCAGCAGCATGGCAAGGCCCGAGTATCTAGTTCTGGCGTTGAGGCTCATGATTGTCCTTCCGATGATCCCCCGATGGCACCCAGCCTAACAGCGCTGCTCCGTCCCGCAAGAGGCGTGCGGACCGCTTGCGCCGCCGCACCGGGGCTTGCTAGGCTTGGGCCACGATGACCGCTCCCACGCCTGCCCCCGCCCCTGCCCCCGACCAGAACGCCCTCGCCCGGCTCGGCACGGCGGTGCGTGCGCGGCTGGGGGCAATGCCGGGGATCTACCGCGTGCCCGACGAGCGGATCGAGCTCTATGCCATCGGCGGCTTCCTGGCGGGCGAAGAGTGCGGGCGGCTTTGCGCCATGATCGACCAGGTCGCCAAGCCCTCGGCGCTGCACGAGCTCGACTATGCGAGCGGCTTTCGCACCTCCTTCTCGAGCGATCTCGACTTCCACGACCCCTTCGTTGCCGCCATCTCGGCGCGGATCGATGCGGTGCTGGGCGTGCCCAAGTCCTTTGGCGAGCCGATCCAGGGCCAGCGCTACCTGCCGGGGCAGGAGTTCAAGCCGCACAATGACTGGTTCTACACCTCCGAAAGCTACTGGCCCGGCGAAGAGCAGCGCGGCGGGCAGCGCAGTTGGACGACGATGGCCTATCTCAATCCGGTAGAGGCAGGCGGCGCGACCGCCTTCACCCTGCTCGGCATCAATATCGCCCCCACCCCCGGTGTGCTCCTGCTGTGGAACAATGCCCTGCCCAACGGCCGCCCCAACGAGGCGACGCTCCATGCCGGAACCCCCGTGGAGGCGGGGGCGAAATACATCATCACCAAGTGGTACCGCACAAGAAGGTGGCGATGACGTGGGTATGAGGCGGCGACGAGGTGCCGACGAAGTGCCCATGAAAGGGCATTGAGCGGCGGCTACCCGCTCCCACCCGGCCCGGCCTCCTTCCCGGCAATGACCCGCACATCCGCCGCCAGAGCCTCGACCCGGCGTGCGAGGCGCAGGATCTCGAGCTGGGTGCGCAGGTTGACCTCGTAATCGTGGCGCGCGGTGATGCGGTCCTTCATCGACTGGCGGTTCTGACTCATCAGGATGATCGGGGCCTGCACCGCAGCGAGCATCGAGAGCATCAGGTTCAAGAAGATGAAGGGGTAGACATCGAAGGGCTTCACACCCAGCGCCTTCAACACCCCGCTGTTGAGCGCCGCCCACACCACCAGCACCACGCCGAAAGCGATGATGAAGCCCCAGCTTCCCCCCACCATCGCCACGCGGTCGGCGAGCCGGTTGCCCCAGGTGGCGTGGGCCTGCGCCAGTTCGTCCGCGTCGCGGCCGGTGAAACTGCCCGCCGCGACATGCTCCAAGACCCGCTGCTCATCCGCCCCGAGATCGTCGTAATCGCGGCCCAGCAACTCGCGGGCGAGATCGCGCGGATCGGAGTCGCGGCGGGTCACGGACAGGTCATGCCTTGGCCAGCGCCTCCGCGATCAGCGCGCGGGTGGGCGCGATGCCGTAGAGGGCGATGAAGCTGCCCATGCGCGGGCCCTGCTCGGAGCCGAGCAGGGTTTCGTAGAGCGCCTTGAACCAGTCACGCAGGGACTCAAACCCGAACTCCTCGATCTTGCCGATCTCGTAGACGATGGTCTGCAAGTCTTCCGCGCTGGTCGCGGGGTCGGCCATTTCGAGCGCCGCGTCCAATGCCTTCAGCGCCGCCACTTCCCCGCCCGCAGGTGCGCGCTTCTCCAGCGTCGAAGCGACGAAATCGCGGTTATAGGCAAGCGCCCGGTCCACCAGCGCATCGAGCGCGGGGTGCTCGGCAGGGTCGGCATCCTCGACATAATTGCCGAGATAGGACCACACCGCCTCGCGCGTCGCGCCTGCGCCGAGCACGCCCACGAGGTTGAGCAGCAGGCTGAACGGCACCGCCAGCGCCTCGCCCGCTCCGGGGGCCTCGGCGCCCTCGCGGCGCTCATTCGCGCGCAGCAGATGCCAGACCGGATTGCCGAGCCGCTTGTCGGCGTCCTGCGCGGGAATGCCGCTGCGGAACTGCCAATAATCGTCGACCGCCTTGGGGATCACCCCGGCGTGGAGCTGCTTGGCGCTCTTGGGATTGGCGAAAATGTAAAGCCCGAGGCTCTCGGGGCTGCCATATTGCAGCCACTCCTCGATCGAGAGGCCATTGCCCTTGGACTTGGAGATCTTCTCGCCCTTGGCATCGAGGAACAGCTCGTAGATCAGGCCTTCGGGCTTGTTGCCGCCGAGCACGCGGGCGATCTTGCCCGACTGGATGCCGGAATCGGTCAAATCCTTGCCATACATCTCGTAATCGACGCCGAGCGCCACCCAGCGCATCGCCCAGTCGACCTTCCACTGACACTTGGCCATGCCGCCCAGCGCCGATTGCTCGACGACGCTGCCGTCCTCGTCGGTGAAGCGGATGATCCCGGCCGCGGCGTCCACCACTACGATCGGCACCTGCAACACCGCGCCGGTGGTCGGCGAAATCGGCATGACGGGCGAGTAGGTCTTGCGCCGCTCCTCTCCGAGGGTCGGGAGCATGATGTCGAGGATCGCCTGAAAGTTCGCGAGCACCCCGCGCAGGGCATCGTCGAACTTGCCGCCATTGTAGCAAGCGGACGAACTGACGAATTCATACTCGAATCCGAAGCGGTCGAGGAAATCGCGCAGCATCGCGTTGTTGTGCGCAGCAAAGCTTTCGAACCTTTCGAAGGGATCGGGGATGCGCGACAGGGGCTTGCCGAGATTGGCATCGAGCAGCGCCTTGTTGGGCACGTTGTCGGGCACCTTGCGCAGGCCGTCCATGTCGTCGCTGAACGCCACCAGCCGGGTCGGCTGACCGGTCAGCGTCTCATAGGCGCGGCGCACCAGCGTGGTGCGCAGCACTTCCTGAAAGGTGCCGATATGCGGGAGCCCCGAGGGGCCGTAGCCGGTTTCGAACAGCACGCCGCCGGGCTTGCCGTCCGGCAGCCGCTTGGCGAGGCGCTGCGCCTCCTGAAAGGGCCAGGCCTTGGAGGTTTGCGCTGCGGCGATGAGGGCATCTTGGGTTATCGTCATGGTGGGGCGGCTTTTACGGGGCGGAAGGCGGCTTGCAAGCCTAGAATGGCAGTTGGGAAGGTGACAAAGATTACAGCGTGTCACTTTTCCAACAAGGCTTTTTCAGACTGAAAAACAGAACTTTAAAGGCGCATTTTGCAAGCGGACGGACATGGGAACGAGGCCTTTTGCGAAGGGCTGCCTTTGCAGCTTGGCACTCTTCTACGCCATCGGCCCGCTGTAGGACAGCCAGCGGGGCAAAGCCGCAGCGCGCGGCGTTTACATCGCCGCAGCCCTCGCCCATCTAAGCGCGTGTGACCCTCCCCGATCCGCTCCCCCTGCCGGCCTTGCACGCCAGCCACGGCGGCCACTGGCTGCGCGCCGGCGGAGGCGCGACGCAGGCAGTCTCCAAGGGCGATGCGATCATGGCCGCCGCCGACACCCCGGTGCTGCTGCTCAACGCGCCGCTGGTGGCGAGCCGCTTGGGCTATCCCGATCTCTCGGGGCTCGATCTGCTCGAGGCCTTCGCCTTCATCCATCCCGCGCGCTTCTGCGTGCCGACCCCGCGCGGGCTGGCCGAGGCCTTGGGGCTCCCCGTGCCCGAGAATGACGCTGCAGTGCCCGAGATGCTCCAGCGTGCGGCGGGCGCCCTGGTGGCAACGTGTCAGGACCCCGAATGGTTCGAGCGCGAAGGGGCGTGGAGCGCGGTGCAATCGCTGGAGCGCCTGCGCTGGCCGTGGGCGCAGGTGCTGCGCCCGCGCATCGCCAAGCCCGAGAAGGCCGAACGCTGGCTGTTCGCCAAGCTGCCCGAATGGGAAGAGACCGGCGAGCGCCCTGCCCCGCGGCAAGTGGAACTCGGCGCCGAGGCGGTGCAGGCGCAGCTCGCGCGGCTCACCGGAGAAGGAGCCGAGCAGCGCGAGGGCCAGCGCGCCTATGCGCAGGAGGTTGCCCGCATCTTCGCACCGCGCTCCGCTCCCGGCCGCCCGCATCTGGCGCTGGCGCAGGCGGGAACGGGGATCGGCAAGACCTTGGGCTATCTCGCGCCTGCCTCGGTCTGGGCCGAGCAGGCGGGCGGGACGGTTTGGGTCTCGACCTTCACCAAGAACCTGCAACGCCAACTGCGCGCCGAGAGCCGCCGCGCCTGGCCGGTCAAGCGTGCCGATGGCACCCCGCCCGTGGTGGTGAGGAAGGGGCGCGAGAATTACCTCTGCCTCCTCAATCTCGAGGACGCTTTGCAAGGCGGGTTCGCAGGCCGCCCGGCGATCCTTGCGCAGCTGGTGGCGCGCTGGGGGGCCTATACCCGCGACGGCGACATGGTCGGCGGCGATCTGCCGGGATGGCTGGGCACGCTGTTCAGGAAGCGCGGGATCGCCGCGCTCACGGACCAGCGCGGCGAGTGCATCTATGCCGGGTGTCCGCATTACCGCAAATGCTTCATCGAGCGCGCCGCGCGGGATTCGGCGCAGGCCGATCTGGTGATCGCCAATCACGCCCTGGTGATGGTCAATGCAGCGCGCGCGCGCGATCCGAACCAGCGCCCGACACGGCTGATCTTCGACGAAGGCCACCATGTCTTCGATGCCGCGGATTCGACCTTCGCCGCCACTCTGAGCGGGCAGGAAACCATCGAATTGCGCCGCTGGATCATGGGCCCCGAACGCGAGGCGCGCGGGCGGCGGCGGGGGCTTTCCGCAAGGCTCGCCGATATTGCCAGCTATGACGATGCGGGCGCGGAGGCGATTGCTGCGGCGTGCAAGGCGGGGCAATTGCTCCCGTCCGACGGCTGGCTCCAGCGCCTTGCCGAGAACAGCCCCTTCGGCCCCTTGGAAGCCCTGCTCGCCGCGGTGCGCACCGCGACCTATGCCCGCGACGAGAGCGGCGGGCAGGAGGCGGGCTACGGGATCGAGACCGAGGCGGCGGGGCTGCCGGGCGAAGTAATCGAGGCGGCGGGCGCGGCCTCCGAAGCCCTCGCCAGCATCCGCGTGCCGCTGATCAGGCTGGGCGGGCGGCTGGAGGCGATCCTCGCCGAACCGCCCGACTGGCTCGACGCGCAGGGCCGTGCGCGGATCGAGGGCGCGCGCTTTGCGCTGGCGTGGCGGATCGATCTGCTCAGCGCGTGGGAATCGCTGCTCGACCGGCTGGGCGGCCCCGCCGACCCCGAATTCGTCGACTGGCTCGCGGTCGACCGCTCCGACGCGCGCGAGTTCGACGTGGCGATCCACCGCCGCTGGCTCGATCCGATGAAGCCCTTCGCCCGCGTGGTGCTGGAGCCCGCCCACGGCGTGCTGCTGACCAGCGCGACGCTCACCGACCGCACCACCGATGCCGATGCGCCCGACGAGAAATGGTCTAGCGCGATCCAGCGCTCGGGCGCGGCGCATGTCGAAGCCCAGCCGCTGCTCTCGGCGGCGGAGAGCCCCTTCGATTACGCGGGCCGCGCCGAGGTGCTGATCGTCACCGACATCGCCAAGGGCGATCTGCCTGCGCTGGCCGGAGCCTATGCGCGGATCATCGAGGCGTCAGGCGGCGGCGTGCTCGGCCTGTTCACCGCGATCCGCCGCCTGCGCGCGGTGCACGGCCGCATCGCCGACCGGCTCGCCCGCGCAGGCCTCCCCGTCTATGCCCAGCATGTCGACCCGATCGACACCGGCACCCTCGTCGACATTTTCCGCGATGATCCGCGTGCCAGCCTGATCGGCACCGACGCGCTGAGGGACGGCGTGGACGTGCCCGGCCACTCGCTGAGGTGCGTGGTGCTCGAGCAGGTGCCCTGGCCGCGCCCCGACATCCTCCACAAGGCGCGGCGGCTGGCAGGAGGGGGCAGCGCCTATGACGACCGCATCATCCGCGCCCGCCTCGCGCAGGCTTTCGGGCGGCTGATCCGCAGCAAGGATGATGCGGGCCACTTCATCGTCCTCTCCCCCGCCTTCCCCTCGCGGCTGCTCAGCGCCTTTCCCAAGGGCACCCCCGTACTGCGCGTGACGCTCGATGAGGCTTTACAACGCGTCGCGGCTGGTGTTGTGGGCAAGCTGTCGGCGCCAACGGGAGAAGCCTTTCAGCCATGAAGATTCTCGGCATCCTGCGCCACGCCAAGTCCGACTGGGACGACACCAGCCAGCGCGATTTCGATCGCGGGCTGAACGCGCGCGGGAAGAAGGGCGCTGAGCTGATCGGCAAGCATATCCGCGACCACGGGGTGAAGTGGGATCGGCTGATCGCCAGCCCCGCGGTCCGCGTGAAGCTGACGCTCGAGGGCGCGCTGCCCGAACTTGCGCCGATCTACGACCAGCGGCTGTACCTCGCCAGCTTCGACAGCATCGTCGAGACGATCGAGGCGCATGCGGGCAGCGGCGATGACGAGGCGAAGACGATCCTCATTTCGGGGCACAATCCGGGCCTTCAGGACGTGCTGCTCGAATTGGTCGCGCCGGGCAAGGAGAACGCGCTCTTCAAGGAGGCGGTCGTCAAATTCCCGACCGCGGCCTACGCCGTGCTCGAATGCGACATCGCGCATTGGAGCGAGCTGAAGCGCTACTGCGCCGAGCTGGTGCACTTCGCGCGGCCCCGCGATCTCGATCCGGAATTGGGGCCGGAAGCCTAGGCCTGCATTCTCCCCTCCCCGAAGGGAGGGGAGCAAGGCCTCAGTTCACCGCCACCACATTATCATCCGCATCACGGTCGATGTAGAAGTTGTAAGGATCGACCCCGGCGAAGGCGGGCTTCTGCGCGGTGACGATCTCGATCACCTGACTGCCCCCGCGCACGGGCATGCGGCTCATCGACAGGACATTGGTCTTGGCAAAGGCCCCAGTGCCCGGCCGCGCGGTGAAGGCGCCGATCTCGATGTTCTCTGCAAGGCTGGCGGGCGTTTCCACCCCCTTGCCATCGGCATAGAACTTGCCCGCCTCGACAGTGATGCGGGTCACCCACTTGCCTTCGGCGCGTTTGGTTGAGGTCGCTTCCTTGGCCTTCAGATCATAGATCGTGATCTTCTCGAACAGGTCGGTGATCAGCGCCTGATCTTGCGGCGTCTTGGCCTCCTTGCGCAGCTCGGCGATCAGATCGAGGCTGCGCGGATAGGGCGCACCCTTGAAGCGGTATTTCGCCACCAGCCGCGACAGCGCGCGGTTGACCGCATCCTCGCCCATCCGGTGCTGGAGCAGATACATCACCATCCCGCCCTTGTTGTAGTGGATGTGCTGCTGGTTCTCGACCCGCAGCAGCGGCTGTTCGGGCAGGACATCGCCCTTGCGCCCGCCGAGATACTGATCGAGCTCGAACTTGAGGAAGCGGCGGATCTTGTCCTCGCCATAGAGCTCCTTCATCACCATCAGCGCTGAATATTCGGCGAGGGTTTCGGACAGGAGCGTCTGCCCCTGCAAGTCCGCGCCGACAATCTGGTGTGCCCAGTACTGGTGGCCGACTTCATGCGCGGTGACGAAGGTGACGTAGTCGATGGTCTCGGGATCGCGCACGTCGGCGGCAAAGCCGATGCTTTCGGAATAGGGCATGGTGCCCGCGAAAGCCTGCGCGAAGCTCTGGTAACCCGGGAACTCGATGATCCGCGCATAGCCGAACTGGTAAGGCCCGAAATTGCGCTGGTAATAGGCCAGCGACGTCTTCAGCGCCTTCTGCATCGCGGGCACGTTCCAGGCGTGCTTGGGATCATAATAGACGCTGAGGCGCACGGGCCCGGCCATCTCCTCGGCCACGGCATAGCGCGCCGATTGCACCGAGAAGAAGTTGAGGATCGGCGCAGGCGACTGGAACACCGCGATGCGGCGGCCATCCTTGACCACGTCAGAAATCTTGTCGCCCGGGGCGACCGGCACCTGATCGGCCGCGGTCGAGAGGGTGATCTTCGAATTGACCCAGTCCGCGCCGATATAGTTGCGCACCTGTGCCGAGGTGTCCTCGAGCTTGGCCATACGCAGCTCGGCCGGAAGCCCCTGACGGCGGCGCGCGGTGCGGTCCTGCAAGAGCTGGTTGCGGTCCATCCCGATGATCGGCGCGAAGGTGAAATTGTTCACGAAGGTGCCGTTGTCGATGATGTCGGTCGCCGCCCCGCGATTGGCAAAGCCGCGCCGCCAGATGTCGGTGGCAAAATCAAGCCGCGTGACCGCGCCCGGCGCGAGCGGGGTCGCAAAGCGGTAGATGCGGTAGAAATGCGTCTCGTCGAAGCTGGCGAGCTTGGCCCCGGCAACCTCGAGGCGGGTGAACTTCGCGCCCTCATCGCCTTGACGGATATGAAGCTCGGTGATCGGCTGACCGCTGTCGTTGCGCATCAGGTAGTGGCCCGTGGCCTTCAAGCGCTTGGCGTCGGGATCGATGTCGATGACGAATTCGACATCGGTCACCACCGGGCGCGGCAGGCTCGCATATTTGAGGTACTTGCGCTCGAATTCGGCGAGCCGGGCCTCGGCCTCGTCGGAGGTCTCGTAGCGGTTCAACTCCTTGATATTGTGGTTGATGGCGATCCCGGTGCCGACCATCCCGGCAATCGCGGCGAGCGCGATCCCGCCCGAGGCAAGGCTGGCACGCCTGGCGACGCCCTTGAGCCGCGGCACCACCGCGACCACCGTGCCGCGCGGCCAGGCCCAGTGGGCAAACACCAGCAGCACCACCCCGAAGCACGCCCAATAGACCCGTGCAATCGCCGCGCCGACCCAGAAGCCGCCGGTGCCGTTCATGTCGGAGAGCGGCTCGGACGGGGTGCCGGAATAGTTGTAGAGGATGTTGGTGTAGCCCATGTTCCCCATCACGATCCGGACCACGAACCACACCAGAAACAGGCCCCAGCCGACATATTTGTTGGGGCTGAGCACCTGGAAGAACACCGCGAGGATCGCGACCATCAACAGGTCGATGCTCTGCGGGATGACATAGGCGGTGAGATAGAGGCCGAGGTCGATGCTCGCCGTGCCCTTGGCGAGCTGGAAGAGCACGCCGGTGAACATCGCCGACAGTGCCATGGCGAGCAGCACCACGAAGATCGCGAGGATCTTGGGCACGAACATCGTCCAGGCCGGGACGGGGGTGGCGTCGATGATTTCGCCGATCTTCACGTCGCGCTCGCGCCACACCAGCTCGCCGCCGTAGAACACAGCGATAATGATGCTGAACAGTGTCATGCTGCCGACGACCGCGCCGATGACGGTCGCGGTGAGCGGGTAGGACGGCGTGCCGAAGGTCGTTTGCGAGAAAGCAAGGTTGACCATCGTGAAGCCGATCGCGAGCGGCAGCAGCACGAGGAAGCCGGGGCTCTTGGCCACCATCCGCACCTCGGTCTTGAGCCGTGCCCAGAAGGTGGCGAGCGCATGGCCGGTGGCGAAGCTCCGGGTAACGGGCGCGGTGAGCGTGCGCGGCGGAACGCTTCCAGCCTTCTCCGCCTTGGCCGCTTGGCGAGCCAGCCGCCGCTGCCGCCAGCGTGAGGGCGCGCGCTCGGTCATGCTGAAGCGCAACCATGCCAGGCCCAGAAACAGCGCCGACAGCACCAGCACGAAGACGCGGTTGAACAGCAGGTTGCCCTCGAGCGGGAGGGCCTTGCTGTTCATGTCGGCCGACGTCCAGTAGCGCGAAACCTCGAAAATCGCGCCGGTGCCGAGCGGCTCGTAGCGCGCGACCGGGCCCTGCCAGCTCGGATCATCGCCGAGCAGTAGCGGCACGGTGAGATAGCCCATCACCAGCACGACAACGCCGATATAGCTCGCCAGCATCGACCGGGTCATCGTCGCCAGCGCGAACAATAGCGCCGACGACAGGACAAGGTTGGGAATGGCGATGACGAGGAAGGGCCACAGGTAGAGCGCAAGGCTGTTGGGGCCGACCGTCTCGGGATCGACCCATGGCATCGCCGCGCCCACAGCGATCCCCACCGGGATCGCCACGTAGCCGAGGATCGCGATCACCAGCCCGCCGAGGAAGCGTCCGGCCAGGAAACTGGTGCGTCCCACCGGGGTTGCGCGAATCATCGGGCCAAAGCCCGTCACATCATCGCGCACCACGGCGTTGGCGACGAAGGCGGTGATGACGAAGAGGTAGAAGATCGAGAAGACCGCGGTCGCGATGCTGATTGTGAAGGGCGAATTCTCGTTGACGGCTCCGGGCGAGCCGAAGCTCACATTGTCGCTGGCGGAAATGCCGAAGCCCATCAGCAAGAAGATCGCGACCGAAACCCAGAACACCGGGTTCTTGAGCTGGTAGCGGATTTCGAACGCGGCGAGGCGTGCAGTTAGCATTGGTCCGGCCCTCCCTTACGCTGCGTGCGCGGGCGCGCGGCGGGTTTCGGCAAGGGTCGCGAAGTAGACGTCCTCGAGCCCCCCGCTGACCGGCGCGAAGCCTTCGGGCTGCGTGTCGGAGAGGACATGGACCACGATGTCGCCGGCAAAGAAGCGGTGCGAGATGACCTCGTGTTGCGCCTGCATGTCGGGGAGCGCCGTGTGGTGGACGGTCTTCTGCCAGACGCGCCCCCGCGTCGAGGCGATCAGGTCATGCGGCGCGCCTTCCAGCCGCAGCTTGCCGCCTGCCAGCACCGCCATGCGCGGGCACAGGTCGGCGACGTCGTCGACGATGTGGGTGGAAAGGATCACCACCACGTTCTCGCCGATCCCTGCGAGGAGGTTGAGGAAGCGGTTGCGCTCTTCCGGGTCGAGGCCCGCGGTGGGCTCGTCAACGATGATCAGGTCAGGCTGGCCGATCAGCGCCTGAGCGATGCCGAAGCGCTGGCGCATCCCGCCCGAAAAGCCCGCGATCGCCTTGCCGCGCACGTTCCACAGATTGGTCTGGTTGAGCAGGTGCTCGACCATCGTCTTGCGCTCGCCCGCATTGCTGACGCCCTTGAGCACCGCCATGTGATCGAGCATCGCGGCTGCCGAGATGCGCGGATAGACTCCGAAATCCTGCGGCAGGTAGCCCAGCGTGCGGCGCAGGCGATCGGGCTCGGCTAGCACGTCGATCTCGCCGAAGCGGATGGTGCCCTGCGTCGGCGCCTGCAGCGTCGCGATGGTGCGCATCAGGGTCGACTTGCCCGCGCCGTTAGGGCCGAGCAGCCCGAACATCCCCTTGGGGATCGACAGGCTCACATCGTCGAGTGCCTTGGTGCCGTTGGGATAGGTGTGGCTGACGCCGCTGAGTTCGAGCATGTGTGGCAGACCCCTGTTGATCAATCCTTTGCACTCTAGCCCAACCCTGCCAGCGATAAAGCCGCATTGGTGGGAGCGGGCGGGCGATTGATCGAAGGCAACGCCGTTCGTCGATGCAGGTAAACGGTTTGGCGCTGAACAGCCGCTCAGCCGAGCAATTTGCGCGGCCCCGGCCCCTCGCCGCCGAGCTGATCCTGCGGGTTCCAGATCGCGCAATGTTCAAGGCTGAGGCAGCCGCAGCCGATGCACCCGTCGAGCCGGTCGCGGGTGCGGGCGAGCTCGGCGATGCGCTGGTCGAGCGTCTGGCGGATCGCGCTGCTGATCGCCTGCCAGTCGCGCGCGGTGGGGGTACGGCCGTGGGGAAGGCTGGCGAGCGCCTCCTCGATCTCGGACAGCGAGAGCCCGAGGCGCTGGGCGATGAGGATGAAGGACAGCCGCCTGATGTCCGAGCGCAGGAAGCGGCGCTGGTTGCCGCCGGTGCGCACCGGCTCGATCAGCTTTCGCGCCTCGTAGAAGCGGATCGCCGAGACGCTGAGCCCGGTGCGGCGCGCGATCTCGCCGATGGGGATGAGGTCGGAAGGCTTGAGGCGGCGGGGGAGCGGGGGTGCAGAGGGCATGAAGCGGAGCCTCGCGATAAAGCTTGATCTCAAGTTAGGTTGAGATTGCACAAGGGGCAAGTCAATCGATTCGCCCCCTCGCGGGCCGCGGGTCGGCAACTTGCGAAAGGACTTGAGACATGCCCCAATCCCGCCTCGAACATATCAACATCACCGTTAGCGACATCGCGCGCAGCGCTGCGCTGCTCGAACGCCTGATGGGCTGGCACATCCGCTGGCGCGGCCCCTCGCAGCTTGGCGGGGAGACGATCCATGTCGGCGGGGAGGATGATTACATTGCCGTCTACACCCGCGGCGGTCCGCTGCCCGCCCGACATGCCAAGGGCGCGCCGCTCAACCATGTCGGGCTGGTGGTGGACGATCTCGAGGCCGCCGAGAGGATCGTGAAGGACGCCGGGCTCGAACCCTTCAACCACGCCGACTACGCGCCCGGCCGCCGCTTCTATTTCTTCGACTGGGACGGGATCGAATTCGAGATGGTGAGCTACGCCTGACAAGCGAAGGCCCGCCCTCCGGGTGACGGAAGGCGGGCCGTGGCTTCTGCCGGTCAGCGCCCGATCAGAACTGCACTTGCAGTGTCGCGCGCGCTCCATGATCGGAGATCGTGCTGCCGATCAGCCCGGTGTAGCCGACCGAGAAATCGACATTCTTTCCGAGCTTGAGCGAGGCATCGAGGCGGGCCGAGAGCGCGACCTCGTCGAGCTGCACCCCGGCCACGGAGAAGGCCTGCTGCGGCGCGGCCGCCAGCGCCAGCTGCGCCTGCGGATCGCGGTCACCCAGCTGCGCGCGGCCCGCGAGCGTGCCGAACAGGGTCAGGCTCTTGCCCACCGGCAGGATGCCGTCGACCCCGGCGGTCAGCGTGCCGGTCGAATAGCTCTGCTCGCGCATGGTCAGCGCCGCCGCCCCGCCGGTCTCGGTGAAGGCATCGAGATCGAAGCTGCCGATGGTGGCGCCGAGGAACGGGCGCACCATGCCCTTGCCCGCCGGGATCGTGTACGACACCTCGGCAAAGGCCTGACGCCCCTCGCCACTGGTCGCGCCGGTGTTCAGCTCGGCAAAGCCGGGCAGCGCGATGATGCGGCTGGCGGTGAGATCGACCGAGGTCAGATAGCCGCCCAGCGCCGCGCTGAAGCCGCCGGTGCTGAACGAGGCATAGACGCCGCCGCCGCTCTGCTCGACCTCGGCGCTCGATCCGCGCGCGTCGATGGTGACGTCGCTCTGGATCTGCATGCCGAACACGCCTGCGCGCCAGCTGCCGTTCTCGTTGGCCTTGCCGAAGTCGATGCCGGTGGCAAAGCCCGTCCGGTCGGCCTCGAGCCGCGCCGCATTGCCGTCACCGTCGCCGTGGCCCCAGCCGCCGAACACCTGGCCCCAGGCGCCCGCGCCCGAGCCGGCCGCAGCATCGCCGCGAGCGGCCATCGCCACGGCACTGACGCGCCCGAGCACCGCTTCGCGCACCAGCCGCTCCTGCTCGATGCCGACGCCCGCAGCGCTGGCATAGACCTCGCCGGAAAGCTGGTCGAAGGCCCCGGGCAGCTGGGCGGTCGGCAGGGCATAGACGTTGAACAGCGGCTGCGGGTTGTAGCCCGCAGTCACCGCGCCATCGATGCGATTGACCACCGAGCGCTGGTTGGCGGTGAGCGCCGTGTTGCCGATGATGTTCGCCAGCAGGTTGGGCGCGAAGCGCAGCCGCGCCTGCGTGGCGGTGTAGACCAGTTCGGGCCGGTAGAGGATCCCGAAGCTCTCGAACCCGGTCGCGCTGGCAAAGGTGCCAGTGCGCCCGCCATCGGCCTGCAGCAGGATGATCTCGGAATTGAAGGCATAGACCCCGCCGAGATTGCTGAAGGCTGCGGTGCCGCCGAGCGTCGCTGTACCATTGCTGACGATCGCATCCGAGGGCCCGCCCGCGCGGATCTGTAGCTGGACGGTGCTGCCCGCCTGCAGATTGACCGCGCCAATGACCCCGAGCATGCCTGCTCCATTCGCGCCCGGCGCGATGGTGCTGCCGCTGTTCGCGACCAGTCCGCCGATCGTGCCGCTGCCCGACAGGGTCGAGCCCGAGAGCACCGTCACCACCGAGTTCGCCAGCTGGCCGGTCACCCTGAGCTCGCCGCCGCGCACGAAGGTGCCGCCGGTGAAGCCGTTGCTGTTGCCGGTCAGCTCAAGCAGGCCCAGCCCGGTCTTGTCGAACAGGCCCGCGCCGAACAGCTGCCCGGCGAAGATCCCGGTGGTGCCTTGCGCGAATTCGAGCGCGGCGTTGTTCTGGATCTGGCCCTGCAGCGAGTTGGTGCTGCCAACCAGCCGGCCGCGGCTGATGAGCGTGCCGCCGGTGTAGCTGTTGGCGCCCGTCAGCGTGGTGGTGCCGGTGCCGTCCTGCACGAACATGCCCGTGCCGCTGATCGCGCCAGCGAAGGTGTAGGCATTGCTGCGATCGATCACCAGCGCGCCATTGTTGACCACCGGGCCGATGATCGAGCCCGAGGTGCCGCCATTGCCCAGCTGCAGCACGCCGCCGCTGATGGTGGTGCCGCCGGTGTAGGTATTGGCGCCGGTCAGCATCAGCCGCCCGGTGCCGACCTTGGCAAGGCTGCCCGTCCCGCTGATCACGCCGCCGAACACCGTGCCGACCCCGTCGGTCCCGGTGGTGAGCCGGCCTGCGCCGAGCGTGATGCTCCCTGCTCCGGTGATCGCGCCCAGCGTGGTGTCGAAACCGGCGAGGTTGAAGGTGGCTCCGGCCGCCTGCTCGAAGATGTCGATGCCGGTGGTGATGCCGGTCAGCGTGATCGTGCCGGTGTTGATGACGTCGCCATCAAGCACGCCTTCGATCTGCGCCAGCCCGTTGTTGAGGAGCCCGCCGCCGAGCGTGCCGGTCGAGACGAGCGTGCCATCGTTGCGCACCGCGCCTTCGATCACGCCGTGGTTGCTGGCGTTCGCCCCGGCGTTGTTGATCACCATCCCAAGGATCGTGCCGTTGTTGACCAGCGTCGCGCTGTTGACGACGTTGCCTGCGATGACCGCCGAAGCGAGCATCGTATTCTGAGAAGCAAGGCTCGTCAGCGGTGCCGCGGGCGCCTCGCCTGCGGCATCGGCGATGACCGGAGCGGTCCCGATCACGGCGAGGGTCTCAGGCTCGATGGTGACGCTCGTGCGCCCGTCGGTGATGCCGGACGTGCCGCCGACAAGCAGGCCGAGGCCGACATGCGCCGGACCGCCCGCGATGGCCGGTTCCATGCCCCGCGCAGTGACCGGCGCAGGGGTCGGGGCCGGAGCGATGGTCTGGGCCGGAGCAAGGGTCTGGACCGGCGGCGGAGCCACCACAGCGCCCGCGCCGACAACCAGCGTGCCCGCGTTGACGAAGGTCGTGCCGGTGTAGGTGTTCACGCCGTTCAGCGTGAAGGTGCCGGTGCCGACCTTCACCAGCCCGCCGGTGCCGCCGATCACCCCGTCGAAGGCCGAGGAGGTGTTGTCGGTGCCCACCGTCAGGAAAGCGCTGCCGAGCGCGATCGTGCCCTCTCCGGCGAGGCTGCCGAAGCTGCTGTTGAAACCGGCGAGGTTGAGGCTGCGTTCCTCACCTTGCGTGAACCGGCCGAAGACGATCGCACCGCCGATATTGGTGATGCTGCCGTTGTTGGTCACGTTCCCGTCGATCTGACCCGCCAGCTGCACCGACCCGTTATTGGTCAGCGAGCCGAGGATACGGTTCGCGTTGAGGAAGGTCCCGAAGTTGGTGACGGACCCGCCGATCGTGCCGCCGTTGATGAGGTTGGCATTGTTGCGCACCGAGCCCGTAAACGAGCTCGCGACGCCGATCACCAGCGAGCCGTCACTGACCGTGGTCAGCCCGGTGGAGGTGTTGTCGCCTTCGAAGAACAGTGCGAAGGAACCGGTCTTGATCAGCGCGCCGGTGCCCGAAATCTCGCCGAGGAAGGTGGTCGACCGGGTTGACGTGCGGACCGTGAGATCGCCGTCGCGCAGCAAGACCTGACCACTGCCCGAAAGGCCGCCGATGGTGGTGTCGAACCCGGCGAGATCGAACGCTCCGGTCGAGCTCTGCTCGAGAATGCCGATCCCGTTGGTGATGCCGGTCAGCGACACGGACCCCGCATTGGCGATGTCACCGAGGAAGTTGCCCGAGAGGTTGGCATTGGCGCCCTCCTCGTTGACCAGCATCCCGTTGACGGTGTCGTTCGAGGAGAAGGTGCCGAAGTTGAGGATGTTGCCGGTGATCGTGCCCGCATTGCTGAGGCTGCCGGTGGCCGCCACGCTGAACGAGCCGGTCCACGCGCCGCCGGCAAGGTTCTGGATCACCCCGCCCGCATTGGCCTGACCGCCGCCGGTGATCGTGCCAGCATTGCTGATGATGCCGCCGCTTTCGGCCCGCAGGAACTGGCCGGTGGCAAGCTGGGCCGTGGCGCCCGCACGGTTGGCGAACCGCGCCTCGACGCCGGTCACATTGACCCCGCCGCCCAGCAGCAGGTTGCGGTTCTCGAACAGGCCGTTGTTGACCGCCGAGAGGAAGCCGGTGGCGTTGTCCCACCTTGCGTTATTGGTCACGACCCCGCCCGCATCGATCAGGAAAGCGCCGTTCCACAAGCCGCTGTTGGTAGTGGAGCCGGTGCCCTGCGTCAGGTTGCCGGTCCAGTTGAAGTCGTTCTGGATCGTGCCCGAGTTGGCGACGTCGCTGGTCACCGTGCCGTTGCTGTCCACGGTGCCGAAGTTGGTCATGCCGGCCGCCTGAAGCGATGCGCCGAGGCCCACGTTCAGGGTCGCACCGGCGCGGTTGATCGCGGTGCCGCTGGTCTGGAGGCTGCCATCGATTGCGAAGCCATTGGCCGCGGTGCTGGCATTGTCGATCCCGGTGAGCCCGGTCACGCTCACACCGCTCAGCACCTGGACAGTGCCCGCGCCGCTGTTGGTGAGGATGTTGTTGCCAGCAAGGTTGCCGTTGATGACCAGCGTGCCGGCCGAGTTGATCGCGCCATTGAGCGTGCCCGAAACGGTCGCGCTGGCACCGGCGAACTGGGTCAGCCCGCCGTTCACCGTGCCCGTCGAGGCGAAGGTGCCAAAGTTGCTCACCCCCCCCGAGACGGTTCCGGCGTTGGTGAAGGTCGCGAGGTTGCTCACCCGCCCGGCGATGACGCCGCCCGCGGCGAGCGTCAGGCCGCCCGCGTTCACCTGCGTCTCGCCAGTGTAGTCGTTGACTCCCGTCAAGGTCAGCGTGCCGGTGCCGGTCTTGAAAAGCCGCCCCGTGCCGCCGATCACTCCATTGAAAGTGGTCGAGGTGTTGTTGCCGCCGACTGTCAGCGCGCCGCTGCCGAGCGCGATCGAGCCGCTGCCGGCGATGCTGCCGAGCGTTGCGGTAAAGCCGGCAAGGTTGAACGCGCCGCTTGCCTGCTGGCTGAGCGCCGCGCCGCCGACAAGGTTGCCGGTGAGCGTGATGGTGCCCGCGTTGGTGATGGTGCCGTTCACCGTGTTGCGAAGGCTTGCGCCAGCGCCCGCATTGTTGGTCAGCCCGCCCGCCAGCGTCCCGCTCGAGGAGAGGGTGCCGCTGTTGGTGACAAGCCCGTTCACCGTGCCGCTATTGGTGAAGCTGGCATTGTTGAGCACCGTGCCCGCCAGCGACCCGCTAAGCACCAGCGAGCCGGCATTGATGGTGGTCTGCCCTGCAAAGGTGTTCGCACCCGACAGAGTCAGCGACTGCGCGCCGCTCTTGGTCAGGCTACCATTGCCCGAGATCACGCCCGCAAAGTTGGTAGCGGTGGCCGAATTGACCGTGAGGTTCGCGCCGCCGAGCTGCACTTCACCGAAGCCCGAGAGGCCGGTGATGGTGGTGTTGAACCCGCCCAGTTCGAACGTCCCGCCCGCAACCTGCGAGACCAGGTCGATCCCGGTGGTCGTCCCGACCAGCTGGACCCGCCCGCTGTTGCTGATGTTGCCATCAAGCGTGCCCGCCAGCGTGGCGAGCGCCATGGCGCCG